>CALYVN010000042.1 GCA_945494785.1 uncultured Alistipes sp.
AACTAATTCTCACAGCAACAGACCCGCAGTCATCACTCACAGCATATCATCAACTCCGGCTTTCCATAGCGGCATCCGGTATGGTCGAATTCTTTTGTAGGAGTTGCATCATATTTCCCTCGTATCCGTCAAAAAATTTGGTGCGGAATTTGCACTATCGAAGCCATACCAACCAAAACATTTGCGACTATGGACACAACAGGACAAAAATTTGCGGCAAAGGCGTTGCCTTACGACGCATCGGCACTCGCACCCTCGATATCCGAGGAGACGCTCCGCTATCATCACGGCAAGCATACGGCGACATACGCGGCCAAACTGAACGAATTGGTGGCCGACACTCCGTTTGCCACGCGCTCCATCGAGGAGATCATCCGCACGGCCGACGGTGCGATACTCAACAATGCGGCGCAGTTGTGGAACCACAATTTCTATTTCGATGCCTTCTCTGCAACGCCGAAGGCATATCCCGAAGGTGCTTTGGCGGCTGCGATTGACAAGGCGTTCGGCTCATTCGATGCCCTGCGCGGACGGATGTTGCACCACTGTACGGCGTTGTTCGGCTCGGGCTGGGTATGGCTCGTGCGCAATCAGTCGGGCAAATTGGAGATTATCGAGGCTCCGAATGCCGGCAATCCGTTGCGCCACGCTCTCTCGCCGCTGCTCTGCATCGATGTTTGGGAACACGCCTATTACATCGACTATCGCAATGCACGTGCCGATGCCGTAGCGTCGCATTGGGACAAAATCGATTGGGCGAAAATCGAACAACGATTCGCCAAAATTTAACCGCGCCAATCCGACAAAAAAAAGTCGGCGGAACTGCACGCTCCGCCGACTTGTCCGGATGTCGTTGCCCGTATCGCGCTATCTTTGAGGCTCGGCAACGCCTTTGATTTTGATAAACGGCAGGTTCTCCTTTGCCCAACGGCTGACCTCGCTGAAACGGTCGCAGCACATGGCATCGCTGCCGAGAGCGGCTCCGAGGAAGAAATCCTCCTTCGTGCTACCCGGCCACAGCGAAACAATCATGCCGAGTTTATGACCGAGTTTGATGGTCTTGCGGGTCGTTCCGTCCATACGGCAACCGACACGTTTGATACCCATGTCGTAGGCCTCCATAAGCACCTCCGGCGAGCAAGGTTTGTCTTTGAGCATCATCAGAATAGCATCTGGATGCAGACGTTTCATCGTCGAAAGAGCGCGCTTGTCGAACGAGGTAAAGAGATATTCGGACGAAGCCGGTTTCTTTGCCATCGCCATTTTGTAGAGTTTGTCGCACAAAACATCGAGCATCGCCTGCGTATAGAGGCCTTTGACGGTTTTGATTTCGAATTCGACATACATCCCCTCCTTGTCGGCCAAGAAATCGACGAACTCCTGACACAGAGCCAACGGCTGACCACCCTTTGTCAAGATTTTCTTGCACTCTTTGGTTGTCAGGTCTTCGGTCTGTACATCCACACCGCAGGTACGGTAGAGCGATTCGTCGTGGCTCAAAATAAGGTCGCCGTCCTTGGTCATGCGGACATCGGTTTCGAAGCCGCGCGCACCGTCTTTGTAACTCTCGCGGAAAGCATACATGGTGTTTTCGTTGTCAGGGTACTCGAAACGGCTGCCTCGGTGGGCAAAGAACTGAATGACATGTTTTTTGTCGAGTTGCGCCATGGCGAACTCCGACACGCCGAGTACCGCAACGGCACACAGCGCAATTTTAAGAACAAATGTTCGTTTCATAATCAAGGCTATTTAAGTTGTTGTATTTTCCACTTCAAAGATACCTATTTTTCGGTGAAATCCAAAAATGCGATTTAACTTTTCGTCCGGAACAGGCTCTATTATTACAGAAATGATTAACTTTGACAAACCTTTTACTGCTATGAAAAAACTGATTTTGTCGTGCATCGCGCTGATGGCTGCCGCAACGCTGTGGGCAGCACCGTCTTGCACTCTTTCGGGCGTTCCCGTAACCAAAAAAACAACGAATCCCGTCATAGGCGCACTCGTAACGCTGACCGAGGTGGGCAACAAGAGCAACAAATTCCAACGTGTTGTCGGCGAGAACGGCTTTGAGATGATTATTCCGTTTGGCGAATACCAACTCTCGATTGAGGCTGCCGGCTACGAGACCTATACGCTCGACATCGACATCGATACCGACACCATCGATTTGGGCATAATGCGGATGCTGACCGACCAAATGGCAGAGGAGCGCGACAATGCCAAGGCTGCCAAGAAACGCAGGGATTAGGTATCGACGGCTCGCAATGTCAAAAAGCGGATAAACCTTTGGGCTTTATCCGCTTTTTCGTATCTTTGCGACCATGAAGCCGAAAATCGCCATCATAGGCAGCAACTTGCTGATGAATATCGGGTTGAAGACCATATTGGAACGCATAATTCCGATGGCGGAGGTGTGCCTGTTCGAGAATGCCGACTCTTTGTGTGCAAACGGGGACGAGGCTGCATATTTCCACTATTTCGTAGCGACACAGGCCTATGCCGAACGAAGCCGTTTCTTTCGGGAGCATCGCCACAAAACAATAATTCTATCGACTTCGGAGCAGACGATGCTGCCTGCGGACATGCACATACTGAACATCTCACAAAGCGAGGATGAGTTGGTACGCGCCATACTTCGCATGCACCAAGGGGCGCATCGCGGCGGTTATCCTGCGCCCAACATTGAGCGACCCGAACATACCACCCCGCTTTCCGAACGGGAATGCGAAGTGTTGCGGCTCGTCGTCAAGGGTCTGCTCAACAAGGAGATAGCCGATGTACTGAAAATCTCCATCAACACCGTCATCACCCATCGGCGCAACATCACCTCCAAATTGGGCATGCGCTCGGCTTCGGCACTGACCATCTATGCCGTAACACACGGTTTGGCGGAGATATAGCCGGCAGATAAGAACGGACTGCCGTCTTCCAATCGGCAACCGCTTCGCGCACACCTATTTTCTCGACGACACAGCATCGCGTATCATAACAAATGATGATTGCAAATTTCGGCAACAAAGGTTTACTTTGTACCGAGATTGGCATAAGCATTGAAAAAGAGAATTTTTCACATATTTTTATTGTCGGCATTATTATCGCCGAGTGCATACGGCAAGCCGAATGGAGCATCGGAAGGCAACGACTACCCGACGCTGCTCATGCCCGATACGTTAGTGGAGATGGACAGGGTACAGATTACCGCCATCAAACAGGGGCTGTCGCTCAAACGCGAAGCGGTATCGGCATCGGTACTGACGAGCAATACGATAGAGACGGGAGGAGTGAATGCGCTGAAAGATGCGGCACGCTTCGCCCCCAATTTTTTTGCACCCGATTACGGCTCGCGCATGACCTCGTCGATATATGTGCGCGGACTCGGCACCCGTATCGAGCAGCCTGTGGTGGGGCTAAACATCGACAACGTGCCTGTTGCGGACAAAAATATGTACGACATCGATTTGGCGGACATAGAGCGCGTAGAGATTATGCGCGGTGCGCAATCGACGCTCTACGGACGCAATACGATGTGCGGAGTGATAAATATCTACACTGCTTCGCCGATGACCTATCAGGGAACACGACTGCGTGCCGAATACGGCTCGCGCAATGCGTACCGCGTGAGTGCATCGACATATCACCGCATCGAGGAGAAGTTCGGAGTATCGGTATCGGGACAATTCGCGCATTGCGACGGCTATTTCCGCAATCTGTACGACGATTCGCTGTGCGACAAGGAGAACAGCGGCAGCGCACGCGCCAAATTCCAATACCGCAACGGAGCATTGAGCATCGACAATACACTGTCGTTCTCGGCAGTGCGGCAAGGCGGCTATCCTTATGCCTCAATCGCAACGGGACGCATAGACTACAACGACGAGGCCTCGTATCGCCGTGCGGGAGTGAGCGAGGGTCTGACCGTGAAATACGACATGCCGAAGGTTACGTTGTCGAGCATAACGAGTTATCAGTATCTTGACGACAAGATGATAATGGACCAGGATTTTTTGCCTGCCTCCTATTTCACGCTCTCGCAGCACAAACGCCAACACGATATAACGCAGGAGTTGGTCTTTCGTTCGGCCAAGTCCGACCGCTACACATGGACTGCCGGAGTCTTCGGATTCTACAAGTCGCAATATATGAACGCGCCCGTTATCTTCAAGCGCGACGGCATCCGACAGTTGATTCTCGACAACATCAATGCCAACAGCCCATACGACGGGGAGTATCGTTGGGGAGATGCCGATGGCAACGATGGCGACAGTTTTCTGCTCGGCGACCTATTTACGACACGCAACGGAGGTGCCGCCATATACCACGAATCGGCTTTACAGACAGGACGATGGCGATTCTCGCTCGGGCTGCGCATAGATTACGAAGCGGCACAAATGCGCTATCGCAACAATGTCGATACAAAATACACGGCTTTCCCGAGCAACGGGGCTGCACCTACGACTGCCCATGTCTATATTGACGACACGGGCGTATTGACAAAAACTTTCGTCGAGTGGTTGCCCAAATTGACGATTTCGGTCGATTTGGATGGAAACAAGCGAAATATGTTGTATCTTTCGGCTGCCAAAGGTTACAAGGCGGGCGGATTCAATACGCAGATGTTCTCCGAAGTGTTGCAACAGCGGTTGAAGCAGGAGATGGGTGTATGGATTACGCCGGGCAACCTCGACGACGTTGTCGCCTACAAGCCGGAGCGGAGTTGGAATTTCGAGACAGGAGGCCATTTCGCCACCAACGACACACTATTCGAGGCGGATGTTGCGTTGTTTTACATCATCTGTCTCGACCAGCAACTGACCGTCTTTCCCGAAGGGCAGACGACGGGACGGATGATGACCAATGCCGGCCGTACACGCAGCGTCGGAGCGGAGGCATCGTTCAGATACCGACCGCACCGCTCGTTGGAGTTGATGTTGGCATACGGCTACACCAATGCCGCCTTTACGCGGTTTCGCAGCGGGCTGAACGACTATCGCGGCAAACGTGTGCCTTATGCACCGGAGCATACGTTGTCGGCACAGGCGACATATACGGTGGCACTGACTACAGATTGGCGGATGATTTTCGGGCTCGATTACAACGGAGCCGGCAGAATATGGTGGAATGAGGCGAACGATGCGTCGCAACCCTTCTACTCGCTTCTGAACGGCAGCATAACGTTCAAAAGCGGACGTTACGGAGTAGCGTTGCGGGTACGCAACATTTTGGGAACGAAATACGACATATTCTATTTCGAATCGATGGGCAACCGCTTTGTGCAACGTGGCAGACCGACGAGTTTCGGAATAAAGGCAAGCATAGATATTTAATTACAAAAACAACCATATTATGAAAAAACTTTTATTCGCCGCACTTGCAATCACGCTCGCGGCATCGTGCATGAAATCGGGAAAAAGTTCGGCAAGTTGGACACACACCTACGCCGGCTCGCTCAAAACAGAACTCGCGGATAGTCACGAAGAGGTGTACAGCGAACAGGGCGTCATAGCGACAATCGATTGCCCCGATATGTTCCAACAACGATTCAATTTCGAGTTTTCGGAGGGCGTCCAGTTCGTCAGCGGAATGCCGAGACTGAAAATATGTCTGCCGAATCTCGAATACACCATGCAGCAGCGCGAAGAAGAGGCGACAAATGAGGTGTACGATTGGGTAATCGACCAAAAGGACGTCGTACCGACCATCGGAGGCGTGCCTTACGAGACTTTCAAGATGAGCGTTGTAAAGGGCATCGTTACGAACAAAACCGTAAAGATGGAGTTTTGGCTGACATTCAAAGGTGTGGAGTACCACGTCGTATTCGCGTGGGACAGAATAACTCCTCCGAGCGATTCAGAAGACGGAACAGAGAATTAACAAACGTTACGAGACAATGAAAGCAGAGTATAAGCCATACGTCGATGAATTGATTGAACTCGCCATAAAAGAGGATATAGGCGATGGCGACCACACGTCGCTGTGCTGCATCCCGCAACAGGCGCGAGGCCGCATGAGACTGCTGTGCAAACAGGAGGGAGTGATTGCCGGCATCGAGATAGCCGAGATGATTTTGAAGCGGCTCGACGACACAATCGAATTCGAGCAGATTCTGCACGACGGCGACCGCGTCAAAGCGGGCGATGTGGCATTCTATGTTACAGGTCGCGAGCAATCGCTGTTGCAGGCGGAGCGCATACTGCTCAACATCATGCAGCGCATGAGCGGAGTCGCTACGCAGACGGCTGTCTATGCCGACCGCATCAAGGATTTGCACACGAAGGTACTCGACACGCGCAAAACCACCCCCGGTATGCGCGTATTGGACAAAATGGCGGTAAAAATCGGTGGCGGAGAGAATCACAGAATGGGTCTGTTCGACATGATTCTGCTCAAAGACAACCATATCGATTTCGCCGGCGGAGTGCGCAAGGCAGTCGAGGCAGCCAAAGCCTACTTGAAGACCACCAGCAAGCATATCCCGATTGAGTGCGAGGTGCGCTCGTTGGAGGATATCGACGAGGTGTTTGCCGCAGGAGGAGCCGACCGCATCATGTTTGACAACTTCACTCCGGAACAAACGCGCAAAGCGGTCGAAAAGGTGGCAGGTCGGTGCGAAACAGAATCAAGCGGAGGCATTACGCTCGACACTCTGCGCGATTATGCCGCGACAGGTGTGGATTTCATATCGGTAGGGGCTTTGACGCATCAGATAAAGTCGCTCGACATGTCGCTGAAAGCATGCAAAAATTAGCATAATGAACAATTTTCGGGAGATAGTCGGACGATTTGCCAAAAGTCATGTCGCATTGCTGCTGTGGCGCATAGCGGTCTTGTACGTGGTATTGGCATTGTGCCGACTTGTATTTTGGCTGTATAACTTCCCCATCATCGGCACGCTTCCAATCGACGAATGGCGATTGCTCGCCATCGGCGCATTGCGCTTCGATACCGTGTCGATTGTATATGCCAACTTGTTGTTGGCGTTTCTGTCGCTTGTACCCGTACATTGGCGCGAGAGCAGAATCTGGCAGACGATGCTCTACTATCTCTATACGGTAGGCAATGCGTTGCTCGTCGTTGCGATAAATCTTGCCGATGCGGTCTATTTCCGTTACACGCAGAAACGGTTTACCTCCGACGAGTTGATGTTTGCCGACAACGACAACTCGGCACAACTCGTATTGAAATTCTTGGGCGAAAACCTGCCGTTGCTCTGCATCGGCATCGGTTTGATTGCGCTATTGGCATGGGCAGGCAGACGCAAAGCACGACCCGAACCGTTTTTTGCAAACCAAATCGCATATTATGCGGGCGGAGCGGTTGCACTGACATTGGCGATACTGTTGTCGATAGCCGGCATTCGCGGAGGATGTACGCGCATGACGCGACCGCTTGCCATGGCCAATGCCACCCGCTATGCCTCCGACAGCGGCAAGGCGAACATGATTCTCTCCAACCCCTTCTGCATCATTCGCACGGCGGGCAAGAGCAGCCATATCAAATACGAGCGATATTTCGATGACCACACGCTGGACAGTATCTATTCGCCCGTGCATCATCCCGCTCCTGCCGATGCTTCGCCTCTGTTTGGAGCATTGAAGGGTCGCAATATAATGATTTTCGTGATGGAGAGCATGTCGGCGGAGCATTCGGCGCATCTGACACCTACGCTCTACGAAAACGAACAAATCAAGGGCTATACGCCGTTTTTGGATTCGCTCATGCAACAAGGGTACTGCTTCGAGCAGATGTTCGCCAACGGCACCCGTTCCATACAGGCTCTGCCAGCCGTATTGGGGTCGATTCCTTCGTTCAAAACGCCGTTTATATTGATGCCTCAGGCTTTGGCCGACACGCGCAAACTGCCCCGCATCATGCGGGATGAAGGGTATTCGACAGCCTTTTTCTGCGGCTCGACTGCCGGCTCGATGGGATTCGATGCCTATGCACGTTCTGCCGGCATAGAGCAGTTTTTCAGTCGGGAGGATTACGAAAAGGCTCACGGCACCGACGATTTCGACAACTATTGGGGCATTTGGGACGAGCCGTTCATGCAATATGTCGGCGAGGTGCTGGGCGATGGCGACCGACTGCCCGAGCCGTTCTTTGCCACCATGTTTACGCTGACATCGCACCACCCTTTCACCATTCCCGAATCGTACCGCGACAAGTTGCCGAACGGACATACGCGCAATCACAAGTGCGTCGCCTACACCGACAACGCCTTTCGTCGATTTTTCCGTCGTTTTGCCGACGAGGAGTGGTTTCGCCGTACCGTTTTCGTATTCGTGGCAGACCACGTATCGAGCGAGAAGTTCGCCGATACCACACGGCTGTTCCCCGAAAATCACCACGTCATAGGTTTCATCTATACACCCGACGGTACATTGCGCGGATGTTGTCGGGAGCCTGTTTCGCAAATCGATTTGATGCCTACGCTGCTCGGTCTGACGGGCAACGACAAACCCTATTTCGCATTCGGACGCGACCTCTTCAACGAGAGGGACGACAAACCGTTCGTGCTGTGTTACGACAACTGCTTCGAGGCGATAGAGGGCGACAAGATGTTGTTTTTCGATGAACACAACGTAACGGGCATCTTCGACCGCAACGACCTCAAACGCGAGTATCCGTTGCCGGCAACCGACGACAGCGACACACTCGCACGACGTGTCAAGGCCTTCATTCAGCAATACTATACGCGAATGGAGAGCAAAAATTTCATGGCGGAATAGTTTATGGATTTCAGGCATATACGCATTACCGACAAGCAGTTGCTGCAACGCTATACCTTTGCCGACGGCACCCGTAACTGCGACATGGGGTTTGCCAACATATATTGTTGGCAGGATACCTATCACAGCGAGATTGCCGAATACGGCGGATTTCTGCTCGTTCGCTTTATCTACGGCAACGGTGAAACGGGCTATATGCAACCCATCGGAGAGGGCGATGTCAAAGATGTGGTGGCACGGTTGCGCGAAGATGCGACACAACGGGGTTGCGCACTGCGCATCGTGGGTATCACCCGACAGCAATGGTGCGAACGCATGGAGGAGGCTTTCCCCGACTGCTTCGCCTTTTCGGCTCCGCGTTCATTGTGCGATTATATCTATACGGCAGCCGACTTGGCATCGCTGCAAGGCGCACACTACAAGCCCAAGCGCAACCATATCAACCGTTTCAAAGCCTTGTACGACTATCGCTACGAGCGACTGACATCCGATAACATGGAGGATTGCTTGGCGTTGAATCGGCTGTGGCAGCAGGCGCACGACGACAATTCGGCAAGCGAGCGCGAGGAGCAGGCCGCCATGCGACGTGCCTTTGCCAATTTCGACGCTCTCGGATTGCGCGGAGGCGTACTCTATGCCGACAACAGAGCGGCAGCATTCACCTACGGCTCTCCGCTCAACCGCGACACCTTCTGTACCCATGTCGAAAAGGCCGATACCTCGTTCGACGGAGCAGGTGCGATGATAAACAATCTGTTTGCGCAGGAACTATCGTCCGAGTACACATATATCAACCGCGAGGAGGATTTGGGCATCGAGGGGTTGCGCTTTTCGAAACTGTCCTATCGCCCGACAATCCTGCTACACAAATACTCGGCGTTGTGGTTGAGCGAACGCGCCCGACAGATTCGTGCGCTGTGGCAGGAGGTGTTCGGCGACGAGCGGGAGTTTGTGGATAACTTTCTGATGCACCATCACAACCCCGAATTGTGCCTTACCGAAGAGGCCGATGGCAAGGTTGTGGCGATGTTGCACATTATACCGATGAACAGCCGAACAGGACGTGTGGCATATATCTATGCCGTTGCCACCAAAGCCGAGTATCGTCGGCGCGGATTGGCTTCGGCACTCGTCGATAAGGCCGTCGGACTGATAGAACAGACGGGCGACTACGACATCGCTGCACTGATTCCGAGCGATGCTGCCTCGCGACGACTCTATGCAGCGCACGGATTCATGGAGACGGCGATACCGATGCACTTTTGCCACGATTTCGATTTCGGAACGGGCGATACGACCCGAGACCTCGCAATGGTTCGTCCGCTGCACGGCACACCGATACCGACAGAGATAACGATAATATAAAACGAGCCGAACGATGTTTCGGCTCGTTTGCGATTATGTCTGCCTCGCTCTACTGCAAGCCGAGCGATTTCGAGAGTTCGTCGGCACGCAGCAACGCCTTGTGGATATGGTCGAGTACGTTCTCCTTGCCGACCAACTGCACGATGCCGGCACGCTCTATCGAATTATAGACTTTGGCATTTACACCCGAAAGGATAACTATACGACCCTCGTCGAGCGATGAACGGATAAAAATTTCGAGGTTGTGCAGACCTGTGGAGTCGATAAACGATACCTTGCGCATACGCACGATACGAATCGGCATGGTATCCTTGCCGCGCGTCATTTCGTCGAATTTGTTGGCGATGCCGAAGAAGAAAGGACCGTCGATTTCGTAAACCTCCGTACCGGCAGGTATCACAAGCCTTTCGTCGGCAGCCTCGCCGTCGTGATGCACCTCCATCTCGTCGCGGATGACCGAGATGTTGGTACTCTCCATGATTCGGCGCATAAATATCACCACTGCCATAACCAATCCGACCTCGATGGCGATTGTAAGGTCGAATATAACGGTCAGCAACAGCGTCGTAAAGAGTACGGCGATGCTCGATTTGGAGTGTCGGCAGATTGAACGAATCGTGCGCCATCCGCTCATGTTGTACGACACCATAATCAGCACACCTGCCAAACACGGCATCGGGATTGCGCCGACCAATCCGCCGAGCAGCAAAAGCACCAGCAACAGCACAAATGTATGCACTATGCCCGCAACAGGAGTACGGCCACCGTTGTTGATATTGGCCATGGTACGCGCAATGGCTCCCGTAGCCGGAATACCGCCGAAAAACGGCACCACGATATTGGCTATACCCTGTCCGATAAGTTCGGTATTCGAGTTGTGGCGGTCGCCTATGACACCGTCTGCCACCATCGCCGACAGCAACGACTCAATCGCGCCCAACATGGCGATAGTAAACGCCACGGGCAGGAGCGACTGCACCGTCGAAAAGAACGGCTCGTCGCCGAGCGAAGGCATGCGCAACTCCGGCAGACCCGACGGCAGAGAGTACAAATCGCCGATGGTGCGTATCGAATCGACGCCCGCGTATGTTTTGAGCAACCAACCCGCAAGCGTCATAACCACGATTGCGACCAACGACCCCGGGATACGTCGCGACAGACGGGGCGTAAAGACGATAACCAATATGCTCGCCACACCCATACCGAATGCCCACCAATCGATATTGCCGATGTTGTGGAAGTAGCAAACCCACTTCTCGACGAAGTTGGCAGGTACGTTCTCGATGCCCAAACCGAGCAGGTCGTTCATCTGCGTCGAAAATATCGTAATTGCAATACCTCCCGTGAAACCGACGATAATCGGATACGGCATAAATTTGATGACGCTGCCCAAACGGAACACACCCATCAATACCAATATGATACCCGCCATAATGGTCGCAATGGCAAGCCCGCCAATGCCGTGCTGCTGAATAATGCCGTAGATAATAACGATAAATGCGCCCGTAGGACCGCCGATTTGCACCTTCGAGCCACCGAAAAGCGAAATCAACAGACCTGCGATAATCGCCGTAACCAAACCTTCGGTGGGTCCGACACCCGACGCAATACCGAATGCAATAGCCAGCGGAATGGCAACAATGCCGACTATGATGCCGGCCATGACATCTTTCAAAAATTTGGCCTTGTTGTAGTGGCGTATCGTCGAAAAAAATTTCGGACGGAAATCGATAGAATCAACAATTTTCATCTGTAAACGATATTAAAAAATCTTAAAAACAACCTAACGGGGTGCAAATATAGAACAAATCTGCATATTCGCACCATTTAATACGAGAAATCGAACGTTGCGACAAATTTACGCATCGGTCTGCCAAAATTACCGCAAGAAATTTGGTGGAAAACAAAAAAGATATTACCTTTGCCCACCGATTCGGATACGAATCAGATGGTGGATGTAGCTCAGCTGGTTAGAGTGACGGATTGTGGTTCCGAAGGTCGAGGGTTCGAATCCCTTCTTCCACCCTTGAAAACCTTATAACAAGTTTTGTTATGAGGTTTTTTTGTTTCTATACATTGATGTCTTCCAAACAAAAAAACTTGCCACAATGACCTGTAAAACACTAATTTAATGATGTTTTACCCATAGTCATTGCCTCATAACAAACCCCATATTCCAATACTTTGGGTATTGTCAATAAGGGGTGGGGAAGATGGTGATTTTACCCCCATTCTGAGACCTATTATGAGACCACTTTTTTAGATCACAGAAAATGCCATAACTATTTAACACCTAATATGTTATGTGGAATATTTCATTCTGTTGCAGGGTGGCAAAAGTTACCAAAGATGGACTTGCACCCATTGAAATGGTCATCACAGTAGATGGTCAAAGGAGTTTCAAAAGGTTATCTATGAAGGTATCCCCAGAAGAATTTAAGAGGTCAATCTCTTGTAAAAGAGATAATTACATCAAGCAATACTGTGATAGTGAGAGGGTAAAGACCTATGAGATATTTAGAAAGTTGGAGATGCTGGGTATGCCCATTACCCCTGCCATAGTCAAAGAGGCTCTTGATAATAAGGGTATCACCACAAGTTATAGACTATCTAATCTACAAGAGGACTTTACTGCAATAGTCAGTAGGAGGGTTGGTGTGGACTTATGTCTTAATGTCTATAAGAAGTATGAGAGGATGATGAAGTATGTGGTGCTGTTCTTGGGGAACAAGGAGTGCAGACTTATCACTAACTCTGATATGAAGAGGATAGTTGCTGATATGAAGGCAAAATATCAAAACTCCACCTTTGCAAACTTGTGGGTGATAGTAAAGTCATTCATAGTCTATGGTATAAACAACAATAGGATACCTAATGACAATCTCTTTGCCACCATCAAGGTTGTGAAGAAACCTAAAAAGGTGGAGTATCTCACTATGGAGGAGTTGGATAGAATTAGGAATACAACATACAGCACCCCATCTTTGCAGAGGGTTGCTGACTTTGCTATTTTGGAGGCAAACCTAGGACTTGCCTATTGTGATTTGGTGAGCATCAAAAGAGAGGACATCAAAGAGTATAATGGCATCAGGTATATTCAAAAGCAGAGAGCAAAAACTGGTGTTGAGTATATCACAGTTGTTGGAGATGAGGCATTGGAGATATTGGAGAGATATAACTATGACATCTCTATTACTAACCAATCCTATAATAGGTTCCTAAAAATTGTTGCCCTGCAAGCAGGGGTGGGTAAGACTCTCCATAGTCATTTGTTGAGACACACATTTGCACATCACCAACTAAATGAAAAGCACTTAAACATTGCAACAGTAAGCAAGATGCTGGGGCACACAAATTTGAAGCAGACAATGCACTATTGCCAAAAGCACACTAACACCATATTGGAAGAGTTTGTTATTGCAAATCAGGGATGATTCACATCGTCCCCACCCCTTATTGACAATACCCAAAGTATTGGAATATGG
>CALYVN010000043.1 GCA_945494785.1 uncultured Alistipes sp.
GCAAAAATAGGTGTATCAATATCTATAAATGCCACATTGCCCGCACCTTCTCTATCTTCTGATGTGTCTGCAAAGAACATATCAAACTTCTTAGACAAACACTCAGGATTGCTGTCGAGGTATGTTTCAGGAACATATCTTATAAGTTCATTACTAATACTTGTTCCCGTATTCAGTTTTGAGTGTATCTGCCCATAACTAATTACAGGGACACCACTTTCAACAAGGTTCTCTTTGGTTATATTCAAACCCTTTGTCGTTTTATAATATGCTTTGAATGGATGCACCTCCCAATGTTCGGGGATGGAGCCAATCCATTCGATGCCACTATCACGCATTGGGGCAGCGGGGTTTAAGCCTTTGGTTACGGCTTCGGTGATAACCGACTGCTTGTAAGCCTTCAACTCCTCGATAATCTGCTCCTGCAACGCAATCATCTCATCCACCTCGGCACACTTCCTATCCAAAAACTCCGCTATCCTTTGCTGCTCAGCAAGTGGAGGAATAGGTATTATAAAATTGCCAAAGACATTTAGAGTCAGGTGTTGCATAACAATACCGTGCTTATTGTCATTATTCATATGACTCATAGCAACTTTTAACAACCAAAAGAAAAAATCTTTTTGGATTGAGGTGTTAGGTATTGCTTTAAATATATGTTGATTAAGCCATCCTTCACCGTTTCCCCATATAAAGGCGTCTAATGTTGCAGCCCAAGACACAAGTATATCGCCATTCTTGATTAGATACTTTTCGTCTATATCTCCTTCATAGTAATTAGGTGAATTGTTGCTACCTGTCAAGTCTTGAATTCTAATGATGGGTTTCCCCGAATTACCCCAATCCTCGGGCTTAAAAGCATATCCATTTACATACTTTCCAATCTGTTTCATTCGAGCACAATTCCACTCCTCAGGTATCTCCCCAATCCAAGGGATACCGCTATCTTTCATCGCCCTCATTATCGTCCCATAATTTTAGCCATCAGTGCGGTTTCAGCCTTGTCCAACTCTTCGAGGTGGGCAAAGATGTCGGCACTGCTGCGGGGTGCAACATACTTGTAGAACTCACGGGTGAATGGTATCTCGTAGCCAATCTTGGTTTTCTTCTCGTCAATCCAAGCGTAAGGGGCGTATGGATATACATTACGCTCCATATAAGCCTCAATCTCCTCAGTCCAAGGGATAGACTCGGTATCACGCTTGCTGCTGTCTGCCGTAGGCTTGCCACGCTTCAAGATTGGTTTGCCCGACTCATCGCACACGGGCTGCTCAACAACCACCTTGCTATACTTGAAATCCTCGTTAGCCTTAATCTTGCTCTCGACAACGAGTGCTCCATCCTCATAGACACCCTCGGCAAACTCGTTATATGCCTTGGCGATAAGGGCAATACACTCTGCGGTAAACTCATTACGCTTATTGCCGAGCGGCTTACGACGCTTAACGAAACACTTGCTTGCGTTAATGAGCTGCACCTTGCCCGCACGCTCCATAGCCTTATCCTTCGACACAATCCAAATATAGGTTGCGATGCCCGTGTTGTAGAACATATCGTTTGGAATCTGAATAATCGCCTCCAACCAATCATTCTCCAACAGGTAGCCACGGATATTGCTCTCGCCACTGCCCGCATCGCCCTTGAATAATGGTGAGCCATTCTGAATGATAGCCATTCGTCCCGTAGGCTTGAGTTTCGCCACGCCATTGAGCATAAACAACTGCTGTGAGTCGCCAATGGCGGGGAGTCCCGCACCGAAGCGTCCCATCGAGCCCTTCTTATGCTCGGCTTCAACGGCTGCCTTCTCGTTCTTCCACTCGATACCGAAAGGCGGGTTAGAGATGATATAGTCGAACTTGTAGCCCTCGAACTTATCGTCCGAAAGGGTGTTGCCGTGCTTCATATTCTCGGCATCGCCACCCTTGATAAGCATATTTGCCTTGGCGATAGCGAAGGTTTGCTCGTTGAGCTCCTGTCCGAATTCGGTGAGTTGTGCATCCTCATCAATGGCATAGAGCTTCTCCGAAAGGCAATCGAGCATCTGACTTGTTCCCATTGCCATATCATACATAGTGGCAGTGATGCCCTCAGTCAGCATAGCGTTCTTCTTGGGTGCAACCAATATCTCTGCCATCAGGTAGATAATATCACGGGCAGTAAAGTGGGCTCCTGCGTGTTCGTCATACGACTCCGAGAATTTACGCACCAACTCCTCGAAGATGTAGCCCATATCGACTGCCGAGATAGCATCGACACCCATATACGCCTTCTTGCTGCAAAACTCCGAGATGACATTGTAGAGGATGCCGTTGTTAGAGAGTTTGGTAATCTCCTTGTCGAAGTCGAACTTCTCGATAACATCAATCACATTTGCCGAGAAGTGGTTGAGGTAGCTACGGAAGTTGTCAGCAATGTTCTCGGCATCAGATAGCAAGCCATCGAAGGTGAATGGCGACACATTGTAGAAATCGTAGCCCGATGCCGAGCGCAAGAAGCCATCCTTGACCTGAATACCACGGCTGTCAAGCGTCTTGTTCATATCAATAACCTTCTGCTTGGTGGCTGCAAGGGTATCACTGAAACGCTTGATAACGCACATTGGCAAGATGACATTGCCGTACTCGTGGGGCTTATATGTACCCACCAACTTATCGGCAATAGCCCAAATAAGGTTTGCCTTCTCCTGAATGTTGATGGTGGTTTGCTGCTGTAATTCTTCGATTGACATATTGGGTAGTTTTATTTGCTGTGGGGTGATGTGACGATAGTGCCCTTGCGTATAATGCACTTCTTACCGATGTAGGGGTTCTCCTCGTCGATGCCGTAGTTTTTTAGGTAGTTGTATGCAACGCCAATCTCCTCCTTATCCCACGAATCGCACAAGGCTTTGAGATTGCCGTAATAGTAGTGCTTGCCACCCATTTCGAGGTGGACAACTGCTCGTTTTTGCTTTGTCGTTTCCATCTTCATAGAATTATCCACACAAATATAATAAATAAAGATGATAAAAATATAGTCATGGCACACCCGAGCAACCAAAAATGTCTCTGATACCCGATAAAACAGAAAAATCAAAATTCTAGCCACTAGTCACTAATCACTAGCCACTAAAACAAAGGTAGATGCCAACTTACGCGCCTGATAGCGCGTGTGGCATGACTCTTATATTTAACTCGCTACGCTCGTGTGGCATGACGTTTTATTTTCTGCCCGTCATTCTCGAACGGAGCGCAGCGGAGTGAAGAATCTCGGGCAGAATCGGGCGCAAGGGCGGATAACAAAGGGCAAAAACTGCGCATTCGACCAAAACAGATTCTTCGCTTCGCTCGGAATGACGAATAAGGTTGGAGCGTATGACGGGCAACTTATCAAGTGCGGCTTATATAGGAGCCCTAAGAGTTCTAAGAGAACTATGATAAGCAGCAAGGTCTTTGTTTTTCTATCCGCTGTATGCCCTCTTAGAACTCTTAGTTCTCCTATAAACGTCGGCAAGCAACAGCCTTGCCGTTATGCCCGACTATCTATAAAAATTTGCGGAGCAAATTTGCTCCGCAAAACACTAATCACTATCCACTAAAAAATATGGAATGCGACTGTCAGTCCTGCCATGACGATAGAGACCATCGACATCAGTTTGATAAGGATATTGAGCGACGGACCCGATGTGTCCTTGAACGGGTCGCCGACGGTGTCGCCGACAACGGTCGCCTTGTGGCTTTCCGAGCCTTTACCGCCGAAATTGCCGTCCTCGATGAACTTCTTGGCGTTATCCCACGCTCCGCCCGAATTGGCCATGAAAATAGCCAATACGAAACCTGCGCTGAGGCCGCCGACCAACAATCCCATAACGCCTGCAACGCCGAACACCAAACCTGTCAATATCGGCACGATAATAGCCAACAGGCTCGGGAAAATCATCTCGCGTTGCGCTCCGCGCGTCGAAATCTCTACGCAGCGTGCATAGTCGGGAGTGGCCTCGCCCGTCAATATGCCTTTGATTTCGCGGAACTGACGGCGTACCTCTACCACCATGCTCTCGGCTGCGCGTCCTACGGCATTCATCGTAAGTCCGCAGAAGAGGAACGACATCATCGCACCGATGAACATGCCGACCAATACTATCGGGTTCATCAGATTGATTTGGTAGTATTCGATGAAATCGAGAATCGAGGCCTTGGCAATCTCTATGGTCGAACCGTCTGCCATCGTAAGCACTGTTTCGCCGATATGTTGCAGACCGATTTTAATCTCCTCGATATATGAAGCCAGCAATGCGAGTGCGGTCAGTGCGGCCGAGCCGATTGCAAAGCCTTTGCCTGTGGCAGCCGTCGTGTTGCCGAGTGCGTCGAGCGCATCGGTACGGTGGCGTACCTCCTCGCCCAAACCGCTCATTTCGGCATTGCCGCCCGCATTGTCTGCTATCGGACCGTATGCGTCGGTGGCAAGCGTTATGCCGAGCGTCGAGAGCATTCCGACGGCGGCGATACCGATGCCGTACAGACCGAGCGAAATACTCTGTGCCGTCATTTCGGGATGGAAACCGTTGGCGCAAAGATATGCCAACACTATGGCAACACCGATTGTTACTACGGGTATGGCTGTCGATATCATGCCCAAACCTACGCCCGAGATGATGACGGTAGCGGGTCCTGTCTCGGCACTTTTGGCGATTTTCTGTGTAGGACGATAGGTGTGCGAGGTGTAGTATTCGGTCGCTTGGCCTATGATGATACCTGCCACCAGACCCGTGATAACCGAGAAGGAGATGCCGAGCCAATTTTCGATGCCGAGCATGTAGAGTATGCCGAATGTCGCAACGGCAATCAGTGCGGAACTCAAATTGGTGCCTATGCCGAGCGAACGCAACAACTGCTTCATCGTCGCGCCCTCTTTGGTGCGCACGGCGAAGATGCCGATGATGGAGAGTATGATGCCGACTGCCGCAATGAGCATCGGAGCGAATACCGCTTTGGTCTGCATCTCCACGTCGCCCGATACGGCAAAGGCTGCTGCTCCGAGTGCCGCAGTCGAGAGTATAGAGCCGCAATAACTCTCGTAGAGGTCTGCGCCCATACCTGCAACGTCGCCCACATTGTCGCCCACGTTGTCGGCAATGGTGGCAGGGTTGCGCGGATCGTCCTCCGGAATACCCGCTTCGACCTTACCCACGAGGTCGGCTCCCACGTCGGCAGCCTTGGTGTATATGCCTCCTCCCACACGTGCGAACAATGCCTGTGTCGAGGCACCCATTCCGAATGTCAGCATCGTGGTAGTGATAACGACGAGTTTCTGTGTGCTGCCGGCATCGACGAAGTGGTCGAGTATGATGTACCATACCGATATGTCGAGCAATCCCAAACCTACGACGACAAGTCCCATCACTGCGCCGCTTCGGAAAGCGATGCGCAATCCGCCGTCGAGCGATTGACGTGCGGCATTGGCTGTGCGAGCCGAGGCATAGGTGGCCGTCTTCATGCCGAAAAATCCTGCCAAACCCGAGAAAAATCCTCCCGTCAAAAATGCGAACGGTACCCACGGATTCTGCACGCCGAAGCCGTAAGCCAAGATGGCGAAAAATACGGCGAGTACGGCAAATACAATCAGTACCACCTTGTACTGCTGGCGTAGATATGCCATTGCACCCTTGCGAACGTGGCCTGCAATCTCGCGCATGCGGTCGGTACCCTCGCTCTCCCGTTTCATGCTCCGATAGAACGAATAGGCGAATGCCAACGCTATGATGGCGGCAACGGGTACAAACCAGAATAGAACATTGATATTTTCCATAACGATTTGATGTTTGATTGTGTTTTTGTTTTAATAGTGTGTTTTTGCTGCTTTTTGCTTGGTTTTGTGTCGATATAATACAAAGATAATAAAAAATTGAGATATTGTCATTGTTGTTAATAAATAAAATTCACCGAGGATTCTCTCCTCGGCGAATTGTTGTGTCTTGTTGCGCTTTGTCTGTCCTTTACAGCAAATCTTCGTATCGGGCGATAGGAGCTGCGTCCAATGTCGAGAGGTTGCCTTGCAGATATTTGTAGTAACCTGCCACGGCAATCATCGCCGCGTTGTCGGTCGTGAAACGAAGTTGCGGAATGAAGGTGCGCCAACCGCGTTTTGCACCCTCTGCCGCAATGCGGTTGCGCAGTACGGAGTTTGCCGATACTCCGCCGCCTATGGCAATATCTTTGATGCCGTATTCGCGTGCGGCACGTATGAGTTTATCGACAAGAATATCGACTACCGTATGCAGCAGCGATGCGCACAAATCGCACTTGTTCTGTTCGATAAAATCGGGATTTTCCGCCATTGCATCGCGCAACGTGTAGAGGAACGAGGTTTTCAGTCCCGAGAACGAATAGTCGAAACCCTCCACGTGTGGTTTTGCAAACCGGAAAGCATCGGGATTGCCCTCTTTGGCCAAGCGGTCGATTACGGGACCTCCGGGGTAGGGCAGACCCATAACCTTGGCGCACTTGTCGAGTGCTTCGCCTGCTGCATCATCGATTGTCGTGCCGACAATCTGCATGTCGAACGGCGAGCAGACCTTGACGATTTGCGTGTGGCCTCCGCTTACGAGCAGACACAAAAACGGGAAATCGGGATGCGCCAGCGTTTGGTCGGGTAAATCGACGAAGTGCGACAAAATATGTCCGTGCAGATGATTGACCTCGACCAACGGAATGTTGCGTGCAATGGACAATCCCTTGGCGAACGAGGTGCCGACCAACAGCGAACCGAGCAAACCGGGACCGCGCGTAAAGGCTATGGCATCGATTTTGTCGGGTGTTACACCGGCCTCTTTGAGCGCGGTGTCGATGGTCGGGACGATATTCTGCTGATGCGCCCTCGAAGCGAGTTCGGGAATGACGCCGCCGTACTTTTCGTGTACCGCCTGCGAGGCTATGACACTCGACAGCAGAGTGGTGTTGCGCAATACGGCTGCCGATGTGTCGTCGCATGAAGATTCGATTCCGAGAATGGTAATTTCCATTATTTATAACAGGTTTTTTGTTGTTTTTTTCGTCGTTTGTCCGAAAATGGCTAACTTTGTAAATTATATACAGTATAAGGTATCTGTGCGCAAAGTTATTAAAATATCGGTAAAAGTGTTATCGGCGATTGTTTTGTCGTTGATAATTTTGCCTGTTTTGCTCTCGTTGCTGCTCAGTATTCCTTCCATTCAGAACTATGCGGCAGACAGTGCGGCACGCTTTGCGTCCGAAAAAATCGGTTCCCGCGTAAGCATAGACCATATTACCATAGGGCTGTTCAACAAGGTCTCCGTGCGCGGTTTCTATGTCGAGGATTTGGATTGCGACACGCTGATTTACGCCGAAAAGGTTACGGCATACATCGGAGGTCTCGGCAATCTGCCCGGGCGTCTTGTGCTGAATGCCGGCAGGGTGGAGAACGGTAAATTCATCCTTCGCGAAACCGAACGCGGAACGATGAACGTCAAGGAGGTCGTTGACAGAATCAGCAAAAGAAGAGGTCGTGGCAGATTCAAAATGTTGATTCGTTCGCTCGATGCCGTCAATCTGGAATTCAGAATGGTGCGTCTTGCACCGCGCAATCCGGAATTCGGCGTCGATTACGGCAATATGCAGTTGCTCGGCATCACCTCGCACATCAACGATTTTACAATCGCGGGCAGTGCTGTCGGAGGCAATATCGCCAATATGACCTTTACCGAGCGGAGCGGATTTGCATTGGGCAATCTGTCGGGACAGTTGCTGGTGGACAAAGGGTTGATATCCCTCGGGTCGCTCAAATTGGAGACGGGCGAGACATCGCTGTTTTTGCCCGAATTTTCGCTTACGGGCGACGGTTGGGCGGCATACAAGGATTTCGTGCGCAACGTCCGCATCGATGCCGATGTGCTGAACAGCCGTGCCGACAGCCACGACATCGGTTATTTCGCCCCTTCATTGACAGGGTGGAATACCTCGATTGCCGATGCGACCCTCTCTATGCACGGTACGGTTGCCGATTTCGTTGCCGACATAAAGTCGTTGCGATTGGAGGATGGCGGCGTGTTGTCTGCCGAAGGGCGTGTGCGCGGATTGGTCGATGTGCCGCGTACCCTCTTCAACCTGCGCATCCGCAAGTTCGATGCGACTGCCGGCGAGACGATGCGGCTGCTGAACAACATAGCGCATTTGAATCTACCTCAGAACCTGCAAAGCGTGGCAGAGCGGTTGCACCGTCTGCGTCTTTCGGGTCGATTCAACGGCCGCACGAGTGCTTTCGATACGGATGTCGCGTTGTCGCTCGGCTGCGGAGGCCGAGTGCATCTGCACGGCAAAATGAAACCCGAAGAGGGGTTGCGTGCTATCGTTGCCGACATAAAGGGCGAGGGTGTAGCCCTGAACCGCATTTTCGACAATACGCTGTTGGGCGATGCGTCGTTCGAGACGTCGCTCTCTGCCAAGTTGGGTGGCGAGTCGCCGCAAATCGAGGGCAAAGGCAGCGTGTCGGCATTGCGAATCAACGACTATGAATATACGGGCATCTCGCTGTCGGGCGGAGTGAAAGACAACCGTATCGACATCAATCTGAAAGCCGACGATTCGGCGTGTGTTATGGATGCTGCGGCGGTGGTCGATTTGGGCGGTGCGCAGAGGTCGTACGATGCGGTAATCAGTATCGACAGTGCCGATTTGCATGCCATGAATATCAATCGGCGCGATGAGGTGTCGGTACTCTCGGCGAATGTCAGTGCCTCGGTGCGTGGCAACTCGTTGGACGAGATGAACGGCGGAGTGAACATCGCCGATGCCGTGTATCGTTACGGCGATACGGAGGTAAATTCGGATGTGGTGGCGATTACGGTCGAGGGCAACGAGGATACCCGCTCGATAAAACTCACCTCCGATTTTGCCGATGCCGTGTTCGAGTGCCGCAGCAACTACAAGGATGTTATCTACTATGCCAAGACGCTGCTCGACAGGTATGTACCTGCCATGTACGACGAATCGTCGCGCAGGGCGATAGAGCGGCACAGCGAGGCATTGCGCCACAATATAGCCCTGTTGTCGGTCAAGACCAAGCGGTTGGACCCTCTGCTCGACTGCATAACGGGCGGTTTGGAGGTGTCGGAAGGCTCATCGCTGTTGGTCTTCATGAATCCGGCGACCAACCGCTTCGTGATGCGTGCCAAATCGGACTATATAGCACGCGAGAGAATGCTTGCGACAGGGTTGAAAATGGAGGTGTCGAACACGAACGATTCGTTGGCTATGAAACTTGCGGCAGACGACTTTTATGCAGGTACCCTGCATCTGCTCAATATGTCGTTGAACGGAGGAGCGAAGGATAACGAGGTGAATCTGAAAGGCTCGTTCGCCGATACGGTGCGCAATGTGTTCGGCTCGATGGCTGTAAGGGCGGATGTTTCGCGGAGAGAGAATGCCCGCCATATCTCGATGAAAATACTGCCTTCCTATGTCTCGCGCGGCAACAGCGTCTGGAATATCACTTCGGACGGAGTGGAGATAGATTCGTCGCGCGTGGATGTACGGCGGTTTATGGTGCGGAGCGCGAATCAGGAGTTGTATCTGAACGGTGTCGCTTCCGGCAGCGTGCAGGATTCGTTGGTGTTGAGGTTGCGCAACTTCGAACTCGCGCCGTTTACGCAGGTAACACAGCGCATGGGCTACGAAATAGACGGTCGCACGAATGGCTATGCCAAAGTGAAATCGGCTCTGCGCGACAGCGAAATAGAAGCCCGAATACTTTTAGACAGTATCGACGTTAACGGTATGCCGATGCCGAATCTGACGCTCTCGTCGTCGTGGGATTTCAAACGCAGCCGTGCTTCGCTGACCATTGCCGAACGGGAACGGGGCGATACAATAGCGCGCGGATTCTTCGCGCCTGCCAAACACCGCTATTATGCACGATTGCGGATGGAGAGGCTGAAAATGGGCTTGCTCGACCCGCTGCTTACGGGGGTGATTTCGGATACGCAGGGTACGGCGCGTGTCGATTTGGTACTCGACGGCGAGGGTCGCACGGCAGACCTGAAAGGCGATATATTCGTGAGCGACATGAGTACGACGGTCGATTATACGAAATGCACCTACCGCATACCGAAAGCCGATATAAAGGTGCGCAACAACCGTTTGTCGGTGCGTCGCGCTCCGGTGTACGATGCCGGCAACAATACGGGATCGTTGGATATGACTTTGAGTCTCGACCACCTCTCGAATGTGGAGTACGAACTCGGTCTGCGCATCAATCAAATGCAGGTACTCAACACCACGAAGCAGGACAACGATATGTTCTATGGCAACGTCTATGCGTCGGGCAATGCGACAATAAAGGGCGATAAGTCGGGTGTGGCTATGGATATAGCGGCACGAACGGAGGAGGGGTCGAAATTCTTTATGCCGCTGTCGGGCAAAAGCAACATATCCAATGCCGATTTCGTTATATTCGAGTCGGCAGACAAGCCCGATACGACCAACTATCTGGTGCGCAAGAAACTGATGTTCGAGCGACGGCAAAAACGCCACTCTTCCACACGGGGTACGATGGATATAGCGATGGCTCTTGACGTGAATCCGAATGCGGAGGTGCAATTGGTCATCGACCCGACGGTGGGCGACATCATCAAGGGTCGCGGAAACGGTGCGCTCAATCTGCGCATAAATCCGCGCATGAACATCTTCGAGATGTACGGCGACTACACTATCGAGGAGGGCAGTTATCTGTTTACGTTGCAGAATATAGTGAACAAGCGGTTCGTTATCGATGCGGGTTCCACGATACAGTGGACGGGCGAGCCTCTCGATGCGGTGCTGAACATCGATGCGGTGTACAAACTCAAAGCCTCGCTGCAACCGTTGTTGGAGGGCAACGTGGCGCAGAACAACACCTCGACACGTGCCGTACCGGTGGATTGCGTGATACATCTGTCCGACCGACTGACGCATCCGACCGTCACCTTCGACGTGTCGGTGCCGAATGTGGATTCGGAGGTACAGGCGGTTGTCGCCAATGCGTTGAGTACGCCGGAGAGCAAATCGCAACAATTCCTCTATCTGTTGGTCGCCAACAGTTTCGTGGCGGAGACCATGTCGAACAACTCGTCGTCGGCAATAGGCGGCTCGACTGCTGCGACAACGGGTTTCGAACTGCTGTCGAATCAGTTGAGCAACTGGCTCTCGACGGAGGATTACAACATCGTTATCCGCTATCGTCCGAAGACGGAGATGACGGGCGACGAGGTCGATTTCGGCTTCTCGAAGGGGTTGATAAACAACCGCCTGCTGATAGAGGTCGAGGGTAATTACGTTGCCGACAAGTCGCAGATGGTAAACAACTCCGGCTCGAACTTTACGGGCGAGGCGTATGTTACGTGGCTGATAGACCGTGCGGGAACGTTGCGACTGAAAGGATTTACGCATACGATAGACCGTTTCGACGAAAACCAAGGTTTGCAGGAGACGGGCTTGGGTGTGTACTATAAGGAGGATTTCGATAATTTCAAGGATTTGCGTCGCAGGGTGGCTGCCCGCTTTATGAGCAAGAAACGGCGTGCCCGCAAGGCTGCCGAGGCGAAAGCGGCTGCCGAAAAGGCGGAAAGAGAGCAGGCAGAGGCTGCGGCTAACAGAAACGACGAGTAAAAAGACAACAATAAATTAAAATAAGATATTATGATTACACTTTTGCAGGTTGCCGAGGTGGCAGAGTCCGCCGGCAAAATGAGTTTATGGGAGTTGTTCAACAACGGAGGCTGGCTGATGTGGGTACTGCTGCTGTTGGGCGGAGCGACGATTTTCATCTTCGTCGAGCGATTCGTCGCAATCCGCAAGGCTTCGGCGTTGGATATGAATTTTATGCGCCGTATCCGCGACTGCATATCCGACGGTCATATCAAGGCGGCTCTCGATTTGTGCCGCAAAACCGACACTCCGATTGCGCGAATGGTCGAGAAGGGTATCGAACGGCTTGGTCGGCCGATGAGCGATGTGCAGAACGCCATAGAGAATGTGGCGAATCTCGAAGTCTCGAAACTCGAAAACGGTCTGCCGTTCCTTGCGACCATTGCGGGCGGTGCGCCGATGATAGGTTTCCTCGGTACGGTGCTCGGTATGGTCGAGACCTTTATGGATATGTCGGCGGCAGGCGGTACGGTCGATATGGCACTGCTGTCGAGCGGTATGTATGTGGCCATGGTTACGACGGTCGGCGGTCTTATCGTCGGTATTCCCGCATATTTCGGCTACAACTACCTCGTGGCGCGTATCGAAAAACTCGTATTCCGTATGGAGGCGAACTCCATAGCATTTATGGATATATTGAATCAACCAGTTAAAGAGTAGCGTATTATGGCAATCAAACGAGGCTCGAAAGTCGAAAAATCGTTTTCGTCGTCGGCAATGACGGATTTGATGTTTCTGTTGCTGCTGTTTCTGCTTATCGCCACAACGCTAATCAATCCGAATGCGCTGAAACTGCTCTTGCCCAAGAGTTCCAATCAGTTGAAGGATAAGGCGATTACTACGGTGTCCATTCAGCATGCGGGCGGCTCGTACAAATACTATGTCGAGTTGGAGCAGGTCGATGGCATCGAGGGTGTCAATCGGGCGTTGAGGGCTCGTTTGGCAGGACAGTCGGAACCGACCGTTTCGCTGCATTGCGACAAAAGCGTGGCTGTGGACGAGGTCGTCAAGGTGATGAATATCGCCAAGGACAACGACTATAAACTGATTTTGGCGACGCAACCGTGATACGGCGCGTTGCAGGGTATCTGTGTTGATTTTCGGCAATGAACGGGCGTTGTTGGGCATCGGTTGCGCTTGCGGCATATTCGGCGGTTGTGGTCGTCGGATTGTTGCTCGTGTCGTTCGATTTGGAGCGACACCGCTCGCATAATGCCGATGCGATAATCGTCGATTTCGTCGAGCCTGCACCCGAGCCGCAACCCGAACCCAAACGGCAGGTCAAAGAGGCTCCGCAGCACGAAAAAATCGCAAAAACCGACAACTCCCGACAAACCTCCGGTACCGATGCCGCAACCCGCACGGTCAATCGACGCGCACTCTTCAAACAGCCCAAAGGCGGCGTGGATGAGACTGAAAATGCGGGCAATCCTTATGCCCGCGAGACGGAAAGCGAACAGACGAGTGGTATGGGAGGCGGTTTGAATCCGTCGGGCAATGCCGAGTTGGACGAAGGGCTGCTCGGCAGGGGATTGGTCGGCGCACTGCCGGCTCCGCGCTTCGACGGCAATAGGGGCGGAAAGGTGGTAATCCGCGTTACCGTGAACGAAAAGGGGGTAGTTACCGCTGCCGAATTTGAGCCGAAAGGCTCTACCACAACCGATGCCGCATTGGTCGATGCCGCCAAACAGGCGGCTTTGCAGGCGCGTTTTACCGAATCGCGAGCCTTTATACAGGGTGGCAGGATAACATATATTTTCCGTCTTAAATAGGGTTTTTCTCCGCGTAAAAGGGCAAATTCTGCGTTATGCTCGTTCGGCGACTGCTCACATACATTTCGTATGCTGCGCGTCGCCTTGCTTCGCAAGCCTTGAATTTTCCTCTTTT
>CALYVN010000044.1 GCA_945494785.1 uncultured Alistipes sp.
GCGCCGTTCCTCTGCACGCGACAACCGCGAGTGATTGCGCTTTCTCCCCTATCGTTGAGCCACGGCACACGGAACATAACCACGCGCTCCGGCTCGACAATACGCTCCAAAATTTTCATCTTTTGCAGCACGGGGTCGGCAACAATGGTCGGAGCAAGCGACTCCGCAACCTCTCTGACAGCCTGATGGAACTCCGGCTCATTCGGATTCTTGGCGATGAGTTTTGTCATAAAGTCATCGACAAATGTTTTTGCCTCTGTGTACATCCTAAATTATATTAAGTGATTGTTGATATGTTTTTATTTTTGCGCTATTCTGTAAATCTTTCCCTCAATCAGTGTCGTCCATACAAAACCCTGCGCATCGACAAAGAAATCGTTGGCCGACGAGTTGCCTAGTTTGGCCTTTCGCAACACTTTGCCGTCGGTTTCGGCGATTTCGGCGACCATGCCGTAACGATTGGCCATATACGCCCTGCCGTTGCTCACTGCAATCGGGCAGAAATTGTGGTCGTAACCCCAACCCGCATCGGCGCACCACTTTTCGACATAGGCATCGGCATCGCTCGGCACGGCAATCATCTCGCCGTCCATCGTCTTGGCATAAAACGTTTTTCCATCGTCGCTTATGCCCGTAGTTTCGCGAACGCGACGCTCTTTGATACGCCAAATCTGTCTACCCGTCATTGCGTCGATAAACGTTACGTGTCTGTCGGGTGCGACAATCATCACACGGCCACCCGCAATGCGAGGCACTATATGACCCGGCGAAAAGAGACGATTGGCGTGGCCGTTGTTCCATCGCCACAACTCGCGCCCGTTTGCGGTATCGACACAATAAAGGTGGCAGTCCCATGCGCCGAACACAAGCCTGTTGCCATCGACTGTCGGCCGACCTTGCGGATGACCATTTCCGAATGCGAATCGCCACACGATTTTGCCGTTGTCGGGATTGATACGCATCATCACACCGTCCGTACCTATATACAAAGCATTATCGGCAATCACTCCGTCGCCGACCATCCCTTTGCAATCCCTATTGCGCCACACTACCCTGCCGCTTGCCGCATCGAGCGCACACAGACCGTCGGAGAGTGTCGCCACTATCAGTTTGCCGTTATACAATATCGGCGAAGAGTATATCGGATTACGGAATCGTCGCTCCCAAACCGTGCACTTTTTAACGTAATCGTAGGCCTTTACCTTACCCTCCGAGTTGCCATACCAAACGATATTGCCGTCCACAACGACGTTCGTATATATCGACCCGCTGTCCTCGACAACAAGTTCCGCACCTAGGCACTCCGCATTGAGCGAATCCGGCTCGGCATCGCACGGCAGAGCGGCAACCTCGCTGCTTTTGCCTTGTCGAACGGCATATTGCCTTACAGGCTCCTCGCCGATGCGTTTTTCATCGACATATATCGAATCGTTGGCAAATCGCACGATTGTATATCCGAAATGCTCCTTTTCGGCCTTGCCGAGTGAAAGCGAGCGGCACAACACACCCGGCACGGAGTCGAAATTCATCAATCGCGGTGTGTGGTAATGTCCGCACAACGAGGCAACTACATCGTATTTCGCAATTACTTCCCGCAGTTGGGTGCGGTTGGTAATATCGTTGTTGAGCGGATAGTGGCACACGCTTACTATACGTCGGCCGTCCGCTTTCGCCATCCGTTTGTCTATCCAAGCGAGCGTTTGTGTAGGTATTCCGCCCTCCGCCATCTTCATATACGGGCCTGCATGATAGGCAACAAACAGATAGTTGCCGACCTGCATGGCTACATTTCCGTCATGTCCCCACAATCGGCCGAATTCGGTACATCCGCTTTCGCTCCATGTGGTTTCATGATTACCCACAGTCGTCAATGTCCGATGACGCAAACGGCGCAATTTGCCGTATATGTTCCGCAACTCTTCATTGCTCCCCATATTTGTCAAATCGCCGGCAACAACGACCAAATCGTAATGCGAGCGGTTAATCTCCTCGACGGCACGCTCTATCTGCTTGTCGCACTCATTATTCGGCGTAACATGCAGGTCTGCCAGAACGGCAACGGTGATATCATCCTTCCGACGGCTTTGTGCCGCAACACAGGCGGCATCTGCCAAAAGCAACACCAACAATATGGTTTTAAGTAGTCTCATCATTTCACTCTTATAAGGTTTATGCCATCGCGAATCGGCAGAATTACATTTTCGACTCTGTTGTCTTTGAGAATTTTGTCGTTAAAATCTAACAATGCCTGTGTCTGTTTGTCGCCTTTTGCCACCGGCTCGACCACTTTGCCGTACCACAATATATTGTCCGCCATGATAATCGAACCACTGTGCAGCATGCCTCTGTCCATCAACGTATCGTAATATGCCGAATACTCCCGCTTGTCGCCATCGATAAAGACGAGGTCGTAGCACTCGTCCAACGCAGGAGCAATATCAAAAAACGAGCCGATGTGAAGGCGAATTTTGTCGCCGTATTCCGACCTGTCGAAAAACGAGCGAATCAACTCCTCCAACTCGTCGTCTATCTCGCACGTATCTATACGAGCATCGTCGCCCAATCCTGCCGCCATGCACAGAGCCGAATATCCCGTGAACGTACCTATCTCCAATATGCGGCTCGGTCGCAACATCCGCACAATCATCTCCAACAATTTGCCCTGTACATGACCCGATATCATGCGCGGATTCAGCACGCGCAAATAAGTTTCGCGTTCCAACTCCTGCAACAACGCATCGGCAGGCGACGACATCTGTTCCACATAGCGTTCGATTGCATCCATAACTATCGGTATATAAGTGTTGAGCAGTTACTGAAAACATCGTTGGCAACCTCCATAATCTGCGATGCCGTAATTGCCCCTATCTTGCGATACACCTCTTCGAGAGTATCAACGGCACTATGTATTAGCAGGCTTTTGCCGACGCCGAGCATATATCCTTCATTACCCTCGGTCGAGACTGCCATTTGAGCGATAAACTGTTTCTTCGCCATAGCCAAACGGCGCGACGACAGACCAAAATTCTGCAATTTGCGGATTTCGTCGGCTATAATTTCGCGGCATCTATCGGAATTATCGTGGTCCGAACTGAAATAAATCATCGCCATCCCGCTATCGCAATATGGAGTATAACCTGCCTCGATATTGTACGACAGACCGTGTTTCTCGCGCACGCTTACATTCAGAATCGAATTGGCGCAAGGACCGCCCAAGATATTTATCAGCAACGATAACGGCAATCGGCGTTCATCATCGATACCATAAGCCCTGTTGCCAATGATGCAGTGCGCCTGATGGGTATGTTTGTTAAGGCTCCTTTCAAATTGCTCCAACACAGCCGGCGCATTGCGCTTAAAAGAACGCACGGTCGGCTTTTGCGAAGCAAAATAGTGCGACACAATCTCTTTGATTCGTTTGACCGATATATTGCCGATGGAAGCAAAAACCATCTGGTCGGTCGTATATGTACGCTCGACAAATCGGTGCACAGCCGCACTATCGAATCGTTCCACATCGCGTTTGCCTCCCAAAATGTTGTGTCCCAACTCCGAGCCTTCGAACAACATATCCTCGAAAGAGTCGAACAGCATGTCCATAGGAGAATCTTTGTAGGTGTTTATCTCGTCGATAATCACCTCGCGCTCCTTGTACAACTCCTTGTCGGGAAAGGTCGAATGGAATACGACATCCGACAACAACTCTGCCGCCTTTGCGAAATCGCCACGCAAAACGGTGGCATGCAACGTCGTATCCTCTTTGGTGGTATAGGCATTGAGTTCGCCGCCAAGATTCTCCAAACGGCAATTTACCTGATATGCCTTACGATGTTCCGTACCTTTGAAAAAGCAGTGTTCGGTAAAGTGAGCCAAACCGTGCTCGCCCGCCAATTCGTCGCGACTTCCGGCATTTATCATAACCGCGCATCGTGCCACACTGCTATGTACCTGCCTATGTATGCAACGGATGCCGTTAGGCAATGTATATATATGAAATTCCTCTCTCATTTCCGAAAATATGACCTCAAAAATTGTCCCGTATAACTCTCCCGACACTCGGCAACATGGGCAGGTGTACCTTCACAAACAAGGTTGCCTCCGCTGTCGCCCGCCTCCGGTCCCAAATCGATTATCCAATCCGCACACTTTACAACATCCATATTATGCTCCACTACAACGACCGTGTGGCCGTTGTCGATAAGTGCCGAAAAGGCATCCAACAATTTGTTTATATCGTGAAAGTGCAATCCCGTCGTCGGCTCGTCGAAAATAAACATGCTATTGCGCTCGGCATTCTCTTTGGAGAGAAACGAAGCCAATTTTACGCGCTGGCTCTCTCCGCCCGACAACGTCGATGACGATTGACCGAGTTTGATATAGCCCAATCCGACACTCTGCAACGGATTCAACCGTTCGACTATTCGGCGACATGTTGCATTCGCACTATCGGCAGAGAAGAAATCGACCGCTTCATCTATGCTCATATCCAATACATCGCAGATGTTTTTATCGCGATACTTCACATCCAAAATCTCGTCTTTGAATCGTTTGCCGCCGCAAGCCTCGCATACGAGTTCGATATCTGCCATAAACTGCATCCCGACCTTTATCACACCCTCGCCTTGACACTCTTCGCAACGTCCTCCGGGAACATTGAACGAGAAACAGCCTGCGCCTATGCCGTTATGCACCGCATACGGCTGGTCGGCAAACAATTTGCGGATTTCATCGTAAGCCTTGATATAGGTTACGGGATTGGAACGCGACGATTTGCCTATCGGATTCTGATCCACCATCTCAACGCTTCCAATCATGGCGACGTCACCTTCCAATCCGTCGAAATCACCCGGACGTTCTCCCGTATCCGCCAACTGCCGACGCAGGGCAGGATAGAGGATTCTTTTGATAAGAGACGATTTGCCCGAGCCGCTGACACCCGTAACGCATGTCATAACCCCGAGCGGAATCCGGACGGTTATGTTTTTCAGATTATTTTCGCGAGCGCCCTTGACGCGGATATGGTTGCTCCATCCGCGGACAGAGACGGGCAACGGGATTGCACGACGACCTGCCAAATAATCCGCCGTCAATCCTTCGGATTCGAGAATGCCTGTCAAATCGCCGCTATATACCACCTTGCCGCCATTTTCACCGGCTTCGGGTCCCATATCCACAATATAGTCGGCTGCACGTATAATCTCTTCGGCATGCTCCACCACTATAACCGTATTGCCCAAATCGCGCAACTGCTTCAACACCGCAATCAACCTATGCGTATCGCGCGGATGCAGACCTATACTCGGCTCGTCGAGAATATAAAGCGAGCCTGTCAGATTACTGCCGAGAGATGTCGCCAAATTGATACGTTGGCTCTCGCCGCCCGACAGCGTCGATGACAGACGGTCGAGCGTCAAATATCCCAGCCCTACATCGACCAGATATTGCAAACGGTTGCGAATCTCTTTGATTATCCTCTCCGCCGTTTGGGCATCGTGCGCATCGAGTGAAAGCGTATCGAAAAATTCAATCAGTTTATCGATATTCATCGCCACGAGTTCGGCAATGTTGCGCCCGCCGACCTTGACATACAATGCCTCTTTGCGCAATCGGCTGCCATTGCAATCGGGACAGACCGTCTTTCCCGTATAACGCGCTTTCAGAACACGGAACTGTATTTTACGCTTCTCCGAATCGAGATAATCGAAAAATTTGTTCAGACCGTCGAAGTATTCGTTGCCACTCCAAAGCAGTCGTTTCTGTTCGGGCGACAGTTTGTAATAAGGTTCGTGTATCGGAAAATCAAACTTGTAGGCGTTGGCAACCAACTGATCGCGGAACCAGCGCATGGTATCGCCACGCCAACAGGCTATTGCATTGTCGAATATGCTTTTCGATTTGTCGGGAACGACCAAATTTTCATCTATGCCGACCACCCTGCCATAGCCTTCGCATCTCGGACACGCACCTATCGGATTGTTGAAACTGAACAGATGTTCGGTCGGACGCCCGAAACATATACCGTCAGCCTCGAACTGCGTCGAAAATTCCCGCCTACCGACTTCGGAAATTATCACGCAACTATGCGTTCCGTACCCCAATGCACGCGACACCGACTCGCGGATGCGCGACATTGTGTCGTCATCGTCCGAATCGGTAAGTATACGATTGATGACGATATCGATATCGTCGGCACTTGTCGTGTCGTCGATTGTCGGCAAAAAATCCTCTATCAGTTCTATGGCACCGTTGCGGTAAATGCGCCTTATACCGTCAGCCAACAGCAAAGTAAGTTTCTCTATCAAGCCTTGTCCCTCTTTGAGTTGCATGGGTACGGCGATAATCACGCGCACACCGTTGCCGAGCGAGGCGATGTATTCGGCAATATCGTCCGTATCGTAGCAACGCACCTCTTGTCCCGATACGGGCGAAAAGGTGTGGCCTATTCGGGCAAACAGAAGTTCGAGATAGTTGTAAATCTCCGTTGTCGTACCGACCGTCGAACGAGGATTGCGCGTATTGACCTTCTGTTCTACGGCTATAGCAGGGGCGATACCGGATATATAATCGACATCGGGTTTGCCGATACGGCCAAGAAACTGACGGGCATATGCCGACAAACTCTCCACATAGCGGCGTTGGCCTTCGGCAAAAATCGTATCGAAAGCAAGCGTCGATTTTCCCGAGCCGGAAAGCCCCGTTACGACGACAAGTTTGTTGTGCGGAATATCGACCTCGATATTTTTGAGGTTGTGCACTCGCGCCCCCTTTATATGTATCGATTTATACACGTTACACTATCTCCGTTGCTGCGCCCTCAATCTTTTGCAATCTGTCGATAAGCCTTTGGGCGCGGCTTTGTCTTATCGACAATTTCATAGAACAGAGGTTGTCGAATTGTTGTTCCTCTATGCGCGGCATCTCCTCTTTGACAACACGCATGACGTCGTTCATTATCACATACGAAAATTCGACGCATACGGTTGTATCGACCGTTTTCTCCACAATCTTACTCGCCGCAATAACCTCCTGCGCCGATTCGCGATAGGCCTGAATCAGTCCTGACACTCCGAGTTTGGTGCCGCCGAAATAGCGGACTACCACTATCAGACAATCGGTCAGATTGTGCGAAAGCAACTGCCCGAGTATCGGTTTGCCGGCCGTTCCCGACGGCTCGCCATCGTCATTTGCCCTAAATTGTTCGGCTTGCGCCCCCAATCGCCAAGCGTAGCAATGGTGGGTCGCATCGTAGTATTGTTTGCGCAGTGCGGCAAGTCTCTCGCCTATCTGCTCCACGCTCTGCACGGGGTAAGCATAGGCCAAAAACTTACTGCTTCGCTCCCTGCACACATACTCGGCGGGAGCATCTATGGTAAGATATGTGTCTGCCGAATCCACTTTTTATCTTATCTTTTTGAATATGCGGCTCCAACGAATACCGCCATTCTCTCCGTCCCGCGAGAAGGCTATGAACGACGCCTTGCCGACAATATGGTCTTCCGGCACGAATCCCCAAAAGCGTGAATCCGCCGAATTGTGCCGATTATCGCCCATCATAAAGTAATAATCCATCGCAAAGGTATATTGCGTTGCCTTTGTTCCGTCGATTATTATGTCATCGCCCTCCACTGCCAAAGCATGGCCCTCGTATTGCTCTATTATACGGCGATAGAGCGGCAGATTGGCAACCGTAATCCCGATGGTCGTATTTTTCGCCGGCACCCACAGAGGACCGAAATTATCCTGCGTCCACGCATACGCGGTATCGTTGGGAAATACATCCGTCGAACTCTCTTTAGCCTCGTATCTCACAACATTTTGCACATGCTTTATTTGTGCAAGCCGCGCTGCCGTATCCTCGTTCATCGACATATAGTAATATGGCGTTCTGCCGTCATATTCGGTAATGCCGAGTTTTTCCAGCGTATATTTGGTCAATGGAGCGGAGGTTTGCACGAAATAGATGTGTTGCCGTGTAGGAATCGCCATCTGCTTCTCTCCGTTTACGTACAACTCTGTACCGATTATCCTTATCGTATCGCCCGCTATGCCAACGCACCGTTTGATATAGTTTTCACGTTTATCTACCGGTCGTGCGACAACGGCATAATCATTATTCAACCGCCTGCGTCCCTCCTCTGCACCAAAGTCGGTTTGATATTGGCGCAAAACGTCGTAATATGTAACCTTTTGATTCTCCAACAACACCGTATCGCCCGCAGGAAAGTTGAACACCACAACATCGTTCCGCTCTATGCGTTGTGTACCTTTCAGTCTGTGATAACCCCATTTTATCGCCTCCGAATAGGATTTTTTCGTTGTGGAGAAGGGCATTGTGTTGTGTACGAACGGCATCGACAACGGCGTATTCGGCACCTGCGGGCCATATGCCGTTTTGCTGACATACAGATAATCTCCCACCAAAATAGTCTTCTCCATAGACGATGTCGGCACTACATAGAGTTGGAACACGAAGAGATGGATAAGCGTTGCCACAACGACTGCCCAAACGATGGCATCGACCCAACCGTAAATCGAATTGTACAGTCGGCTTTTTTTGCACAACGCCTCATTTCTGCTACCTACATAGGTATAAAACAATCGCGAAATAAAATAGTCGTAAATGAGCGGCAAGCCCAAAAGCATCCACAAATTGCCCGTCCAAACGACAAAGAGCAACGTATATAAAATTGCGGCAACGGCAAATTTTACCCACCTGTTTGTAAATATCTTTTTCATGGCACTCTATACGCGAAACAAATCCTCCATTGTAAACACCCCTTTGCGACCGCATACGAACTCGGCGGCAATGACTGCTCCCGTAGCAAGCGCACGGCGACTTTTCAGAGAGTGCCGCAACGAGAGCGTATCGTCTGCCGAATCGTAAGTTACGGTATGTATGCCTGCCACTTCGCCTTCGCGCACCGACGCAATTTCAATTTTGGCATTATCGTCGGTCGGAACATTTACCCAACCATCTTTGCGATCAAGGCGGGCTATGATGTCGTTAGCAAGAGTTATTGCAGTTCCACTCGGAGCATCCTTCTTGTGAATGTGGTGCACCTCTTCGATACGGACATCGTAATCGGTAAATCTGTTCATCAACTCAGCCAAACGACGATTGATTGCAAATGCTATATTCACGCCGAGCGAATAGTTCGACGAATAAATCATCGCTCCTCCCTTTGCGCGGCACAACTCCTGCAATTCGGGCAGCCGCTGCGTCCAACCCGTAGTACCGCTCACTATCGCCGTACCCGCTTCGATACAGGTGCGTATATTGTCGTAGGCGGTAAATGGCGTCGTAAATTCTATCGCCACATCGATACCTCGCAGACGGTCGGCGCAAAGGTCGGCCGTATTGTTTTGGTCGATTATCATATTGATCGAATGGCCTCGCGAAAGCAGCACACGCTCGATTTCGTGTCCCATTTTGCCGTAGCCTATTATTGCAACTTTCATGGTCTGATTTCTATTCGGATTGAACACCGACAAAGATACTCTATTTTGCAGGATTTGCCAAATCGGATTGCATCATGATTGTCCGAAAGAGCAAACAACGGCTATTTTTTTGTTATATTTGCGGAAATGGCTATTTTTGTGTGTCATGAGGTATTTTGTTGAGTTGAAATACGACGGAGCGGCATATTGCGGTTGGCAACGACAACCGCACTCGCTGAGCGTGCAGCAGACAATCGAACAGGCTTTGTCCAAGATTCTGCGCTCTCCGACCGAGATTGTTGGCGCGGGGCGTACCGACACGGGTGTCAATGCCTCGTATTATGTGGCGCATTTCGATACGGTTGCCGAGTTCGACCACGGGCAGTTGCTCTACAAACTCAACATGATGCTGCCTGCCGATATTTCGCTCGACTCAATCACGCGGGTAGCCGACGATGCACATGCCCGTTTCGATGCACGCGAGCGCGAATACACCTACTTTGTTTCGCCGACCAAAAATCCGTTTCGCCGCAACTCGGCATGGATGTATTACATTCCGTTGGACATTGCCCGCATGAACGAAGCGGCAGAGGTGTTGCTACACAACGACGACTTTACATCGTTTGCGAAACTCAATTCCAACAACAAAACGAACATCTGTCATATTTACGACTGCCGATGGAGCGAAGAGGCCGACGGGATATTGCGCTTCACGATACGGGCAGACCGTTTTCTGCGCAATATGGTACGGTCGATTGTCGGCACGTTGGTTGATGTGGGACGAGGACGTTATACGGTAGCGGAGTTTGCCGAGATAGTTATGGCACGGGATTTATCGCGGTCGAGTGCAGGAGCACCGGCACAAGGGTTGTTTCTGAGCGACATTGTATATCCTGCCGATATATTCGAAAAACGAACATTCAACAACTTCAAGTAAACGCTTGTGGCAAAAACGCTTCGCCCGACTTTTGGAAGTCGGGCGAAGCGTTGTAAATTCCTGTGGCTATTCGGCAAAAGCGACCTCGCATGCTGCCTCCATCACACCCTCGTTCATCGTAGGGTGCGAATGAATCGCATGGGCAATGTCGCGGGCTGTTGCTCCCAACATCTTCGCCAAAGTCGGCTCGCCGAGTATCTCCGCGACATTTGCTCCGACCAGATGCGCACCGATTAACCGCTGTCGTTCATCGAAAAGCAACTTGACAAATCCGTCTCGTTCGCTGGCAGCCATAGCCTTACCCGACGCAGCGAACTGATAACGGCCGACCGTATAGGCAATGCCTCTGTCGGCTGCCTGTTTCTCGGTCAGTCCGACCGAAGCGACTTCGGGCGACGTAAATATACACGACGGAATGGACGAATAATCAATCGGTTCGGGATTGCGACCGCAAATATGGTCGATACAACATGCAGCCTCGGCAGATGCCACATGCGCAAGTGCAGGAGTAGCGATAACATCGCCTATGGCGTATATGCCCGCAACCGATGTTTGGAAATGGTCATCGACCACAATTTTATCCCGTTCGACCTCTATTCCGAGAGCCTCCAATCCGATATTTTCGATATTTGACTTTATGCCGACCGCCGATAGTACCCGTTCGGCAATCAAGGTTTCGGCACCTTTTTTACCCTCGACATCCACCTCGCAAACATCGCCGACAACTCGTACCGCTTTGACTGTAGTCGATGTCATCACACCGATACGTTGTTTGCGGAACGACCGCTCCATCGCCTTGGCAACCTCTTCATCCTCCAACGGCATCAGTTGCGGCATATATTCGACAATGGTAACCTTGACACCCAACGAGGCATAAAGTTGCGCAAATTCGCAACCTATCGCCCCCGAGCCTACGACAACTATACTCTCCGGCAGTCGGTCGAACGCCAAAGCATCCTTCGAAGACAAAATATGCTCGTGGTCGATAGGCAAAAACGGCATCTCGCGAGGACGCGCTCCTGTGGCTATGACGATATTGTCCGCTTCGAACTCCGTACCGTTTACATCTACCCTGCCGACTCCGCAGATACGACCGAAACCTGTGACAAACTCTACATTGTGCTTTTTCAGCAACAACTGCACGCCTTTGTTCATGGTCTCGGCAACCGTGCGGGAACGAGCAATTATTTTTGCCATATCGGGCTCGATGCTCCCAGACACCTCTATTCCGTAATCGGCCGCATGGATGCAATAGTGGTAGGCCTGCGCACTTTTAAGCAACGCTTTTGTCGGGATGCAACCCCAATTCACGCACGTTCCTCCCGCATCGTCGCGTTCGACTATTGCTACGGTTTTGCCCGCTTTTGCCGCACGGATTGCAGCGGCATAGCCACCGGGTCCGCTACCGAGAATTATAATGTCGTACTTCATGCCTGTTTCTATTTTACCACTCTCAATATCTCGCCGTTGTCTTTCGCCACTGCACGCTGCCACTTTTCGTTGTAACCCGGGAAGCCTATTTTGGCAGGAATGCCCTTGCCGTTGCCGTTCTCGACAAAACCATTCTCGTTCTCCGATTTAACGTTGCCGTCCACATATTTTACAAGCAGATAATGGTCTAACGCGCTCCACTTGTCGAACAATTTTTGTGCTGTGGCGAGCGAATAGTCAGTTTGCAATTTACGCGCTTTTTTGGCAGACAGACTTGACACCTTCGCGTCGATTTTCTCGACTTCGGCAAGTCTGTCGCGCTCCCACGCATCGACGACCTTGCGAATGTCGGCACTAATCATGTCGTAGCGCATGTAGGCAAAGTTGGTTACGCGGTTGAAGAGCCAGAACATCGATGTAGGCGAGTATTCGAGCATCGAACCGTTGTTTTCGTCGAGCGTCGGAGGCACAGCGGTAACATTGCAGTAAACAGGGGTAAGACACGATGTCGCCGCATCGTCCACACCAAACCACAAAATACCCGTTTTGCCTTTGCGGGCCTGTCCACACATCCAAAATCCCGTCTGCTGGGTCGCAGTCGCACGCTCGTTGCAGTACTCCACGCCATCGACCTTAAAATACATCGGACGCCAACGGTAAGGGCAATTATGACCGCCTGCACCTATATCGGTGGTCATATCCATAGGTGTTCCTTCATAATGGTCGCGCATGGCATCAAACAGCATCTTCGGCGATATTTTGGTACGCGGTTTCACCCACAGAGGCATGCGGTTGTGCGGATTATGCCCCATGGCATAATCGACATACTTATCCATATCGTCGGCAACCATGCGGAAGAAACTCCACACTCGCGCTTCGCATGCCCGCATTCCGCCGAAATCTATCGGGTTGTAGGTATCGCAGAAACTGAAATCCTCGTCCGTGCCGCTGTACAATCCCGTCTCGCGGGCAAATGTAACGACATCCGGCGCATACAGGCAATTCTCCGAATCGTCTTTCGGGAATGTGGAGATGCGTGCCTGATTGGCATGAGCCGAAACATATCCGTCAGGGATGCGTCGTGCCACCCAAACGATGCCTTTGCGACGATTGCTGCCATCGGGGGCAATATCCATGCCCTTGCCGACCAAATCCATAATCCACGCCTCGTCGGCATCGGCTATCGAGAAGGATTCGCCTTCGGAAGCATAGCCGTATTTGTTGGCGAGTTCGACGATGACGCCTATCGCTTCGCGTGCTGTACGGGCGCGTTGCAACGTTATATATATCAACGAGCCGTAATCGATTTTACCGGTCTTGTCTTCGAGTTGCGGCAGTCCGCCCCAAGTAGTCTCGGTAATTATCAACGAGTGTTCGTTCATGTTGCCCACGGTGGCGTATGTGGTTGCGGCCTGTTCGATGATGCCCATATATTTGCCCGTGTCCCATTCGTAAACAGGCATGGTTGCCGCCGGCTTTTTCGACGGATTGTATTTGTACAGTGCGCCGTACAAAGCATGAGAATCGGCGGCATAGGTAACCATCACCGAACCATCGGTCGATGCGCCTTTCGTTACGATGAAATTGGTACATGCCAACGCCGACAACGAGAGGCTTGCACAAAGTGCCGTTAAAATCAGTTTTTTCATATTGCTTTTATTATGTAACCTTAATTCCGCAACACTATTATAAATATAACTTTTAAGTACCTGAGCAACAAAAAGTTGCTCAGGATTTTGTCATGTCAGATTTTT
>CALYVN010000045.1 GCA_945494785.1 uncultured Alistipes sp.
GCGTGTCCAGTATTTGCTGTCTCAGGGCAGTGAATATATTTGTAGGTACAAAAATACTGCTTTTCATTGATTTATCCAAATATTCCAGCCACTTTTTGATAGTCGCTCGGTCGAAATAAAGCCTATTGCCTTGTCGTATATACGGGATATCCCGATACCTCACAGTTCGGTACACCGCGGATTTTGATTTACCAAGTAGTTTGCACAGATCTTCCACGCTCATCAACTCTCCTTCGAGTGGCAGGGGTTGATGTTTCTCACGAACTGTCTTTTCAAGTGCTTCAATTCTCTCTACCAGATTTTGGATGAGCTCCGGTAGTTGCTCAAATGCTAATGCTTTTTGTTTTTGTTCCATAGTTGTATTGTATTAAGTAAATACTCATGTTAAGTATAGAGCGGTGTTAATAATAAAGTTTGTGGATTGGTAATTTTTTACAAAAAAAAGATGCGAATGACTTCTTCTGCCTATAAACGACGCCTTCTGAATAGAAAGTAGAATTCTTTTCGCCTGTGTTAGATGCGGCTCATTGCACTCCATTTCACCTCGTTGCAGCTCATTGCAAAATCAGAACTTTTTGGGTGAGAAGAGCCCTCGAAGTGGGCGACATCTGACACCGAGGTCGAGAATGGTGCACTCTCGTAAACACCAACGCCCACGAAAAATGGCGTTTTCGGGCACAATTCCGTAAAAACACAAAAAATCCCAAAAGTGATTGATAAACCTTCGGGATTTTTCGTCTATTTTGTGTGATTTTCAGCCGATTTTTGTAGGCACCAGTATTTATTAGTGGGCGTTAGTGTGCAAAAATTACTTTCCGATGCAAAACTTCGAGAATACGGATTGTAGGATTTCGTCGGAGGTGATTTCGCCAGTGATTTCGCCGATAGCGTCGGTGGCGGTACGGAGTTCTTCGGCGACGAGTTCCGACGAGATGCCCTCGTCGAGACCTGTCATTGCGCGAGCGATGGCATTGTGCGCCCGTGCGAGTGCTTCGTAGTGGCGGGCATTGGATACCACGACATCGCCGCGATACAGACCGGCCGTATCGACAGCCGAGCATAATGCGCGTCGCAAATCGTCGATACCGATGTTCTCGCGTGCCGATATGTATATCGCGTCGTCAATGTTGCGTTCGGCGGACAAATCGGTTTTATTGACCACGACTATTTCTCGGCAATCTTTGCTCAACGGCATCGGCTCGATGGCTTTGGCACTCGGCTCGACCACTCGGATAACGATGCGGGCGGTGTCGATGGCCTTTTGCGTGCGGTCGATGCCCATCTGCTCCAAACGGTCGTCGGTTGTCCGCAGACCGGCAGTGTCTATGAAGCGGAAGTGTATGCCGTCGATTACGGCATCCTCCTCGATGGTGTCGCGGGTTGTGCCGGCAATCTCCGACACCATTGCACGGTCGTCATTGACCAATCTGTTCAGCAGTGTACTTTTGCCGACATTTGGCTCGCCTGCAATCACTACGCGGATGCCCGAACGTATGGCGTTGCCTGTGGCGAACGAGTGCATCAACGAGCCGACGAGGCTGTCGGTGTCGCACAGGGTGGTGCACAGTTGCGTGCGGTCGGCAAATTCGACATCCTCCTCCGAAAAATCGAGTTCCAATTCGAGGAGCATCATCGCATTCATCAGCCGTTGGCGCAATCTGCCCAACGCCTCCGAATAACCTCCGCGCATCTGTGTCGAGGCCATTGCGTGAGCAGCCCGCGAGTCGGATGCGATGAGGTCGGCTATGGCCTCTGCCTGCGACAGGTCGATTTTGCCGTTGGCAAATGCTCTGGCCGAAAATTCGCCGGCTGTTGCAGGTCGTGCGCCGTGCCGACAGAGCAGGGCGATAATCTCGGATGCGATGTACCGCGAGCCGTGTATCGAGATTTCGACCGAATCCTCGCCCGTATATGATTGCGGTGCGCGGAACACTGCCGCCAATACATCGTCGATTATCCGTCCGTTGTCGGTTATCCTGCCGTAGTGGAGTGTATGAGTGGGTGCATCGGACAGCCGCGTGCGTCCGACAAATACGGCATCGCAACATTCGATTGCGCCCTTGCCGCTCAACCGTATTACGGCTATCGCTCCGCCGAGTGCCGTTGCAGGTGCAACTATAATGTCTTGGTCAAGCATCGCAGGTCGGATTTAGTGGGTTGCCATGTACCACTCCGTTCGTTGCCATTCGTCGCGATATTGCGCACTGTCGTCGAAGAGAATAGGCGCGCTCGTCGTGATGCCCGAGTAGTAATTTATGGCATTCAACGCCCTGTTGTAGGCCGAATAGAACTCGTCGGTGTGATAGCGCGACGAAACTGTCTTGGCCAACTGTGCCGAGAAATCGGCTACGGCCTGTTCGTCGGTGCAAGACTGCCTGACGTAATCCTCCAAATCGTAGAACAGATGCGAGGAGAGACCCTCGTATGACTGTATGTCGGCGAGTGTGATTGTGCGACTGCCGGAGGTGTTGATGCGCAACATCGCCTGTGCCAACTTTTCGAGTTGCGAACAATCGATTACCGCCGAACAAGCCGACGGTATCTGCTCGGGCGTATTGCGGTAATACTCCACGAATCGGCGACAAACGGCATCGAGGTCGAAGTGCGCTCCGCCATCGAGCAACAATTCGGGCAATACGCTGTCGTAAGGCAATCCCGTACTCATTATCTCGCAAGGCGATGCGACGATGTAGTCGGTGCTGTTGCGCAGGTCGTATGCAGCCTCTGCACTCGACATGAAGCATGCGTCGAAGATGATGTATCGCAGTTTTATGTCTGCATCGGCAATGGCGGTGGCGAGTGTTGCCGTATTGTATTGTGTGGCGGAGGTATCGCCTATGTTACGGGTTGGCAGTGCGCCTTGTGCAGGTGTCCACAACTTTTCGCGGGCAGAGATGATGCTCTGCGCCGACTTTGCCGTTTGAGGCGTTGCCGTCGGAATCCAAGCCTTGCCGTGCGAGCCGATAACCATGCCGTAATTGCGGGCAGGAGCATACTCGACCATGTCGGCGATTTGCTCGAAGAGTGCCGCCTGCGTGTAAGGCAGCGTCAAAGTGTAACTCTTGATGTTTACCGTTGCGCATCGCCGAGCCGATGTGTCGTACAGCAGTTCGTCCAATGAAGCCTCCGTCGAACTGCTTTGGGTAAACAGCAATATGCGGGCATTGCCCAAAATGTTCTTGCCGGCAGCCTTGATGATGTTGGCGATATTGTTGTTGTAGTACGGTTTGAGGCTGGTACCCAAAAAGTAGAACAGAATGGTCTGCTCCGCCGTCGGCCGAATCGGTACTTTGCGCACCTCGACACTCGCCCCCTGCCGTTTGCCGTCGATTTCGAAGGCAACCGTACCTATCTGCTCGATATTGTCCGAGCCGGTCGCTTTGGTCGATGTAACCTGCAAAGTGTATTGTCCCGACTGGGTGTTGCGCTGCACGACCCTGCAATCGATGTCGCCGTTGCAGACAATATCGAAATCGGGCGTTGCGGAGTATAATTCGACGGTGGCTGTCGCTCCTGCACCTGCATCGGTATAGACGGTTTCGTAACCGCTTTTAATCGCTATTTGCGGATATTGGTATGCCGCTATGCCGACAAATACGGTGGATTGCAGTTTGAACGACAGTTTGTCGAGCCGAACGGTGTCGCGCGAGTTGTTCGACTCGGTTGCCTGTGCCGTGATTTTGATGCGCTTGCCGGCTGTTCCGCTCGACGGCTCGCAGACAAACCCTTTGGTCGGCAGAATGCGCCAATCGTACTCCGCACTGATGGAGAATGTCGCCGTATCGCCTTCGCGCCCGCCGATGTATAGCGAGTTGTTGGATATGCCGCTGTCGATTTGCAATGCGCTGCTCGGCAGTGCAGGCTCTTTCTGACAGCCGCCAAATATGGCTGCGATCAACAATATGTATAGCACTCTTTTCATCGTAAGCATTGGTTGTTGCAGGGCAAAGATACGAAATATTCGGCTTTTCTCCCGCTTATTTGTATTGGCGCGGTTTCATGTTGTTTATCTGCCATGTCCGCTCGCGCTTGAACACATAGCCTTCGGGCTTGTTCCAATAGATGCGGCTGTAATCGAAGTAGTAGCCCTTGACCTTGTTATGAGGTACGCTGAACGGTACGAACTCGACAGTGCGGCTGATTATGCGGCCTTTCAGATATTTCCAACCTTTAGAGGCGATGTAGTCCAACCCGTGCGAGAACATGATGATATGCATCGGCGATTTCTCCTTCAAACCGTCGCCCGATTGCGCTATGGTGTTCAATATGCCGTTCAGTCGATTGTAATATGCCTTCTCGCGCACTTTGTCGCCCGAAGTGCCGTAGGCATAAGCCATTATGTTGAGCAACTGCGGGCTGAACGGGTCTTGCTCCATTGCCTCGATGCCTGCCGCAATCAATTCGTCGATTGCTTCGACGCTCGGCTCGTCTATCGCAATTCGCGCCATTATCGTCTGCACACGGTCCATCCCCTTGTTGGCAACCAAAGGTTTGTATTCCGCTTGGAAAGCGTAGCCGTAGTAGAGGTAGTGATACTCCTCTGCCGTCAGTTCTGCGCCCTCTTTGTAGCGCATCATCAGGTTGGGGTAGTAGAACGGCGATGACGAATCGGCTATCTGTACCGAAATGCAGTCGTTGTCGGGAATCTGTGCATGTACGCCGACAGTCGCGAGGACGGCCAGCAGAACGAGAATGCTTTTGCGTAACATCTTTTGGCGTTTTTGTTGTAAAACGTTGGCTTTAACGTTTTTCGTATGCGGCAATGGAGTGTGCCATCTTTTCGCGCAGATGGTCGCTGCCTGCGACCAACGGCAGACGGACGGTGGCGTTGCACAGCCCCTTTATCGCCATGGCGGTCTTTATGCCGACGGGATTGCCCTCCTCGAACAACTCTGCCGTAATCGTGGCAAGCGGTGCAAACAGGGCATCGGCTGCATCGAATCGGCCTTCGTGCGCTTCGCGGACAAAGGCAACGGTCTGTTGTGGATAGAGTTGCGCCAATACCGATATTACGCCGACTCCGCCCAACCGCATGGCATCGACCGTCAGTGCATCGTCGCCGCAGATGAGCAGAAACTGCTCGGGTGCAAGGTCGCGTATTGCACGCATCTGCTCCACGTTGCCGGAGGCCTCTTTGATGCCTATGATTTTCGGACACTCTTTTGCCAAGCGGGCCACCGTTGCCGGCAGAATGTTTATGCCCGTTCTACTCGGCACATTGTATAGAATGACGGGCAGCGGCGAGGCGTCGGCAACAGCCCGAAAGTGGCGATACAACCCCTCCTGATTGGGCTTGTTGTAGTACGGACATACGCTCAACACGGCATCGTAACCCCCCGCAATACCGCTCCGCAGTGCCTGCTCGACATCGCGCGTGCAGTTGCCTCCGATGCCGATGACAAGCGGCGTGCGACCTGCGACACGCTCTTTGATGAATCGGGCTGCGGCAATGCGCTCGTCGGCACTCATCGTCGGTGCCTCAGAAGTAGTGCCGAGCGCAACGATATAGTCGATGCCGTTGGCTATGATATATTCGATGATTTGCGCCAATTTCGCAAAATCTATGCTGCCGTTCTCGGCAAACGGTGTGATGAGTGCCACTCCCACACCTGCGAATTTACTCTGCTTCATAATGTCTCGCTATTAAAACAGACTGCCCTGTACGGGTGCGTCTGCGGTTGTTGTTTTGTCGGTTGAGGCTGTCGGTTTGTCGTCGGTATTGCCGGCGTTGTCGGCAGTGGCGATGATGGCCATAAATTCCGATTCCGACACTATCCTGACGCCCAATTTCTGCGCTTTCTGCAATTTGGCGGGTCCCATGTTCTCGCCCGCAACGATGAAATCGGTATTGGCTGCGACACCCGATTGGTTTTTGCCTCCGTGCGCCTCTATCAGTGTTTTCAGTTCGTCCCGCGAGTGTTCGGCGAATTTGCCCGAAACGACTATGTTTTTGCCGGCAAGCACTTTGGAGAGCAATTCGCTCTGCTCCATTGCAAACTGCAATCCTGCCTTGCGCAGACGGGCTATAATCTTACGGTTGCCCTCGTCGGCAAAGTAGTCGATTATCGAATCGGCAATTTTCGCGCCAACCTCGTCCGACTCCATCAACTCTGCTGCCGAAGCCTGCATCAGCGCATCGATGTTTTTGAAATGGGCAGCCAGATATTTGGCTGTGGTTTCGCCGACGAAGCGGATGCCCAAGCCGAACAATACGCGATTGAACGGCACCTCGCGCGAAGCCGCTATGCTGCGGATGATGTTGTCGGCCGACTTGTCGCCCAAACGCGGCAGCGATGCAAGGTCGGTGGCGTGCAAATCGTACAAATCGGCTATGTCGTTTACCAATCCGCTCTCGAACAGCAACTCCACGGTCTCTGCTCCCAAGCCGTCGATGTTCATGGCTTTGCGACGGATGAAATGGATGATGCGCCCCAAAATCTGCGGACGGCAGTGGCTCTGATTCGGGCAATACATCTTCACCTCGCCCTCGTATTGTGCAAGCGGCGTACCGCATACGGGGCAGGTCGTAACGAATGCGAAAGCACGGCTGTCGGCAGGTCGTCGGGCAAGTTCAACACCCGTGATTTTCGGTATAATCTCGCCGCTTTTCTCGACATAGACCATATCTCCGAGCCGGATGTCCAACTGTGCGATTTGCTCGGCATTGTGCAGCGTCGCACGCTTGACTGTCGTACCTGCCAACTGTACGGGTTCGAGGTTGGCCACGGGGGTTATCGCGCCCGTGCGTCCGACCTGAAAATCGACGCTGAGCAGTTTGGTCAGAGCCTGCTCTGCCTTGAATTTGTATGCCACAGCCCATTTCGGGGCTTTCGACGTAAAGCCCAATGCCCGTTGGTCGGCGTAACGATTGACCTTGATGACAACGCCGTCGGTCGGGAACGGCAACTCTTTGCGTGCAGTATCCCAATAGGCGATGTACTCCTCGATTTCGTTGAACGAGTGGCAGATGCGCATCTTGTCCGATATTTTGAAACCCCACTTGCGAGCCTCCTGCATATTCTCCCATTGCGATTGGTGGGGTAGTGCATTGCCCGCCAACTGATAGAGCGTGCAATCCAAGCCGCGCTTGGCAACTATGGCCGATTGCTGCTGTTTGAGCGTACCTGCCGCTGCATTGCGCGGATTGGCAAAGAGCGGCTCGCCCGCAGCCTCGCGTTCGGCATTGAGACGGTCGAACGAGGCATACGGCATCAGTATCTCGCCGCGAATCTCGAACAATGGCGGATAGTTGTTGCCCGTGAGCGTAAGCGGTATGGCTCGGATGGTTTTGGCATTGGCGGTAACATCGTCGCCATTCTCGCCATCGCCTCGTGTGGCAGCCTGAACGAGTCGGCCGTTCTCGTAGGTGAGCGAAATGGCGGTACCGTCGAATTTGAGTTCGCAGACAAACTCGGTCGGTCCTATCTCCTTCTCGACCCGCTCCACAAATTCGCGCAATTCGGCTATGGAATAGGTGTTCGAGAGAGAGAGCATTGGAAAACGATGATGCACCGTTGCAAATTCGGTCGTTATATCGCTGCCGACACGCGCTGTGGGCGAGGCAGGGTCGGCATATTCGGGATGTGCCGCCTCCAAGTCGATGAGTTCGCGCATCAACTTGTCGAACTCGAAATCCGATATCTCGGGCGAGTTATCGACATAGTATTTGCGGTTGTGATAATTGAGCAGTTCGCGCAACTGCCTGATTCTTTCGTATGACATATAATTCGTATATGTGTAGCGCATAAAGGTACATAATTTGTTTGTAATGTGGCAGCAAAACGGAAAAAAAATCAAAAAAATCGGCAGAATTGTTTGCGTATTTATTTTTTGCTTATAATTGCGGAAAATTTCAGAACAAATTATGGCACCGGTTAATAATAAGAGAAAATTGGTAGTGAGTTTCCACAACCTTCCTGCGGAGTTGCAGGAGCAGGTAAAGGCCTTGTATCCCGCAGGTTATGCAGATGTAATGATGCGTATCGACAAGCCTAACGGGGATTTTTTCTATGCTGTTCCGTTCGAAACGGCAGATACGAGTTATCTTGTCAAGATTGATGTCAAGATAGACGACATGTCGGAAGACGAGGAGGACAAGGATTTTTACGACGAGGGCGACCTGAAAGGTGCGGACGATATTCAGGACGACGGCTCCGATGCCGAAGACGAGCCTGCCGACGAGAGCATGGATTTCGGCGGCGATGCCATGTAGCGCCGATTGTAGGGCGAATGCAGGGTGTCCGACAATGTCGGATGCCCTTTTTGTTTGTCGGGCTGTACGGTCAGACGCCGGCTTGTGGTCGGCTTTGAAATCGTCGGCTTCGTACCGCCCTATAAAACGACACAACAGGCTGCACGATTGCAGCCTGTTGCCTTTTGTGGATCCTGTAGGGCTTGAACCTACGACCCCCTGATTATGAGTCAGGTGCTACTAACCAACTGAGCTAAGGATCCGACGGGTTTCCCCTTATGCGGTTGCAAATATACAAAAAAAAACAATAGTACCAAAATTTCTTTTGCCGATGCGTGCTGATGGTTTTTCGGGCATTGCGGTAGGGATTTTTTATTATATTTGTAGCGGATTCGTGCCGAAAGCGGTGCGGTAAAAACGTTGGAAAATTATGGCTTACAATTTGTTAAAGGGGAAAAAAGGAATCATATTCGGTGCGCTCAACGAGCAGTCTATCGCTTGGAAGGTTGCCGAACATGCAGTTGAAGAGGGAGCGGAGATTGTATTGACCAATACCGCCGTATCGATTCGTATCGGCACCATCGGCAATTTGGCCGAAAAGTGCCACACGGTTGTCATTCCTGCCGATGCTACGAGCGTGGAGGATTTGGAGACGCTGGTGGACAAGGCGATGGAGCATTTCGGCGGTAAGTTCGATTTTGTGCTGCATTCAATCGGTATGTCGCCCAATGTCCGCAAGGGTCGTGCATACTACGATTTGGATTACGGATTCGTAGAGAAGACGCTCGACATCTCTGCCGTGTCGTTCCACAAACTTTTGCAGGTACTGCATCGCAAGGATGCAATCAACGATTGGGGCTCGATTGTCGCCCTGACATATATCGCAGCACAACGCACCTTTGCGGGTTACAGCGATATGGCGGATGCCAAGGCTCTGCTCGAATCGATAGCCCGCAGTTTCGGGGCTGTTTACGGCGCGTCGCACCATGTCCGCATCAATACCGTTTCGCAGTCGCCGACGATGACGACGGCAGGTACGGGCATAGCCGGCATGACTGATATGTTCGATTTTGCCGACAAAATGTCGCCGCTCGGCAATGCCACGGCAGACGATTGCGCCAATTATATCATAACGCTCTTTTCAGACCTTACGCGCAAGGTAACGATGCAGAATCTCTACCACGACGGCGGTTACTCGAAGATGGGATTGAGCGCAGATGTATTGCGCACCTACATCGCCGGCAAAGAGAAGTAGGGTGGCAACGGGCTTAAACAATGAAACGGCTATGCAACCGCATAGCCGTTTCGTCTCTTTATGCCGTCGATGTCGGCGAGAGGGTAAATGCTATTTTTGGAACTGCATGGTGTAGTTGCGCAGCCACCGCAGCATGAACGACGGCATGATAAGGCAGAACGGGATGAACAGTTTGTTCCACCAATCGGGTACGACACAGCGACGACCTCGCCACAATGCCCGCAGACCGCGTCGGGCGCACGATTCGGGTGTCATCAACGCACCCAACCGAATGCCGATTTTCTGCCACTTTTTGGTCAGGCCGTAGAGGTCGGTGGCGATGCCGGCAGGACAAACCGCCGTAACATATACCCCCTTTTCGCGCACCTCTTTTGAAAAGGCGACAGAGAAACTTTTCAGATAGGCCTTGCTTGCGCTGTACAGCGACAGACCGGGGAAAGGCATCCAAATCGAGAACGACGACATATTGAGTATGCGTCCTCCTCCGCGCGAAGCCATATCGTCGGCAAACAGCCGGCAGAGTATCGTATTGGTGATGTCGTGGAGCATAATCGTCCGCTTGATGCGCTCTATCGGGGTGTTGCAGATGTCGCAAAACGAGAACATGCCCGCGTTGTTGATAAGCACGTCGACAACCATGCCGCGCTCTTTGATGTCGGCAAACAGTTGTTCGGCCGCATCGACCTGCGCAAGGTCTTTGGCTATAACCGTTATTTCGGTGCCGTATTGGGCGGCAATCTCGTCGGCCGTCCGTCGCAAAACCTCTTCGTTTTGGCTGACCACCACCAGATTATAACCCAAATCGGCCAACTGTGCGGCATAGCACCGTCCGATGCCTGTCGATGCGCCCGTAACAAGAGCCGTGCGCGAACCTTTTGCAACCTCTCCGCGTCTCATCCCTATTTGATTTTGCGCAACTCCTTCCACAAACTCTCCGGAATCTCGCCCGAGCAGTTGTGGCAGCATTTCATATCGACCGAATACATGCGTGCTATGCAGTAGTCGCGATGGTCGCAACCGGAACGAGTCGTTATGTCGCCCGCCTGCAACTTATTGACGAATGCGGGGTCATTGACCAAGGCACGAGCCATCTGTACGAGTTCGAAACCTGCATCGAGTACCTTCTCGATACCTTCGCGCGATACCAAACCGCCGACATATACAAGCGGTCCTTTGAGTTCGGCACGGAACTTTTTGGCATTTTCGAGGAAGAAGCACTCCTCGAAATCGTACTGCTTAATCATCCAATTGCCAAAGAGGTTTACGACGATTTTCTGCGGAGCCGACGGCCACCAAGGCATATAATAACTCATTGTCTTGGTCGGTATGCGGCCTCGCATGACCGCCATCGGTGCTTTCGACACGAAGCCCGAAGTCAGTACGATGCCATCGACATCGAACTTCTCAATCTCTTTGGCTATCTCGATGGATTCGGGTATCTCGATGCCGCCCTTGAAACTATCCTCCATGTTGTGCTTTACAAGCACTGCCATACCGCACTTTTCTGCCGCTTCGCGCACCTCCGTAAGACACATCTTCATAAAACGCATACGGTTTTCGAGCGAGCCGCCGAATTCGTCGTGGCGATGGTTGGTATAGGGCGAGAGGAATTGCGAAATCAGATAACCGTGTCCCGCATGTACCTCGACGCTGTCGAAACCTGCTTCGTGGGCAGTCAGCACGGCCTTGCCAAAATCTTTGGCGAACTGCGTGCATTCGCTGCGTCGCATGCCGCGCACGAACGTCGGCGAATAGAGGTTGAAGCCCGTCGATGCACCTACGGGGAAACAGCCTGCCGTAAACCAATGCGTCATATTTCCGCAGTGGCCTATCTGTATGCCGGCTGCCGCACCTTCGTTGTGGATGGCATCGGTAATATCTTTGAGCGCGGGTACAATCTCGTCGCGCAGCCACAACTGCGAATTGAACGAAATGCCGCTCTTGTTAATCGAGGCGTATGCCAACGTGGTCATTCCGATACCGCCTCGGGCAACGCTGACGTGGTAATCTTTGAGTTGCTGCGTAGGGCTGAAATTCTTGCCCATCGACTCGAAAGCCGCCGAGCGTATTGTACGGTTGCGCAGGGTAACCTTGCCGAGTTTGTAGGGGGTAAAGAGTTTCGACCCCTCGAGTGTTTTTTTCTCTTCCATAAATTTATCCGGTTAATAGATAAACGGTATGATTTTTTTGCGGTGCAGCGACTTGAATTCGTCGCCGAACTCCTTTTCGTAGCGTTTGTAGAGCGATGCGGCACGCGGTGCGAGATTGGCGAATGTCCACCATGCAAAGACTGCGCCCGACCACGACCACGAGGCTATGGCAAAACCGACCCACTCCGTAAATTCGCCGAAATAGTTGGCCGACGAGACGAAGCGGAACATACCTCCGTGCGGAATATAGTGCTTGGTATCACCAGGTTTGCGCAGATTGCGGATGATGCTGTCGGATTGCAGGTTGATAAAGAATCCTGCAAGGAAAACGGCGGTGCCGATGTAGATGTACGGCTTGGAGAACCAATCGTCGTAGTAGTTTTGTTGCGGAGCGAGGTAGAAAATCCAACCGCCCTGCATCAGTGCATTGAGCGTGTTGAATACCATGCCCATTGCGACGATGCCGAAGGGCATTTTCGAGTTGCCGCGCATACGCAGCGGAAAGATGAACGACCGTTGGAAGTAGTGCGTCTGGAAAATCAGAAACAACACGAGCGGAGCGGCCTCGAATCGCACGTCGGAGCATGCCCACAATATGCACATGGCGATAAATACGGGCGACTCCATCAGTACCCAGCCGAGTTTGTTAGGTACGGGAAAGCCGAATTTCGGGTTGAACAGATAGCCGTAACCCGCTTCGACGAAATAGAGCGCGACAAATACCACGACGGCGATGAGCGACATCACCGCCAAAAAACAGTTGAAAGCATCAAGGGTTATCATTTTGCCTGCAAAATTATGCTATATAAAACGTACAAAGATAGCAAAAAAATCGGTTGCAATGGCTTTTGCGACAGAAAAAAGGAGCATATCGGTCGATATACTCCTTTTTGATAAAGATTGCGGGCAAATCGGATGTGAATTTGGTCGCACCGTCTTCCGAATTTTCGTCGATGCGTTATAACGTTATAACCGGTTTGTCTCTTCGTTTAATCTTACCGACGGCTCGGCAGACATTGCGAAGGTGTACGACGATGTCTTGCCCGTATCGAAATACAATTTGACGGTCAGGGTATAACTATCCCCGTCGAGTTCCGGCAATTTTGTCGTCCGAAGCGTAATGCCGCTGTTGCCGACGGCTTGCAACAATTTTAAGTCTCCTGCCTGCAATTCGCCGAGTGGCTTGACAACGTGGGTGAGCGGTTCGTTCAACGACCATTTGCTTTGGACGAACGGATAGTATGTATTGTTGCATTTGCAAAGTCGGGTCATCTAATATTATTGAACCATCTTCCATTGTATTCATGAGCATCGATATCGAAAGA
>CALYVN010000046.1 GCA_945494785.1 uncultured Alistipes sp.
CGCCAATTGTGTGTTACCCACTCCCTAAATCCCTCGCCTGTGCGAGGGACTTTTTATTTTTGAGTAACGGCATGTAGAGAAGTGTGGTGTCTATCTCCCAAAACCTTCTTGCTGTAAGGGGAGGCTTTTTATTGCCAAACCCGTAATGGATAAGGTCGGACGCCAATGTCCGACCTTTGGCTTGAAGAGTCGGCTTTGCCGCCAATTGTGTGTTACCCACTCCCTAAATCCCTCGCACAGGCGAGGGACTTTTACCCATTTAACGCATATAGGGCAAATGTATATAAATCAATTGATTGCCCCGATTTTATGTACTAATTTTGACCAATAAGCCGAAAGTGCTATCTTTGTTGTATGGATATAGTAGAATTTAGAGAGTATTGTCTCTCTCTGCCGGAGGTGGAGGAGACGTTGCCTTTTGACTATACGACATTGGTATTCAAGGTTGGCGGTAAGATGTTTGCTGTAATCGATATGGACGAGCCCGACCACTTTGTCGTGAAATGTGACCCCGAGCGGGCTGTCGAATTGCGGGAGCGTTACGACTTTGTTACCGAGGCTTGGCATTTCAACAAAAAGCATTGGAACAGCATCCGACTCGACGGTGCGGACGACGACTTTATGCGGCGCGAAATACGCCACTCCTATATGCTTGTCGTGATGCACAATGTTACTCCGAAGGCCTTGCGTGAACGGATTTTGCTATTGAATCGGCAGTAAACGGCGGCAAATCGGGTGTCGGCTCTATCGACGTTTGGTGTTGCGATGCGAGATTGCGATTTTGGGTCGTTGCAGCATAAAATCGTCGTCGTTTGCCTGCACCAACTCGAAATCGAGGATTCGTCGTCGCAAATCGGCATTCTTGACACTGATGCGCACACTGTCGCCGAGCGTAAAGATGCGCCCCGTCGAATGACCGTACACCTCGTATCGGGTGCCGTCGAATTGGTAGAAATCGTCGTCGATACTCCGCAGCGGCACCATGCCTTCGACCAACGAATTTTCCAACTCCACAAAAATTCCCCATTCCGACATGCCCGAGATGTGTCCGTCAAACTCCTGACCGATTTTGTCTGCCATATATTCGACCATCTTGTATTTAATCGAGGCGCGTTCGGCTTCGGCTGCCACAATCTCTCTGTCGGACGAATGGATGGCCAACTCCTCCAACTTCTCTTTGTTCGCCGACCTTCCGCCATCCAAATAGCGTTGCAACAATCGGTGTACCAACATGTCGGGATAACGACGGATTGGCGATGTAAAATGGGTGTAATAGCGGAATCCGAGCCCGTAGTGGCCGATGTTGTCGGTGGAATATACCGCTTTTGCCATCGAGCGGATTGCCAACAACGATACCACGTTCTCCTCAGGCTTGCCCTGCACCTCCGTCATCAGTTTGTTGAGTTCTTTGGCCACTGTAACCCCCTTGTCGGCCTTGAAAATATGGCCGAAGCGCAGTATGAATTGGCGGAAACGGTCTAATTTGTCCTCGTTCGGTTTGTCGTGAATGCGGAACAACATAGTCCGTTCATGCCCGTTTTTGCGTGCGCAGAAGGTTGCGACACGGCGGTTGGCAAGCAACATAAATTCCTCGATAAGTTGATTGGCCTCCTTCTGTACCTTGAAATATACGCCTGTCGGGTGTCCGTTTTCGTCGAGCGTGAATTTGGCTTCGCGTCGTTCGAAGGCGATTGCCCCTTTGCGGAATCGCTCTTTGCGCATCATCTGTGCCAATCGGTTGAGCGTCAGAATCTCGTCGGCCAAATCGCCTTTGCCGGTTTCGATAATCTGCTGTGCTTCCTCGTATGTGAAACGGCGATTGGAGTAGATTATGGTACGGCCGAACCACTCTTTCTCTATTTCGAGGTTGTCGTTTATCGTAAACACGGCCGAGAAACACAATTTCTCTTCGTTCGGACGCAGCGAACACAGATTGTTCGACAATCTCTCCGGCAGCATCGGTATAGTTCTGTCCACCAGATAGACCGATGTGCCGCGTTGAATCGCCTCGTTGTCGATGACCGAGCCCGAACGGACATAGTGGGTTACGTCGGCAATGTGTACGCCGATTTCGTATCGTCCGTTGTCCAAGCGGCGGAACGACAGAGCGTCGTCGAAATCTTTGGCATCGGCAGGGTCTATCGTAAAGGTCGTAACATCGCGCATGTCGCGTCGTTCCCTGCGGTCTTTGTCGGTAATCTTTGCCGGTATGGCGTTTGCCGCATCCTCCACCTCCTTGTCGAATTTGTACGGCAAATCGTATTCGAGCAATATGGCGTGCATCTCCGCACTGTTCTCGCCCTCCTTGCCCAAAATATCGATTAGTTCGCCCGTAGGTCTCTGCTCGTGCATCTCCCAACTTACGATGCGTACAGCCACCTTGTCGCCCGTCTGTACCTGCGGATATTTTTTCTTGGGCAGATATATCTCGTCGGCAGGTATCTGTCGCGAGTCGGGAGTTACGAAGATGGCATTTGCCGTTACCTCTGCCACTCCCGCATAACAGTGCGTACTGCGCTCCAGAATTCGGACAATCTCGCCTTCGGCAGCACCCGAACGGGTTTTGTGCGAAACGACAATCTCCACCTTGTCGCCATTGAGCGCATGAGCGGAGTTGCGCGGTCCTATATATACATCGTTTTCCAATTCGGAGCAACACACATAGATTGCGCCAGATGCCGTCATATCGACCACGCCTTCGTAGTGCTGCATCTTGGCTCGGCTCAATTGAAATTTGCCCCGTTCGCGTTTTTCGATAAAGCCCTGTTCGAGCAGTTGTTCGATGATGAGTTTTACGGTTTCGCGTCCGTTGCGGTCGGCTCCGCCCGACGACGAAATCAGACCCTTCAACGAAAACGCATGGTCGGGGCGTTCGCTGAACATATTTACTATGAACTCCGCACGCTCCCGTGCATCCATTTTTTTACTCTTTTGCCGTGCCATATTCGTTTGCTGTTTTAATGGTCAGACGACACATATAGTCGATGCCTGTCTCGATTGCCCTTTCATCGGGGTTGAATGTCGGGGTGTGACTGCCTCCCGCTGCGGCTCCCACTCCGAGCCTGTAAAAGAGGGACGTGTATTCGGAGCAGTAACGGCCGAAATCTTCGGATGTCATGCGCGGCGACAATTCGACGATGCGGAAATCGTCGCTTGCCGCTTTGCGGGCAAAATCGACCAAAGAGGGGTCGTTGATAACGCAGGGATAACCATGATTGATATCCACAGCGGTCGTGGTACCGAATTTGCTGTCGATGCTTGCTGCCACTCCTTCGATTATGCGCCAAGCCGTGCGTCGTGCGCCCTCGTCGAAGGAGCGCAGAGTGCCTTCGAGATATACCTCGTCTGGTACGACATTGGTTGCTCCGTCGGCAACGATGCGCCCGATTGACAACAATGTCTGCTCGTCGTTTACGGCATTGAGCATCGTTACTATGTGGGCTGCTGCGGTTACCGTGTCGGTGATTTTGGCGCGATTGGCGGCATGCCCTCCGCATCCGCGCACCCACAACCGCAACTCGTCGTTCGATGCCATGAATCGTCCTGCACACAATCCTATCTCGCCGACTTCGAGTCCCGAATCCACATGCTCGCCGATTACTGCGACCACATCGTATCCCTCGAAAGGTCTCTCCGCCAATACCTTTGCCGCTCCCCCGGGGTTGCACTCCTCGGCAGGTTGAAATATGGCGATAACCGTACCGTCGAAATCGGGCTGCCGATGCAGACGTTGCAAAGTACCGAAGAGTATGGCCGCGTGCATGTCGTGGCCGCATGCGTGCATGATGCCCTCGTTTTGCGAGGCATACGGCAATGCTGTGGCCTCGCTGATTGGCAGAGCGTCGATGTCGGCTCGCAATACCACTGCCCGATTGTGCGGGGAGCGTCCCTCGACAATGGCCAATACACCCGTATCGGCAATAGGGCGACATGCGATTCCCTCCTCCTGCAACCGTTCGGTTATGAAGGCTGCCGACGCATGCTCTCGGAACGAGAGTTCGGGATGGGCGTGCAGATGTCTGCGAAATTCGATAGGCGTCATAATGCGCAATGTTTGATAGTGCAAATTTACTGATTTTTCAGAATCTGCGAGGTAAATATCTGTTGGTTTTCTCTCTTAATGCGACGATATGTTGCGGTGCCGTGCCGCAACAGCCGCCGACAATGTTGCATAATCCCTGCTGCAAATATCGCTCCATACCGTCGGCAAACTCTGCGGGTGTCGAGCCTTTTTTGCCGGTGTTGGGATAGAACAGGGTGGCGCATTGCGCAATACGATCGAGTGTTGCGGCCTGCTCCGCTATGCTCTCCGCACCGTCGGAACAATTATATCCCACTGCCAACAACTCGTCTGCCGGCAATGCCCGATAAAATGCTTCGGCATCTGCCAAATGGGTCGCTGTTGCGGATGCGACAATCGGAATCCACGAACTGCAACGGCGTATATGCCTTACAATATCGACCAAATGAGAGGTGTCGTAGATGCTTTCGAGCAGAATAGCATCCGCTCCGCCTGCAACGAGTCCTTCGATTTGTCGGGTATGGCAGTCGCTGCCGACGGGATGCAGGGAACCGAATACGAAACAGCGGCGATGACGCTCGGCAACAGCCTCGCAAGCCAATTCGGCCGCACGTGCCGCGATGTCGAACGAACGGTTCGCAAGTCCGTAACGTGCCAACGAACGGCAGTCTGCCAAGAACGAATCTGTGGTGATGATGTCCGCTCCCGCATCGATGTAATCGGTGTGCAAGGCGCGGATAATATCGGGTGCGTCGAGTACCAAACTTTCGTAGCCCGCAACGACCTGCTCTGCCGGTAGCGGAAGTGCTGTCGCCAATCCGCCGTCGAGCAGCAAAACGCGCTCGTGCAAAGCCTGCTCAATCCCTTCGGTCATCGCTCGACGAGTTTTATTTCGAACAGCCGGCTCCAATTCTTGCCGGTTACGAATATGCAGCCTGTCGCTTCGTCGAAGGCTATGCCGTTCAGTACATCGGTCGAGGCATAAGTATCCTCCTCCGACAAAATGCCGGTCAAATCGACGATGCCCTCCACCATGCCGTTGTCGGGATTGATTATGACAATCTGGTCGAGCGTATATACATTTGCCCAAATGCGCCCGTCAATCCACTCCAATTCGTTCAGATAGGGTAACGACTGTCCGTTGCAGAATACCGATATTGTCCGCTCGGTACGGAACGTTGTCGGGTCGATTACCCGTATGAGCGAGGTGCCGTCGGACATATAGAGCCTTTCGCCGTCGGTGGTCAATCCCCAGCCTTCGCCTTTATAGGTCTTGTCGTACAGCAAACGGCAGGTGGCTCGGTCGTAAACGTGCATGATGCCGTTCTGCCAAGTCAGTTGATATATCTTATCGCCGAGTATCGTGACGCCCTCGCCGAATTCGTTGTCGGGCAGTGCGTTTTTTACATCGGTACGGCCTGTTGCAAGGTCGATTGTTTGCAGCACGGAATGGCCATATTCGCCCGTTCCTTCCCACATGATGCCGTCGGCGAACAGCAACCCCTGCGTGTAACTCGATGTCGAGTGCGGATACGCATTCACAATGCTGTAAGTGTATAGTTTCGGATTGACTGCTGTCGGCTGTTTGGCCGATTTCCTCGATGCGTTGCCGCACGAGAGCAGCAACACGATGCAAAAAGCGGATAACGTAACGTATTTCATACGTTACAAAGATAGTAATTATCGGACAATGTTGTAAAATCGTCGGAAATTTATTATCTTTGCGACCCGATTGACAGTGAAATCAGACAAATAACAACTATAAATTATGAAGATTACAAAAGTGCAGAAAGAGGCGGGAGCATCCCTCTTGAAAGTCGTTGTCGATGAAAAGGACTATGGCGAGGCTGTGGAGAAGATGCTTCACGACTACAAGCGCAAAGCCAACATTCCGGGTTTCCGTCCGGGAATGGTGCCTATGGGTATCATAAAAAAGATGTACGGCAAGGGCGCAGTTGCCGAGCAGTCGTATCGTGCGGCTTCGAATGCGGCGTTCGATTACTTGCAGAAGGAGAAGATAGACTATGTCGGCGATGTCATTCCTGCCGAGGAGCAGGGTGCTTTCGATTTCGACAACGCCACCGAATTCGAATTCGTGTTCGAGATAGGCGAGGCTCCGAAATACGAGGTCGCTCTCTCGGAGAAGGATAAAATCAACTACTACAAGATAAAAATCGACAAGAAGATGCACAACAACTTCCTCGACAACTATCTGCGTCGCTACGGCCGTCTGGTCGATGTGGACAAGGTGTCGAAGGACGAGGCATTGACCGTTACGCTCGACAATGGCGATTTGAGGGTCGAGGATGCCTATGTGGGTCTTATCTCGATGAGCGAGGATGAGCGCAAGTCATTTGTCGGCAAGAAGGTGGGCGACAAGATGGACATCGACGTAAACGAGATGTATAAAACTCCTGCGCAGCGTGCCGCAATGTTGCATGTCAAGGAGGAGGAACTCAAAGACATCAACCCTAAATTCTCGCTAGAAATTACCAAGATTCGCCAGTTCGCAAATCCCGAAATCAACGACGAATTTTTCAAAACGGCATTCCCTGACGGCAATGTCAAGAATGCCAAAGAACTCGATGCGTTCATCGATGCCCAGATAGAGAGTGAAATCTCGCGCGAGAGCGACTATATGTTCGTCTCCACCGTGCGCAATTATCTCCTCGACAAGGCCAAACTCGCAATGCCGGAGGGCTTCCTCAAACGCTGGCTCTATACGATTAACGAAGGCAAGTTCACGATGGAGGATATCGAGAAGGATTTTGCATCGTTCCTGAAAATGTTCACTTGGAACTATATCCAGCGTCATATCATCGAGGCAGAGGGTATCAAGGTTTCGGCAGACGAAGCCGAGAAGGAGGCGAAAGATTTGGCAGCCATGCAGTTTGCGCAGTACGGTATGCCTAATGCGCCGGAGGATATGTTGGCCAATTTCGCCAAGAAGATACTCGAAGACAAGGAGCAGAACCGCAAAATCTACGAGAAACTTTACGAACAGAAGGTTGTCGATTCCGTCAAGGCAAAAGTCAAGGTGGTCGATAAATCGGTTTCCGCAGAGGAGTTCGCTTCGTTGGCACAAAATCTGTAACGTATCGATTCGGGTCGATAATATCAACACTCTGCGGGTTTGGTGTCGAGCCGAACTTGCAGAGCGTTTTTAATACTATAATGAACTTTGTGGTTAGAACAATACAAATCCTAAAACCATGTCCGAATTTGAAAAATACGCCGTCAAGCATTGCGGCATAAGCAGCCATACGTTGCACGACGTGCGCTCGGCTTACGATGCCTATGTCAATCCGATGATTCTCGAAGAGCGTCAGTTGAATGTTACCCAGTTGGATGTGTTCAGTCGTTTGATGATGGACCGCATTCTCTTTCTCGGTGCGCCAATCAACGACGATGTTGCAAATATCATTCAGGCGCAACTGTTGTTCCTCGAATCGGTCGAGCCGCATAGCGACATCCAACTTTACATCAACACACCGGGGGGCAGTGTCTCGTCGGGCTTGGGTATCTACGATACGATGCAACTCATCAACTGCGACGTGGCTACCATCTGTACGGGCATGGCTGCATCGATGGGTGCCGTGCTGCTGACAGCCGGTGCCGCAGGCAAGCGTTCGGCGTTGCCACATTCGCGGGTGATGATTCATCAGCCGCTCGGCGGAGCGCAGGGACAGGCTTCGGACATCGAGATTACGGCACGCGAGATTGCCCGTACCAAACGCGAACTGTACGAGATTCTGTCGTTCCATTCGGGCAAGGCAATTGCCGACATCGAGCGCGATGCCGACCGCGATTATTGGCTTTCGGCAGAGCAGGCCAAAGAGTACGGATTGATTGACACCATTCTGACCAAACGCGAAAATAATGGCGCAACACTCTAACAACAAAGGCGGTTCGCGTCGGGACGATTGCTGCTCGTTTTGCGGGCGCAAACGCAACGAGGTCGAGATTATGTTTCAAGGCCTCGACCCCAACGTAAATATATGCAATTCGTGCATCGAACTCGGTTACAAATCGCTTTCGGACAACAATCTGCTCTCTGCCGACAAGGCCAAATCGAAGTCGCAGTTCGACGTGCAGTTGGACAAAGTGCCTCGTCCTGCCGAAATCAAGGCGTTGTTGGACGAATATGTAATCGGTCAGGAGAGCGCGAAACGGTATATATCGGTTGCCGTATATAACCACTACAAAAGGTTGTCGCGACTGAATGCGCCGAAGGATGCCGATGTCGAGATCGATAAATCCAACATCCTGCTCGTCGGTCCTACGGGTACGGGCAAGACGTTGATTGCCCGTACTATCGCCCGACTGCTGAAAGTGCCTTTCACCATAGTCGATGCCACGGTATTGACCGAAGCGGGTTATGTGGGCGAAGATGTCGAGAGCATCCTCTCCCGTCTGTTGCAGGTTGCCGACTATGATGTGGCAGCAGCCGAACGAGGCATAGTCTTCATCGACGAAATCGACAAGATAGCCCGCAAAAGCGACAATCCGAGCATCACGCGCGACGTGTCGGGCGAAGGTGTGCAACAGGCATTGCTCAAAATTTTGGAGGGTACCGTTGTCAATGTCGCTCCGCAGGGCGGACGCAAACATCCCGACCAAAAATTCATACAGGTCGATACGCGCAACATCCTCTTCATTTGCGGAGGTGCATTCGACGGCATCGAAAAGCGCATAGCCCAACGTCTGAATACCCGTGCCATGGGTTATGGGCGTGTCAATGCCGATACAATCGACCGCGACAACCTGATGAAATACATTATGCCGCAGGATGTCAAGAGTTACGGTCTGATTCCGGAGTTGGTCGGCCGTTTGCCGGTGCTGACCTATATGGAGCCGCTCGACAAGGCGGCGTTGCGCAAGATTCTGACCGAACCGAAGAATGCGATTGTCCGTCAATATCAACGGCTGTTCGAGATGGACGGCGTTGCGTTGTCGTTCGATGACGATGCGCTGGATTATATCGTCGAAAAGGCGATAGAGTTCAAACTCGGTGCGCGGGGATTGCGCTCGTTGTGCGAGTCGGTGATGACCGATACGATGTTCGATGCGCCTTCGTCCGACATAAAGTCGCTGAACATCACACGCGAATATGCCCGCGAGAAGATAGAACGGTCGGCAGTTGCCGAACTGCACAAGGTGTTGTGATTGATTGTCGAAAGAAAAAAGGGGCGAAACTTCGGCAATATCCAAAAAAGATATATATTTGTAAAGACAACCGGCAAGGTCGGACAAAATGGAAAATTAATTGTAAAGCATTAAAAATATGACTACTGATTCTAACCTCTTAAAAGCAGCGAACAACATTCGTGTTTTGGCAGCCTCAATGGTTGAGAAGGCAAAATCCGGCCATCCGGGTGGCGCAATGGGCGGTGCAGACTTTATAAATGTGCTGTATGCCGAATTTTTGCGTTACGATCCCGACAATATGCTCTATCCTTATCGCGACCGTTTCTTCCTCGACCCCGGCCACATGTCGCCGATGCTCTATTCGGTACTTGCGTTGGCAGGCCACTATACGATGGACGATTTGAAGCAGTTCCGTCAATGGGGTAGCGTTACACCCGGGCATCCCGAAGTCGATGCGGTGCGCGGTGTCGAGAATACGTCGGGTCCTCTCGGACAAGGACACGCCATGGGTCTGGGTGCAGCCATTGCCGAGCGATTCATGGTTGCCCGTTTTGGCGAGTGGATGGCGCACAAGACCTATATCTATATCTCCGACGGAGCTGTCGAGGAGGAGGTTTCGCAGGGAGTAGGCCGTATTGCAGGCAATCTCGGTCTGCATAACCTTATTATGTACTACGACTCCAACAACATCCAACTTTCGACCAAAGTGGATGAGGTCGATACGGAGGATGTAGCCATGAAATATCGCGCATGGGGTTGGAATGTCATCGAAATCGACGGCGGCAGTGTTGCGCAAATCCGCGAGGCACTGACCGAAGCGAACAAGGCAACGGATGCACCTACGCTGATAATCGGCAAGACCACTATGGGCAAGGGTGCTGTTGCTGCCGACGGTACAAGTTTCGAGAATCTCGTTTGCACCCACGGCCAACCGCTTTCCGCTGCAGGTGCCGATTATGCGGCTACGATACGCAATCTCGGTGGCGATCCCGAGAATCCGTTCGTCATCTTTGCCGAGAGCAAGGCGGTGTACGAACATCGCGCCCACGCATTGCGTCGCGAGATGGAACAGCGTAAGAAGGCCGAAGAGGAGTGGCGTTCTGCCAATCCGGCTTTGGCACGCAAACTCGATATGTTCCTTTCGGGCGAATTGCCACAGATTGACTATCGCCTGATAGATATGAAGGCCGATACGGCTACCCGTGCAGCATCGGCTACCGTACTCGGTGTCTATGCCGAGAAGGTCGAGAATATGGTTGTAGCATCGGCGGATTTGAGCAACTCCGACAAGACCGACGGCTTCCTTAAAAAGACCAAAGCCTTTACCAAAGGCGATTTCTCGGGCAAGTTCTTCCAAGCGGGCGTTTCGGAATTTACGATGGCCTGCATAATGAACGGTATGGCACTGCACGGAGGCATTATCCCTGCATGCGGTACATTCTTCGTATTCTCCGACTATATGAAACCGGTAGTGCGTTTGTCGGCACTCATGCGTCTGCATGTCATCTTTATCTGGACGCACGATTCGTTCCGTGTAGGCGAGGATGGCCCTACTCACCAGCCTGTCGAACACGAGGCACAGATTCGCCTTATGGAGCATCTGCGCAACCACAAAGGCGAGCGGTCGATGGTGGTTTTGCGTCCTGCCGATGGCGAAGATACCATTGCGGCATGGAAAATCGCTCTCGAAGAGCATCGTCCCGTTGCACTCGTCCTTTCGCGCCAGAATATCAAGAATCTGCCTACTTTGAAGGCTTCGCGTCGCGAGGAGGCAATGCAGTCGTCGAAGGGTGCATATATAGTTATGGATTCGGCCAAACCGAAGGTTGTCATGATTGCCACGGGTTCCGAAGTCTCGACCCTTGTCGAGGGTGCAGAACTGTTGGCAAAGGATGGCATCAACGTCCGTATAGTGAATGTTCCGAGCGAAGGTCTGTTCCGCGACCAGCCGAAATCGTATCAGGATGCCCTGCTGCCGGCAGGAGTGGTGCGCTACGGTATGACGTCGGGTCTGCCTGTAAACCTGCTCGGATTGGTCGGCAACATGGACAATATCCACGGTCTCGACCATTTCGGCTACTCCGCACCTTACAAGGTACTCGACAAGGAGTTCGGCTATAACGGCGAAACGGTTTATAAAGAGGTATTGAAACTGCTCGGCAAATAAGCCCGACAGATACTGAAAACAAAAATTCCGAGTGTATGCTTACACTCGGAATTTTTGTTTCAGACAGTTGCTTAATCTGCCCCATCATCTTGCGCAACTATTGCTTTGCCTCCAAAATAGGCAGGTTGGCTTCGGTAGGAATATAGACGACTTTGTTAGGCACATTGCTCTGCTGACGTACCCACAGATATTGGATGTAGGTCGGAGTCAGCGAACCGTTCTCGATGCGGATTGCCTCGGCAGCACCTTTGGCACGCTCTATTTCCGCTTGGGCGTTGAGTTTCTCGGCTTCGAGATTGGCTTTTGCCTCCTCGATTTTGATTTGCCTGTTCTGCTCCGCCTTGGCGAGTTCCGCACGTCCGCTCATCTCCTGCTGCCAAACGTTGTAGAGCGGCAGACCGAACATCAGTCCGAGAATCACGGCTATTGCAACCACTGCCAATGCAACAACAGCCCAAACTGCACTCGCGGTAGATGATATCTGATTGGCCATAACTTTATGTTTTTACGGTTTGTAACAATTTCAACTGCCCGACGCAGCGGACGAACTACTCTTCGTCGGCGCGGTGCATCTTCTCTACATAGATTGCATGTGCCATCTTCTCGCGCTTTGCAATCGAAGGCTTGGTGAAGTATTGACGTGCACGCAACTCCTTCAAAACACCTGTACGCTCGTATTTACGTTTGAACTTTTTGAGAGCGCGCTCGATGTTTTCGCCCTCTTTTACCGGCATAATAATCATAATTATCTCCTTTTTATTGTTTTTGTTTTGTTTTTACTTTCGTTTTTTTTCGGTTTGAATCGACTTTTCGGGGTCGATGTCTCGGCAATCATCCGCTACCGAACAAGGATGGTCGCCACATGTCATCAATCGAAATTTGCAGGTTTGT
>CALYVN010000047.1 GCA_945494785.1 uncultured Alistipes sp.
TTGACGTGGGCGACCATGTCAAGGCAGGGGAGTTGCTTGTGGAACTTGACCGTTCGGCATTGGTGCAGGCGAAGGCGCAGTTGGAGAATGCCAAGAAGGAGTTCGAGCGTACCAACGAACTTTACGAGTTCGGCGGAGCGTCGAAATCGGAGTGGGATTCGCGCCGTCTGACATACGAGGTAACCAAATCGACCTACGACAACCTTGCCGAGAATACGACGCTCGTTTCGCCCGTATCGGGTATCGTTACTGCGCGTAACTACGATAACGGCGATATGTCGGGCAATAATCCTATCCTCGTGGTCGAGCAGATTCGTCCCGTAAAGATTATGATTAACGTCTCGGAAAACCTCTTCCGCATCGTTAAGCGCGGCATGAAAATCTATGTTACGCTCGATGCCTACGGCGACGAGCAGTTTGTCGGAACGGTTAAGCGCATCTATCCGACAATCGACAACACGACCCGTACATTCCCTGTCGAGGTATCGCTGCCGAACAACGACGAGCGCATTCGTCCGGGTATGTTCGCCCGCGTTACGATGCCTCACGGCAAAGCCAACCACATCGTTGTCTCCGACCGTGCTGTGTTGAAACTCATGGGTTCGGGCGATCGTTACGTCTATATCTATAATCCTGCCGACGAGACCGTGCGTTACAGCAAGGTCGAGATTGGCCGTCGTCTGGATACCGAATACGAGATTCTCTCGGGTATCGAGGCAGGCGAGCAGGTTGTTGTGACGGGTCAGAACGTGCTGACCAACGGCGAAAAGGTGGAACTGAATAAATAGCAATCGACAATGAATATATACAAAACATCAGTCAATAACCCGATAACGACGATTCTCGTCTTTGCGACAATTGCCATATTGGGTGTGTTCTCCTACCTTAAACTGCCTATCGACCTCTTCCCGCATATCGATACGACGCAGATTATGGTAATCACGGCATATCCGGGTGCGAGTGCCGTCGATATCGAGGAGAACGTTACCAAACCTATGGAGAATGTGTTGAACAGTGTCGATAACCTGAAACACATCACCTCCAAATCCAAGGAGAACATCTCTGTCGTTACGCTCGAATTCGAGTACGGTACCGACGTCGAGGTTGCAACGGCGAACATCCGCGACAAACTCGACATGGTCAGCAACTCGCTGCCCGACGATGTGAATACGCCAATCATCTTCAAATTCGGTACGGACGATATTCCTATTATGCTCATGTCCATCAAGGCGAACGAGAGTTGGAGCGGATTGTACAAAATCATCGACGACCGTGTCTCCACTCCGTTGGCTCGTGTGAGCGGTGTGGGTACGGTGTCGGTACAAGGTATTCCTGAGCGTCAGGTACAGATATACTGCGACCCTTACAAGATGGAGGCGTATGGCGTAACCATCGAGGGTATCGCACAGATTATCGCCTACGAAAACCGTTCGCTTCCGGGCGGTACGTTCGATGTTGGTTCCAACACCTACTCGCTGCGCGTTGATCAGGAGTTCAACGACGCTTCCGAGATGATGAATGTCGTCATCGGTACCCGCAACGGCGCGAACATCTATTTGCGCGATGTCGCTACGGTATCGGATACGCAGGAGGAGCGCACGCAGGAGAGTTACAGCAACGGCGAGCGCACCGGTCTGATGATTATCCAGAAGCAGACGGGTGCCAATTCGGTCGAGATTTCCAAGAAGGTACGCGAAAAGTTGAAGGAGATTGAGCCAACGTTGCCTTCGGATGTCAAGGTGGTGCCGTTTGTCGATACCTCCGACAACATCCTCGACACGGCGGATTCGTTGGTAAATACGATTATGATTACCTTCATCGCCGTAATGTTCGTGGTGATGCTCTCGCTCGGCCGTTGGCGTGCGACGATTATCATCGTGCTGACGATTCCTATTTCGTTGCTCTCGGCTCTTATCTATATCCTTGCATCGGGCGATACGCTGAACATTATCACCATGAGTTCACTCTCCATTGCAATCGGTATGGTCGTCGATAATGCCATCGTGGTATTGGAGAATATCACCTCGCACGTCGATAGGGGCGAACGTCCGAAGCAGGCCGCCATATTCGCAACCAAAGAGGTGGGTGTGTCGGTTATCGCCTCGACGCTGACAACCATTGCCGTATTCCTGCCGCTGACGATGATTTCCGGTATGGCGGGCGTGCTGTTCAAGCCTATGGGTTGGATGGTAACCATCGTGCTTACCGTTTCGACTGCTGCCGCACTTACCTTTACTCCGGTGTTGTGTTCGCTCATGATGAAACTTAACCCGAAAAAGTCGCCGTTGCAGAAATATGTCGATGCGGCAGTCGCTTGGCTCGATGAAAAATACGGCCGTGCGCTGAATTGGGCTGTGCATCATCGCCGCACTACGGTTACGGGTGCTGTCGCGTTGTTCGTTGCGGTGCTGGTCGGTATAGGTCCGAACCTCAAAACCGAATTCTTCCCTACGCAGGACAATGCCCGTATCGGTATTACGGTCAAACTGCCTGTCGGTACCCGTCAGGAGATTACCCGCGACCTCGCTCTGCGCATCGTCGCACAGTTCCGCGAGAAGTATCCGGAGATTAAGACCATCAACGTCAGCGAGGGTGTCGCCGATACCGATAACACCTTTGCAGCCATTCAGGATAACGGTACGCACTACATGTCGTTCAACCTGTCGCTCGTAAAGAAGACCGAGCGTAAGCGTACATTGTCCGAACTCGGCGACCTTATGCGTGCCGATTTGCGCCAATATCCCGAGATTCGTACATTCCAAGTGCTGGAATCGGGTATGCAGCGTGGTGCGGGTGGTCAGCAGTCGGTTGATGTCGAACTCTATGGCTACGACCTTGCCGAAACCGACCGCGTTGCATCGGAGATTAAGCAGATGATGCTCGGCATCGAGGGTTGTACCGAGGTTACTATTTCGCGCGACGAATATACGCCGGAAGTTCAGGTCGAGTTCGACCGCGAGAAGTTGGCGATGAACGGTCTGAATGTCTCTACTGCGGCTATGTTCCTTCGCAACCGTGTGAACGGCTCTGTCGCTTCGTACTATCGCGAGGATGGTGAAGAGTACGATATTCTGGTGCGCTATGCCAAGAAATACCGCGAATCGGTAGAGGATATCGAGAACATTACCCTTTACAACTCCGCAGGTCAGGCTATCAAGGTGCGCGATTTGGGTCGCGTGTTCGAAACGACCACACCGCCTACAATCGAGCGTAAAGACCGTTCGCGTTACATCAAGATTTCTGGCTCCATCGGCCACGGTTACGCCTTGTCGCAGGTTATCGAGGCTACGGCTGCGGGTATCAACAAGATGGATTTGCCGGCAGGATTGTCGTGGGGATTCGGCGGTTCATTCGAGGATCAGCAGGATACATTCTCCGACCTCTTTGCCCTCATGGCGATTATGATTATTCTGGTATTCGTGATTATGGCATCGCAGTTCGAGTCGCTCACATATCCGTTTGTGATTATGTTTGCAATGCCGTTCGCCCTCGTGGGTGTGTTCATCGGATTCTGGATTACGGGTACGGCTGTTGGTGTGATGGGTCTGCTCGGAATTCTGATGCTTATCGGTATCGTGGTGAACAATGGTATCGTACTGGTCGATTACACCCGCTTGTGTATCGACCGCGAGGTGCCTATCTACGAGGCTGTGGTTATGGCAGGCCGCTCCCGTCTGCGTCCTATCCTCATGACCACCCTGACGACCGTTATCGGTATGATCCCTATGGCACTCGGCCAAGGTGTCGGTTCCGAGATGTGGAACTCGCTCGGTATGGCAGTGGCTTGGGGTCTGTCGTTCTCGACGCTCATCACCTTATTCCTTATTCCGGTATTGTTTACTTCGCTGGCGATTCGCAAGCAGCGTCGCTTGGAGCGTAAACAGGCACAATTAAATGCGTAAAAAGTTATGAAAGCGATATTTTTGTCATGTAATCAGGCACTTTACGAAGAGGTGCTTCACGAGATGAAACGGCTCGGTGTACGAGGTTATACGGGCTGGGAGGAGGTCGAAGGTTGTGGAATGCTCACGGGCGACCCGCATCTCGGCACCAACGCTTGGCCGACGATGAACTCCGCTCTTATCGCCATGGTCGAAGAGCCGAAGGCTTCGGAATTTCTCGATGCCGTTCGCCGTATCGACGCCGAGAACGAAAAACTCGGTATTCGCGCCTTTTGGTGGGAAATTGGCGGTACGCTATAAGCCGTTTACGGCATATAAACGACAAGGGCAGGTTTTTTACCTGCCCTTGTCGTTTGTTTCGCATCTACTTGCGCCATCGGAATACGGTTGCCGTGCGTGCCGTATTGTAGATGCGGATGTAGTGGTGCGCATTGCCATCGGCGTCGTGTTCGGTGTACGAGAAATGCTCCGTACCCGCCTTTTCGCGCTCGAATCCGCCGAAACGCTTCTCGTCGGTCGAGAGTACCATTTCGTATTTTCCTGCCCAAGGTACTTCGGTGGCATAATCGGGTATCGAGGCTGCGGGATGCCAATTGAATACGAACAGCAGCCCTCGGTGCGAGAATACGAGCGTTTTGTTGTCGTGGTCGCGTTGCCACAGATAGGGATAACCGTCCGACAATACGCCGTACCGCTTTACGAGGCGCAACATCGCCTTGTCGAAATCGCCCAACTGCGAATAGCGCAAAAACCCGTTCGAGGCGAGCGACCATTGCCGTCTTGCGTGCGCATAACTCCAACCGTTGCCCTCGCGCGGAAAATCTATCCATTCGGGATGGCCGAACTCGTTGCCCATAAAATTCAGATAAGCCTCGCCGCCTGTCGATATGGTCATCAACCGAATCATCTTGTGCAGAGCCATTCCGCGCTCCACGACGATATTCTGCGAGGCGCGATTCATGGCGTAGTACATCTCCTTGTCCATCAGTCGGAATGCTATCGTCTTGTCGCCGACCAATGCTTGGTCGTGCGATTCGGCGTATGCCACCGTTTTGACCTGCGGCAACCGGTTGGTCATCACCGACCACATCTCGTCGATGTTCCACTCCTCGTCGCTCTCGTCTTTGAGCAACTTTATCCAAAAGTCGGGCAGAGCCATTCCGAGCCTGTAATCGAAGCCTATGCCTCCATCCTCTACGGTACGGCACATCCCCGGCATGCCGCTCACATCTTCGGCAATGGTAACCGCCGACGGGCGGAACGCATGAATCAGCGTATTGGCAAGCGTCAGATATACAATCGCATCGCGATTTACGCCCTCGTCGAAGAACTTTTCGCGACAATCGAAATCGATATAGCCGTGATGATGATATATCATCGAGGTTACGCCGTCGAAACGGTAACCGTCGAAATGGAACTCGTCCAACCAATACTTGACATTCGATAGCAGAAAATGTTGCACCTCGCGCTTGCCGTAGTCGAAGAGTTTGGAATCCCAATACTTTTGATAGCCCGCTTCGCCATCCTTCGAGTATTGATGCGTCGAGCCGTCCAATTCGTTGATGCCCTCGTTGAGGTTCTTTACATAGTGGGCATGCACCAAATCCATGATAACGGCTATACCCATCGAGTGCGCACGACGGATGAGCGATTTCAACTCTTCGGGCGTGCCGAATCGCGATGAAGGGGCAAAGAAGTTGGAGACGTGATAGCCGAACGAGCCGTAGTAGGGGTGTTCGGCAATGGCCATAATCTGTATGGCATTGTAACCGTCGCGGCGCACAATCGGCAACACCTTTTTCTCGAACTCGGCGTATGTACCCACACCTTCGCGCTCCTGTGCCATGCCGATATGGATCTCGTAAATCAGCAGCGGCACATTCTTGGCGATGTCGAAATCGTCGTTCGACCAATCGAAGGGTTGCGGTGCCCAAAATTGTGCCGTGAAATTCTTCGACTGTTCGTCCTGCACGACCCTCGTGGCGTATGCCGGTATGCGGTCGTGCCAACCGTTTGCGCCGTGAACGTGGATTTTGTAGAGCGAGCCGTGTGTCAGACGGTCGGCATACATGGCATCGGGCAAAAAGATGCTCCACACACCGTTTGCATCCTTGTCCAAGCGCAACTGCGTACGTTGCCAATTGTTGAAATCGCCGAACAGATAGACATCCTGCGCCTCGGGCAGCCATTCGCGAAACCACCAACCGCACAACACATCGTCGTATTGCCAACCGAAATAACGATAACCGTTGGCATACTCGACAATCGACCCGCTGCTGCGCTCGATATCTTGCAGATGTTCGCGATACATCGCATTGCGTCTGTTCAACTCCTCCTCTACGGGCAGGAGCCATTCGTCCTGTTCGACGATAGACAATCGGTTGAGGTTTTCGCTCATATTCGTACAGTTTACATACAAATATAGTTTTTTTTCGCGACAGCGCAAACATTTGCTGCTGTTTGGATGTATAAAATTTTTTCGTATCTTTGGCTTTACAATGTTTTGCATAACGAAATTTTTTAACCAAACAATACTGTTTCAACTATGTTCAAAGGACACCCCAAAGGTTTGTTGGCTGCGGCATTGAGTAATATGGGCGAGCGATTCGGCTACTATATTATGAACGCCGTGCTGTTGCTGTTTCTTGTCTCCAAGTTCGGATTGTCCGACACTACGGCAGGCATTATCTATTCGGTTTTCTACTGCGGTATCTATGTTTTGAGTCTGGTTGGCGGCGTGATAGCCGACCGTTCGCAGAACTATAACAAGACCATCCAGTGGGGACTTATCATTATGGCTGTCGGCTATGTTGCGCTTGCCGTTCCGTTGTTCAGCCGAAGTGCCGACGGCATTGTCGTTGACGGAGGCAATAATTGGTGGTACATACTCGTGTTTACCTGCCTTGCCCTGTTCTGCATCGCATTCGGTAACGGTCTGTTCAAGGGCAATCTGCAAGCCATCGTCGGCAAAATGTACGACGAATTCGAGGCGGAAGCCGCCAAAAAGGGCGACGACGCTTTGCAGGCGGCAAAAGAGAAGCGCGATTCGGGCTTCCAGATTTTCTATGTGTTCATCAATATAGGCGGCTTGATAGCGCCGTTTGTCGCTCCGTTGTTGCGCGAGTGGTGGTTGCGTGCCCACAACTTCGTCTATAATGCCGATATGCCGGCTCTCTGCCACCAATATCTGGCCGATGGCGAGGTAACTACCAAATTTACCGAGACCATGGCCAAGGTTACGACAGTGCCTTACGACAATCTGACGCAATTCTGCTCCGATTATATCGAGGTGTTCAACACGGGCATCCATTTCTCGTTCGTCGCATCGGTTGCCGCCATGCTGATTTCGCTGTTGATTTTCCTCGGCACCAAGCGGATATTCCCGCAACCTGCCAAGAAGGAACAAAAGGCGACAGTTACATATACCGACGAGGAGCGTATAGCCATGGCTACCGAGATAAAGCAGCGTCTGTATGCTCTGTTCGCAGTGTTGGGCATCGCCATTTTCTTTTGGCTTTCGTTCCATCAGAACGGTCAATCTCTCTCGGTTTTCGCCCGAGATTTTGTCGATACCGACAAGATAGCACCCGAAATATGGCAGGCTCTCAATCCGGCTTTCGTGATTATACTGACGCCGATTATAATGTTCATTTTCGGCGCGCTTGCCCGTAACGGCAAGAGTATCTCCACTCCGCGCAAAATCGCTATCGGTATGTTTATTGCCGGTTTGGCATATCTGTTCCTGCTCGTCTATTCCTATATCTGCGGTTATCCGTCGGGCGAGGAGTTCCGTGCGCTGAATGCCGAACAGATGGCGACATTGGGCTTGGCAAAGGCGGGTCCTTGGGTACTTATCGTTACCTATTTCTTCCTTACCGTTGCCGAATTGTTCATCTCGCCGCTCGGTCTCTCGTTTGTGTCGAAGGTTGCGCCTTGCCACATGGTCGGCCTCTGTCAGGGTTTGTGGCTCGGTGCAACGGCAATCGGCAACCTCTTTATCTTCATAGGCCCGCTGATGTATAACGCATGGCCTATTTGGGAGTGCTGGGGCGTATTCCTTGCCGTTTGCCTCGTGTCGATGGGAGTGATGCTGTCGATGGTCAAGTGGCTCGAACGGGTTACGAAATAGGGTAGTTGCCCTCTAAAACACTGCGGAGCGTTCCGAACTATCGGAACGCTCCGCAGTGTCGTTGTAAGATATTGCGACAACCTGTATTACACAGGCTGTGCCGGTGCAGTAAGCAGTAGGACGACTCTATAAAAATCCCTCCTTGACGAGCCATTCGCGCACCTTCACCCAATCGACAAACGGGCGAATCGATTGCTGCGATGTCGTCAGAGGACAGCCGAGTGCACTGTCATCGATATACAAATCGGCGTGTGGCTTGACCGATTTGGTCCACTGCTTCTGTTCTGGATTGGAATTGACCGCAAACAACGGGATGCCGTTGCGCTTGAACCACTCCACAGCCTCCTTCTCCAACTTGCCGCTGCGCATCGTGTAAAGTATCAGCCGGCAGCCGTTGTCGGTAAGTTCTTTCAATACGGGTGCAGCACCGATGTCCACACCCATATAGGGATATTCGTGGGTTACGCATGTGCCGTCGAAATCGACGGCTATAATCAATCCTGCCATACGCGAATTTGTATAAAAACTACGCTCGACAAGAGACATTCCAATCGAGCGTAGTTGATGTTTACGGTTTAATATATCGCTCTCTTCGAGTCATGTCTCAGTAACAGACGGCGCAATCCAGTTTTGTCGAGCAGTCTGCGCCAAGCGGATTTTTTCTCTTCGTCGCCATCCGAATCGTAAGTATAGGTATAACCGTATCCGTAGCGGTGGTTATGCTCGCTTGCACCGTTGAGAATGATACACATGTTGTGCAGTTTCTTGCTGCGGTAGAGTGCCTCGATATCCGGCAACTGGCGACGGTCGAGCAGACCCTCGCGGACTACGTACAGACATACGTCGGCAATACGGCTCGTGATAAGTGCATCGGCGATGACCAACGCAGGCACGCTATCCAATATAATCGAATCGTAGTGTTTGCGGCATTCGGTAATCAGTTCGTCGAGACGACCCGAGAGCAGCATCTCGGCAGGGTTAGGCGGTTGCAATCCCGCATAGATGCAGTCGAAATTCTCGTGAAGTTCGGTTTTGGAGATGATATCCGTAACCTTGACCGACTTGTCGCTGATGAACTTCGATACGCCGTTGGCATTGTGGCGCTGTCCCATGTGTTTCGACATCGTGCGACGACGTAGGTCGAGGTCTATCATCAACACCTTCTGTCCCGAGAATGCCAGCGTCATACCAAGGTTGGTAGCAATAAACGTCTTTCCCGCATGGGCATTGGACGAGGTAATCTGTATAACCTGCTGCTTGCCCTCCATCGTATTCAGGAAGTTCATGTTGGTACGGATGATGCGGAAAGCCTCCGATACATTGTCGCGGCCGTTTTCGCGTACTGCAACGCTACGGTGCATGCGGCCTTCGAAAGTCGGGATGTCGCCCAAATAAGGTACGCTCGTGGCACGTTCTATGTCGCGACGACCGCGTACCGACGTGTTGAACATCTCGCGCAGATAGATAATCGAGAACGGTACGGCAAGACCGAGTGCCAGCATCATCAGCAGTATCATCGATTTGCGCGGTGCGATAGGACGGAACGGTCCGTAAGCCGAGTCAATGATACGCGCACTATTTTCGGTAATGTTCAGCGAAATGGCATTCTCCTCGCGCTTGTTGAGCAGATAGAGGTACAACTCCTCCTTGATGCGCTGCTGACGGGCGATGGAGAGGTACTCCTTCTCCTGCGAAGGTACCGAACTGATTCGGCTGTTGGTCTTGCTCTCCTCGCGACGCAGATTGTCGCGCTTGATTTCGAGCGTGGCGATATTGGATTCGAGCGAGGCGAGAATGGCATTCTTCATCGCAACCAAATCGCGGTCGATTTGCAGAATCACAGGGTTGTTGGTCGCTCCGTTCTGCTGCAATTTTTCGAGGCGCAGCACCATTTCGTTGTAGTCGGCAATCTGACTCGACAATACGCTCGAACCGGTGTTGCCTATGCTGGTTACGGGGATGAGGTTGTGAGCCTTGTCGGCATCGTTCAGATAATCCTTGATGAACTTCGCCATCTCAATCTGACTGTCGGTGCTCAAACCCTCCTCTTTGAGTTTCGAACTCTCGGTGATGTTGCGTTTGGTTTCGGTCTCGATATCCACCATGTTGTTCTTGCTCTTGAAGGTCTGGATGTCGTTATCGACCGAACCGAGTTCCTTGCTGATGATTGCCAAACGGGCATCGATGAAATCGGCTGTCGCTTCGGCAATATGCTGCTTGTCGTACACTGCATCGTTGTTGTAAACCTCGATGAGGGTGTTTATGACATCTTCGGCACGTTTTGCAACGACATCTTTGAGCGAGATGGTGATGATGGACGACATCTTGTTGGCTACCGACGATTGGGTTGCCGCACGGTAGCGCGATGCCATGGCCTCACGATTGCTCTTCGATACAATGATTGTTTTGCCGACATAATCCTCGTCCATGTAGAGGGTCTTGTCCACCACGATTTGACCGCTCGGCGTTACGATGGCCTCGCCGTAAGGTGCGGTGGCAGTGAAATTCTTATCCGCTTTTGGATCCACGCCCTTCTGCTTGCCTCGTACAAAGTGCGATATTTCGACTTGATCTTCCAGTAATTTGACGCGGAAAGCGCACGACGAAGAGTTCTCGTTGTCGTTTACGAATGTTACGTTGATTGGCGAACGCTTGTAGAGGTCGATTGTGCGCAGACCGTTCCGCGTGGTGTAGTTAATCGACAGGTTGAGTTTGTCCACGACGCTGAGCATCAACCGACGAGCCTGCAACACGTAGAGTTCGTTATCGACATTGCGACGCGACGACAAACCTGCCAACTCGCTGAATGCAGCCACTTCCGTTGCACCGCTGCCCTTGCGCGAGTCCTTGACCATGATTGTCGCGTTGCGCTGATATACGGGAGGCGTCCACATGAGATATACGGAGCCGGCTATCAGAAACAGGATGACGGAGGAAAGAAACCAGTACCACTTCCTGAATCCTATTTCCATTATGTCCTGAAAGGTGAAAGCCTGCATGCTGTTCACCTCTTCCATCCCTGCCGCATTGACGGCTGTTTCGTTCAGATTTTGTTCTGCCATGTTGTGTATGCTTGATTAATTGCGGTTATTATTTCGTGTAGTTCAAAACGGCTATGATAATCGAGGTAGCCGACAAAAGGGTGCTGACAATCGAGAGCCAGAAATTTCGGTTCTGGTTGATTTCTGCCGTTGCTGCCTTGTATCTGTTGGGCTGTACATAGACCACGTCGCCCTGTTGCAGATAGAAACCCGGCGAGGTGAAGCATTCGGATTTCAACAAATCCAATACATATACCTTGTTCTCGCCGTTTTCGTTGCGATGTACGCTGACGTTGGCACGATTGCCGAATATGGTCATGTCGCCCGCCATTGCAAGAGCCTCCAAAATGGTGATTTTGTCGCGGGTGATGTCGTACTGACCCGGTCGTGCGACCTCGCCGAGAACGAATACCTTCATGTCGGCGAACTGTATGTTTACCGAAGCATCGCTGAGATAACCTCCGCCGATGATTGCCTGTGCAATATCTTCGGCAAGTTCCGAACGGGTTTTGCCGGCACAGCAGACTTCGCCTATAATCGGCATGTAGAGATTGCCCCTCTCATCCACGGTGCGTATCTGCAATGATTGCGAGCCGTTGGTAGAACTGGTACCCATAGGGTTGCTCGACAGCGAATTGTATGACGATGTCGCATTGAACGGAGCGGCAAGTTCGGGATCCTTGCTCGATACGACAATCGTGAGCCGGTCGAGAGGCTTGATGCGTATCTGCCGTTCGGCAGCGATTTGGATTGCCGCATTGTTATGTACGTCCTGAAAATAGACGACTCTTTTTTGAGGCGAACATGCCGTTATGCCTGCTGCAAGAATTGTCAAGAGAAGCAGTGTTTTGAGATTTTTCATCGTTGATATTGGTTGTAAGTATTATCCGTTTCCGTATTTTTTTGCCGCATAGTTGCCGAATACCCAACTGCATCCGTTCCGATGGCGGTTCAAGGCATCCGACAAACCCCTGCAAAGTAGCCACAAAGGTATGATTTTATATTGAATTTGCAAATA
>CALYVN010000048.1 GCA_945494785.1 uncultured Alistipes sp.
ACATCGAGAACTTCTTTTATCACTTGATACTTGTTCATGGATATTTCCTTCAACATGTATTTTGTCCACAAATCAGAGACAGGCAATCCTTTGTAGAAAACGGAGTACCCGCCCGATTCTTCGGCATAACTCTTCGCAATACCGTTCACCTCGGTTACATAGGTGCCCCAGCCGTATGCCTGCGCACCTTCGCCCTCGCCCATGTGCGAGTGGTCGAACTTCTCGAAGTCGGCTCCCGAACCATGATAAACTATGCATTGTCGTAAATTTTCCGCCTCAACCTTTGGATTTTCAAATTCTTTGACTACCTTTGCTACATCTTTGAGTTGCGCTCTAACCTCCGCGGAATTGTACTGCGGTTTGGAGCGTAACTTTTTTATTGTCGGTTCGAGCCATTCCTGCGCGAATGTCGGCTTGATGTAGTCTGCAAGTCCTTCGTTAATCCAGTTCACGATATTCATATCGGTATTGCGATAATGAATAGAGCGAATATCATTTACGGTTATTCTATCCTTGCGTCTATTAGTTTGGATTGCAACGACAAAACTCTTGTCGCCGTGTTTGAGTTCGGTGAGTATAACGTTACTGCCGATGCGTGTTGCACTGCGGAACACCGCCAACGGGTTCTGTATGGCATCGACAAGTCCCTCTATTTCCGGCAGGTCGAACGGGTAATTCTCCTGCATAAATTTATCAGACAACCGGCTTGCCGCCAACTCTATCGGCAAATTGGGAAGGCCGCAACTTAACAATATAGGACTTGGCGTTCCGAGTTGGTATATGTGTCCCTGTGGCAATGTCCCCGCAATCTGCTGTTCCAACTGCTCATTGAAGCGGCTGTTGGCATCCTTAACGATACGCTCGCGAACTCGCTGCTGTCCTGCCATAATGCGGTCGTATTCCGCCTTGACATCTTCCGGGTTGGTAATGACATTCTCCGCACCTACACTCTCTTTTACCATATCGACAATGGCGTTCCAACGGTCGGCATCGACACTCGCCGGCGGAGTATTGCTCGTTTTTGGGAATGCTTCATTAAGCGCATTTATCTGCTCATCGGTGATGGCACCTTCTTGTCTGCGTTGTGGCTCGCGTCCAGCGGCACGAACCATATTATCTACCTCTGTCGGAGTTAGTAATCGTTTAACCCGCATAGCACCGGTAATAATCCAAGGGTCTGTCTCCGGATTAGGATTTGTTCTATAACGATATGCTCCATTCTTTGGCAGATACGGAAGCCCTGCAAGCGAGTGTTGGAATTTTCCGCTTGGATTAACTCCATAACTCATAGCCTCATCTTGATAATCTACATCATCGGCATATTCAACTTCTGCCCAAACAAAGTTTGCCGGGAATAGAGTTTTATCGCCATTCTCGTCAAGACGATTAAACTGCAAGGCGTATGGAATTTCTCCTAAATGCCACCCTGGGCGATATGCAAGAAAGCCACTACCGCCCTGCGTTCCTTTACCTCCCGCTTTGACTTTATTGCGACCCGTTTTGCTTTGTGCAATAACAGGTGCAGCGTCAGCGTCAAGCCATACACCAACAGGTGTTGCTTCTCCATTAGGATTTGCGACCATCGGCGGGTAAAGTTGCCCATTCTTTAATACGAACACCTTATAACCTATTCCAGTTTTCTTTGGTGCCTTATCCTCACGAATATGGAACAACGCCACATTGCCCGTCTCCTCATCGACACGCTCCTGTACGATGTCGAATATGGCGCGGACATCCTCTCCGAGAGTCCTCAACTCCTCGGCAGTTGGATAGACAAAGCCTGCCAATGCCATAGGCGTTTTCTTGAACTCCTCAAACGACATTATCTTCTCCGGCTCCTGCCCCTGTCGCTTGCGGCTCTTATTGGACATCTCCGTGGCAGTCTTATAGTACAGATAGTTCATCTCGGCATAATTCGCTTCGGCATTGCCGATGCCTTCTGCAAGGAAGTGATTGCGCTCCCCACGCTTTATCTGCTCATCTACGACCCACTCCGCGAACAGTCGCGCCGTCTCCTCAATAGGACTGCCCCAATAGGTACCGCGCTCGCGGGAACGTTTGTTGTAGTCAGACTTGGCAACATCATCAATAAGGTCATTGAATGCCTGACGCAACTGCTCACGCATGGCAAGTCTCTTGTCGGAGGTAACGAACCCTGCCGGCACCTTCGCTTGTCGTGCAAAATAGTTGTCCAGTGCGTGCCACCACTCGTGAGCGAGAGAACCCGCACCGCGCGTCTTGGTGAGGTTGATAACCACATTGTTCGGTTCGTAGTGGGCATTCGCCCAGCCACTGCCTCGCGAACCGAATGCGATGCCAAGTTCGCCGTTAAGACTCAATGCCCGCGGTGATACACCGATGATATTCGCCAAGTCCATAAACGAATCGTAGGCATTGTTCACCGCCGCCTGCCGGTCGTTCTGATTCGTCCAGTTACCAAACTGCACGCCACGGAATCCGAATGTCTCGGCAAAGTCCTTCTCGGTAACATCTTTGCCACCGCGGTAGTCCTTTCCTACGCGCGGAGCATTCTTGCCGTCAAAATATACATACTCCTGCCGTTTGCGGATGATGTCCTTGACAAAGCCCTCCCATTCGGCACGGTTCTTTTCAAGTGCCTCCTCCGCCTCTTTGCGCGTGGCAAAGCCTTCCGCAAAGTAATACGGCATAGTATCGAACGCTGTCTTCTTCGGACCGTACTTGTCGGCAATGGCAACGCCGTATTTCATCTTGCCGGAATCGAAGTAAGACCGCACCTGAATATACTCCGTTGCTTTGGTTTTACCCGTCTTTTCATTCGCCTGCGCCAACTTGTCGTTTACTGCCTTGTTGAGCGCATCACGTTCTTGGTCTATGGCAAACAAGGCATCTCCCTCGCTTTCGTATGTCATGCCGGTCTCTACCCATTCATCGGTTATAGAGTTCTTGAATATGATTTCATATTTCCCGTACCCGGAAACCCTATATATCTCGTGCGGCCCCGATGCCACTGCGCCCTTTTCGATTATCTTCGCATAGAAATCATCTGCCGCCTCTTTCGTCTTGAAATCCTCTCTTCTGATAGTAGTGCTTTTTATTGTCGAGAAGTAATTTACATAGTATCCTACGACCTCTTTTTGCGGATCCAAACCTCGTGCCTTGAATACACTGCCAGGATGCTCTGTATCTGCATCGGCATTGTTCAACTTCGTCAGATAGACCACCTCATCGACAACATCCTCGAAGGTGCGCAACGTATGGGTCGGATACAGAGTGTCGCCGTTAGGACGGACAAGCCGATATGAATCATAAGAAGTGTTCGGCATTGCTTCCACAACAGGTATGTCGGCTGTGCCGACATCATAGCCAAGACGACCGAGAACCTCATTGAACAATGCGACATTGTTGATAGGATAGGACTCGCCCGTAAATGTCTTGCCCGGGTTCCACTCCTTCATCCGCTCCTGATGTGCTTTCGCCGCCTCAACACCCGTATAGTGCTCCGCCAATGCTTCCGCCATTATACGGTCGCGCTCCGCAGGCTCTGCCTCGAACAGTTGTTTGAGCAACTGCACGCCTTTATAGGCTTCATCTGCCCACACCTCAACCTTCGACTTGCCCCAGACAGCCTTGCGGTATTTGTCTTTCTTGGTATCCGCCTTCGGCTTCTTGGTCGAAAGGTATGATGCCATAACCGCCTCGGCAAAGCGGGCATCCTGCTCACGCAACGCACCCTCATCGACAGCCTTGCGCAGGTCGGGACGCTTGAAAGCCTTGGCGAACGGCAACGATATGAGACTCTCCAACGTGGCATTATCGACAGACTTTGCCAACTCCTTCATTGCATCCTTGCGTGCGCCCTTGATTACCTCGCCATAGTCCTCGATTTTGTTGGACGGAGCAGCGGGTTTTGAAGGTGCCACATTCGCCGTGCGGGCAGATGGCTGCGCCGGCTTCTGTTCAATTTTTTCGGTTTTATCTTGCTTTTCGGCAGGATTGTTCCCATTTATCAAAGAATACTCTGAAAAAGGTTTTGTTTTGCGATGGCTACTCTCAACCCATTTTTCAAAATCGTTCAAAGAAATTCCGGTTACAACAATCTTGCGACCATTTTCCCATCCTTTTTCGTAATTGGCAAGATAGTCATGTTTCGCTTCATTAGAATCATTGAAGCCGAGCATTATTTTATGTTCATCGAACGAGCCGTTCGGGTTATACTGATCTACGACAAATATTGTGTTCCCATTCCAGTTGTTAATATCATTGGATATAAACACATCAATGTGGTCTCCGTCCAAGCCTTCTGTGCCTCTGATATACCCATAAGTGTTATTCATTGTAATACTCCACTCATGACCTTTGGCATCCTTACCACGTCTAACACTTCCTTTGGGATTTTCGATGGTAATGTTAAACCGACCTATCTGTACATGCCCTTTTTTATAGTTGCCGGCATTCTTTTGTAAATCGGTAGGATTAACATCGGTTTCATCTTCCGCTTGGGCAATTTTATTGCTTAAATCATCTGTCGGCGTGGAAATAATTTTACCATTTTCTTGCTTTTCGGCAGAATTGTTGTTGTCTTTGTCAATAGATAATTCGGACGAATTGATACCGAGCCCGGAAGTCTGATTGTCGGACGGTGTAAGATTTCGCGAATCGTCAAGAGGAACCGACTCCTCTGTCTGTGTTATCGGATGCAGACCGAATTTTTCATTATTTTTACCGTAGGAGTTGTTGGAAATTTCTGCGGTATTTGTTTCCAAACCGCCGATAACATCATTCACCCTTTTGTTGAACTCCATTATCGCACGCTGATTCTCTGCAATGCGGGCATCCACATCCTTGATGCGCCTCTCAATATCAGCCTTGCTCTGTCCGAAGCCCTCCTCGCGGTCGGCCGCTATGCCGAGCATCTCATAGAGTTGTTCGAGCGCACGGGAACCGTTCGGCGCACCTTGCAGGACATCGAGTACCTCGTTTTTCATCTCCATGTCATCGAGGTCGTTCGTGTAGCCACCACGCTGCTCCCACAACGAATGCACGTATTCATCCACGCTCATACCATCACGGGAAACAACGCTCTTATAGGTGCGCTTGTCGGAGGCACTGCCGCCAAGGCCGAGTTCCGAGGCAAGACCCTTTGTCTTTGCACCGCTCGGTGTTTGTCCGTCTTCCCAGCGCAGACGGACATTGCCCGTGGCTATATCCCACAATATGGCTTGACGCAGTCCCGCCTGCTCCGGCGTTACGCCGCGAGCGACATACAGGTCATACACCTTCTTGCGGTTCTGCTCCGTATTGACAATGGTTTTCATCTCCTGCAATGCCAACTCGTCATTCGTGCGTTCCAAGTCGGCATCCGCCTCAACCAACTCTGCCCGCTCCTGCTGCAATGCAACTTGTTCGCGCAACAGAGACTCCTCGTCATTCACATCGATGCCGTATTCGCGCAATGCATACTCGTATTGCGCCATCTCCTTCGCGATGGCATCCTTGGAGCGCACAAGCGCATTGCGCTCCTCCTGTGCCTTCTGAATGCGTTTGCTCTGCTTGATTGTCTCCTGCGGATTGGCAGCACGGTCAAGACCCGCACGCAGTCTCTCTATCTCCTTGTCTTTGGCCGCAATGCGTTTGTCTACATTCGCGACCTTGCTCTTGGAGTTGTTATAGTACGAACGGGCGGAGCGGACAACCATGGCATCCGGATTCTCGCTGTTCTGCGAAGCATAAAGACGCATCGTGTCCGTCCAATCCTTGGGCGAGAGTTCCGCCCATTTTACAGTGTCATAGTCGATGATCGGTGCAAAATCTGCATCTGTCAGCGGCGGGAAATCCTCATCATATTCAGGCTCCACCGTCTGCGGTTGTTCCGCATCCTCAACACTCGGTGCAGCACCTTGTCCTTGTGTCGCATCTGCAACACCTTCTTCGGTTTGTTGCTCCGATTGAGGCATCTCGACTGATGTTGCAATAGGCCTAATCTCCGCAACTTCCACTCCCGTCAATGGCATCGCTATTACATTGCCCTGCTCATCGTTTGTGGTAAATATATAGTTCTCGTATTCATCGATACCCGATACGACTCCTTCTGTTCCATCCATAAGGCGCACGGCAACACTTTGCCCCTTGCCGAGAGATGCATCTATCTCTCCGAGCATCTGCATTGCCTGCTCTTGTCTCTCAATGGCACGGTTAACCATGTCGGTTACATCGCCTTGATAGGTTACCTCATCTATGTCTTCAATGGAGACCGTTGCACGAATACCGTTCTCAAACTCTACAACCACAGTGCTATCGCTCAAAGTATGGTCTATGTCGCCGTTCTCGTCAAGGATGACATAACCCTCGCGAACCACTGCCGTGCCACTACCGAATGGAGAAGAACCTATATTTACCGAGACAATCTCATCACTGCTCAGTTTGCTGGCCGACCGCACGGCATTCTCAATCTGCGCGCGCATCGCATCATCGACAGATGGGCGCGGTGGCGTTTGCGGATTCTGTGGAGCGACATCCGGTGCAGGCTCTGCCGGTGTCTGTGCGCCGGCTTCAATTCTGCCCGTAGTATTAGGCTTCGGCGGACGAATGTCCACAGGACGGCCGACAAACCCCTTTATCTCCTTGACATAATCGGCGACAAGCCGTTTCTCTTTTTCCGTGCGCAGATACGGCTTTACATTCATCGCCTGCATAACCTCCTGCGAAGAGGCTTCGTTGCGTACAGCCACACGGCGGACAATGTCGCGCAGAAAGTCGCGTCCGGAGTTGCGCGCCATATTCTCGACCTCTGCTGCACGAACCAAACGTTCATCGCTCGGCAAGTCGCCTTTGACGATACCCTTGGCTATCAATATGTCGTTGAATATCTCCTGCGCATCCGCGTTATTCTCGGCAGCATAACGGCGCGCGGCTCGGTCTATGGCGACAAGATTGGATACTCCGTTCACCATCTGCTCGTATTGCGCTATGCTGTTGCGCTCGACCAAAGAGTTGTATTTGTTGATATATGCTCGCGCCACCCTGATGTCCGCAAACTCCGATACGGACAACAAACGACCTCTGCTATCCCAAGAGTTTACCTTGATTTTACTCGGACTATCTCCTTCCGGCTCTATCAGTTCCATCTTCACCACATCGGGAACATTCTGCACCTGTCCGGTTACGATATACTGCAACTTAACCTTTGCCGACAACGGAATATCTTTCGATGCCATAACCTCATTGTACGTATCGCGCACGGTTCCTGCGGACTCCTCCGTTGTGGTGGTCTCGCCGGCGTGCTCGACAGCCGAGCGGATTATGCTCAATCCGTTCTCGGCAATGCCCGCCTTGCGGAATGCGGCCTCCTCCTCCGGCGTAAAGCGCAGGTCGCTCAATGTACGCTCGGCAAATGTGCGTACACGGTTGGATGGGTTTCGCATTCCCGATTTGAGCATACCCACTCCCTTCAATATGCCGAGTGTCGCAAGACCTTCAGCAAAACTTTGCAGGTCGGCATCTTCGCCAGATGCCAACGAGCCTATGCCTACGAATGCCGCATTCTCCGCCAGCAGTCCCAACGAGCCTATGGCAATATCCATAGGCAGTCCTTTGGCTTTGAGCGCATCCATGCGCGGCAGTCCTTTGACAGCCTGCGTGGCAACGCCGATTCCGCCTACCGCTGCACCCGATGCCGCACCCGTGCCCGCACGTTTGAGTACCTCAACCCAATCGATACCTTCTGGATTCGCCAAGTTCTGTTGCAGTATGGACGATGCCGCATCATACGAGCCGAGTGTCGCAGATTGTGCAATAACATTCGATGCGAGCCTTGTTATCGCCTGACTTGTGGCAATGCGCTTTGCGGTCTGCTGCAATGCTCCTTTGGCAAGTGTCGTAGTGGCACCCTGTGCAATGCGCCCCGCCACTATGCGTGTGGCGAGGTTAGTTATGGCTCCGGCGGCCGCTCCGCCTCCCATACTCAAAATGGAGAATATGCCGGAGTCGGCAAGCAATGCTCCTACACCGCCTGCAACCTTTGCCGCAGTGGAAGCATCATACCTCTCCAATCCCTTTGCGCTAACGGCATAGTCCACCCAACTGCTGCCCGATGCAGCCTTGACCGCCGTCTCATATAGCATGCCGGCAATGGAGTTGTTGTAGATAGCCTTGCCGATATATTCCATGTCGGACTTCGGCATATTACGGGTGGCAAGGCGGTCGATAATACGGGATACAATGTCGTTATTGACCTTGTTGCTTACCCGTTTGGCTACATCTTGACTGACGATGTTGAACACATTGGTCGCACGGGCTATCTCTGCCTGCACACGCTCTATCTCGGCTTCTGCCGCCTTGCGTTGCTCTGGCGTAAGCGACTTCATTATCTCTGCCGCATCCTTGTCGGAGACCTGCGGCTTGTCCGCACCTGCCGACTTTATCACATCTTCCAGTTCCGATTTGGCATCCTGATAGTCTCTGTCCGACGCCACCTGCTCCGCAATGGCGGTATTGAGTTGCGCCTTCTGCTCATCGTTGAATGTCATTACCTCCTTGATGATGCGGTCTGCGCCAGTTGCCTGCCGAGCGGCAGACATATCACCAATGGATTTTGCGATTGGAGAATCATTTGTTTCGTATGCATCAAAGACTCGTTCCGACAAAGGTCTTCCTTTTATGCGATTTCTTTCATCTTCCGCATATCGTTGCTCCAACTCATCGGCAACGGCATCCACTCGCGCATCAATGTCCGTCATCAGGCTATCAGTCTTTGGCTGTTCAGATAGCGGTGTGCGGAATGTCGGAATACGATACTGTGTCGCAGGCTCCTCGCTTGCACCGGCTTGTGTCTCTTCCGCGATTCGTGTCGGCGCGGCATTTGTCGCCTTGGTCGGTTCTTGCTGCAACTTTTGCCCGACAGTATCGGCTCCCAGTACTTGCGCCCCTTCGGTGTCGTTCCGTTTATTTGTTGTATCCGACTTGGTTACGAACGAATCCATATCCATGGCTCTACCTGCTATATGATATGGACCGGTCTCTTCATTTTTCTTTTTTGTTGCCAAATAAGCATCTATTTGTGCTTTATGTGGTGGATCTATACGAGTTGTTGTAGGCGTTGAGGCTTCTTTATTTGCCAAAGCACCTAACGACTCATCGGAACTATTTTCTGGTATTTTATTGTTTTTTCTTTTTGCCGCCAAGTAAGCATCTACGCGTGCTCTAAACGGTGAATTTGTATTATTTCCCATTATTTACGATAGTCTTTATATCATTTATACTCATTCCTTTGGAAAGTGCGTACTCTATATCATCGGCTGTCAGACTATACTCTGCAAACATTTTTTTTAGTTCAGAATCACTATCGAGCAATTGTTCTATTGATATTGGTTCTGTGCTCAATGAAGGAACTCGCACTTTGGTAGTCTTTATATACTCCAACATATCGATACCATCATCATCGTAAGGCAATCCAAACTCCTGCAACCTGCGCTTGGCATTAGCCAGTATCTGCTTCGCCTCCGCCTCATTCTTTATCACAAAGTCTTGTTCGCGGGTAGTCGTGCCATTCAGACGCTTGTTTTTGCCGTCTTTGGTTGTGGTCGTTACCCTCTTTTTAGGAGATGCCACAGTAATCAGGCGATAGTCCAAGTCGCTGAACCCTTCTGCCCAAGTGCCCTTGCGGCTTCCGCCTGACTTGCCACCTTTGCCATTGGCGCGGTTCGCACCTATTGCCTCCATTGCCCGGTTATGCCGCTCGCGTTCATTTTGCGTTATCTGCCACTGCTTGTCCTTCTTGTCTTCGCGCTCTGCCTGTGCTTTAAGACGGGCATCGAGTAACGCCAACTGCTGCGCATTCGCCGCCTCCTTGACGGCAATGCCTTTTTCTGCCGCGAGTTCATCTTCGAGAGTTTTCAGACGCAGATTGCCGAGCAACTTGCGGTAGTTCTCCCTATCGACAAGCCCCTCCTCCTGCAACTTCTGCAAACGCGCCTGCGTCTTTGTCGCCTGCGATTCGGGCACGACCACCGTGCTGCCGTTTCTCTGCGCTATGCCGAAGCCGAATAACCCGCCGACAATATCGCCGATAGCCTGCCCGAGTGCCACACGGCGCAACGAACGCTCCCTGCGCTTGCGTTCCTCTTCTTCCGGACGCATCATCTCGGCTATCGCCATGCGGGCAGAGCCGAGTTGCGAAAGTTTCTCGCGGTAGCGGGCATATGGGTCGGTGGTGTCGGTAGTATTCAGCGTGCCGTCCTCATTCAGCAGTTCGGACTGCTGTGCTGGTGCTTGTTCTGACGGTTGTGCAGTCTGCGGTGCGGTTGTCGAGGATTGTTCCGCCGGCCGTGCGGATGCTGTCTGTCCTGACGGTTGCACCGCCTGCTGTGCCGGTGTTGCGGGTGCAGGTTCTGCCGATACTACATCGACTGCATCCCTGTTATCTTCTCTGCGCTTTATTTCGTATGCCATAACTATTAGTATCGTTTGTCCAAAGAATTGAGAATAGAGTCGGTCGTCGCCTGCGATATGCCGTGATTGCCATTGTTGCGGGCATCCGCTGCCATCTTATTGACACTCTTCTTGCCACGTATGTCGCCAAGCAAATCACCGAGCACGCCACCTGCGGAAGACATTGTGTTGGCAAGCGACTGCGCTCCGCCTCCGGTAAGCCCCGCTTTCTGCAAGCCGAGATTGTAGGACAACTGCCTGTACTGACCCGCAACGCTGTCCTTGTGCTGCTGTCCTGCGGCAGAGATGCGCGAAGCAGCATCGGCGATGCCCTGATTTGCCGCCACCGCCTGCGCAACTTTTGCCTCATCGGACGCTCCGCCTTTGATGTTCTGCGTGTCCTGCTTGCGCGCACGTTCCGCGTACATGTCGCGAATGCGTTTGAGCATCGAGCGCGAGTCGGCACGGTCGAGATAGTTGGTACCCATCTCACCACGATACCATTGGTCGAGTTGGCGTTGCTGTGCATTCAATGCCTTGCGTTGCTTTGCCGCCTGTATGGAGCCGAGCACGCCCCCGACAGCAGAACCGACAGCCCCGATTATCGCACCCACAAAAGCCATCTGCATTCCTGACTCTGCCACAAACAGCGTCTGAATGTAATACAGCACCCACATGTTGATTGTGAATGCGGCAATTCTTACGAAAGTATGTACCCCGATATTCATATAATAT
>CALYVN010000049.1 GCA_945494785.1 uncultured Alistipes sp.
CATCGCTCTATCGAGGTGTCGAGACGGGTAGTTATCCTATGACACGCACTTACGGTTTCAACATAAAACTCAAATTCTAATTCGGTAAAGCATTATGAAAACGATATTCAAACTTCTGTTCATTGCACTTGTCTGCACGGTATCGACCAAATGTACTACCGATTTCGACGAGTACAACACCAACCACAACGAGCCTTCCTACGGCGACATTTCGCCTGTCAATATGTTGCAGGCTCTGATAACCAACACAGCCGATGCGTTGGTATATCGCACTTGGTTTCTCAACGGCGAGTTGATTCAGTACACCGTATCGGGTACGAGCAACAACGCATATCACCGCTACGTCATTCCCAACACGGCAACGGCATCGTCTTGGACCTATTTTGCCAAATGCGCCGCCAATGCCGACGAAATGGAGCGTCTGGCTGCCAAGTCGGGTGATGTGAACTGCGAGGCAATCGCAATCACAATCAAAGCGTTGAATCTCTCCAATCTGACCGACTGTTTCGGCGATATACCTTATACCGAAGCCTTCGGCAACATCAACGGTACGCACAACAATCAACCCGTATTCGATACACAGCGCACCGTTTACGAGGGCATCATCGCCTCGCTCGAACGCGCCAATACACTATACGACCCGACTCAAAGCATCTCTTCGTCGAAAGACCTGCTCTACAACGGCGACATAGCCAAATGGCAGAAATTTACCAACTCGCTCTATCTGCGCGTACTGATGCGGTTGAGCAATCGCGATGCCGAATTGGGAGTCGGCGAGAAAATCGCCCGCGTGTTTGCCAATCCCGTCAAATACCCCGTATTCGAGAGCAATGCCGACAACGCCACGCTCTACTATGACGATGTCGAGCCGTTCGTAAACTATTTCGGCTCGTCCGCTTCTTCGGGCTTCACCTCGTCGCGCAAATCGTGTGCGACCATAATCGACATGATGTCGCTCGTCGGCGATCCGCGCATCTCGATATATTTCGTACAGGGAGGCGAGAGTTGGAAGGGTCGCGAGAGCGGTCAGCCTGCGCAGGAGACCGAATCGAGCGGTATAGCACTGCTCAACCGTGCCAATCTCGGAGATTTCTCGTCGCCGTATTCGCTGATGAAATACGACGAGGTGCTGTTCATCTATTCCGAGGCTGCAAAGCGCGGTTGGATTGCAGGTGGCGACATTGCCGCTGCCGATTTCTACCGTCAGGCCATAACGGCATCCATCCGTTTCTGGGGCAGCATCGACACCAACAAAATCGTCATTACCGACAGGACTATCGAAAACTTCCTCGCCAAAGTACCTTACAACAACACTTTGGAGCAGATTATCAATCAAAAGTACATAGCCCTCTTCTGGACAGGCTACGAGGCTTGGCACGAGTATCGCCGCACCGGTTATCCCGACCTTGTGATAGGCATAGCCACGTCGAACGACCACATCTTGCCGACGCGATTCCAATATCCCGACAATACGGCAAGCGTCAATATAGCCAACTATCAGGCGCAGGTGGAGCGCATGCGTACCGTCTATAACGGCGACGACGACATGAAAACCCCTGTATGGTGGAGCAAAAAGGCTGTCGAAATGGGTGTTAAATAGTTAAATGCGAAAAGATATGAAAACCGTGTTAATCAACATAAATTCGTTCATTGCATTTGTTGCCGTGATGCTCTTCGGTTTGGTCGCTTGCGAAAAGAGCCAAACCGAGGGCAACTCGGTCGTGATTGTCGATGATTTATACGAAATCAACTACACCGAGAAGGGCGGCATACAGGAATTTGTAATGTATTCCGACATCGGCGAATGGCAAATAGTACCGACCTACGAGGAGGATTGGCAATGGATTGACGCCTATCCGAAGCGAGGTAGCAACGATGCCCGTTTTGCCGTCAAGGTGAGCGAGAACGAAACCGCCTATCCGCGTACCTGCGACCTGCACATCGTAACGGGCGACAAGGTGCGTGCCACCATCACTTTCAACCAAACGGGAGGCGTACCCGAGATGAAGATTCTCTATGCTTCGGATACGAAGGTGGTATCGTCGCTCGGCGACAATTTCAAAATCAAGGTAAAGGCCAATATCGATTGGATTGCCACGATTCCGAAGGAGGCCGATTGGCTGACTCCGACCGAACATACCGACGACTATCAGGCATTCGCAGTTGCTCCGTCCGATTTGAATACGGAGCGCGAGACCGTCGTTACATTCTCTGCCGTCGGTACCAGCATCTCTTATCCGCTCATCGTCAAGCAGGCCAAGCACTCCGAGACTTTCGCTTCGGCACGGCTGGTTACCATTGCCGAGTTGTTGGATTTGGCTGCCGCGGGAGGCGGTAAGGTAAACGACAACGTCTATATCGTCGCTTCGGTTGTCAGCGATTACGCTTCGGGCAACTTCCCTGCGACCTACATGTGCGTACAGGACGAGAGCAACAAGGGTATCTGCATCGATTTCGAGGATGAGGATTCCAACGATTATCCACTCAATGCCCGACTGACGATACACATGCTCGGTCAGGAGTTGAAGGTTGTCGATACCGAGACAAAATCGCCAGTATTTGCCGATTTCTCGCGCACGATGGTTATGAAGACCGAAGAGGGTTATCCCGTTACTCCGATTAAGATTGCCGACGTTTCGACGTTGTGCGATTACGAATATTGTCTGGTCGAATTGGAGGATGTGGAGTATGTCGTACCTTACGGCACCTATCTCAACATCGCCGAGACCAACCTTAATGCGGATTACGGCACTTACGACATCAAGCCGTCTTTGCAGTTCAGCGAGCGCAACAACGAGTATGTACATCTGCTGCGCGACCGTCAGGGCAACGTAACCGAACTCTATACCTTCCACTCCTTTATCTCGCGCGCTTCGCGCATGATTCCGGAGGGTTCGGGCAACATCACGGGTGTAGTGATGCGCCGCACCAAGAGCGGCAACACTCCGCGCTACCATATACGCATGCGTGCGCTCTCCGACGACCGCATCAGCGACGACCCTGCAACGCGCCACTCCAAAACCATCATGCAGATAGGTCCTTGGAGCGAGTATTCCAAAGGTTTGAGCAAGGTTTTGGCATGCGTCGGCACGGGACAACTCAAAGAGTCTGCCACAGGCGAGAGCGTTGCGGTAAACAGTACGGCGGGCAATACCTCGATGTATTTCCAACCTGCTTGGACTCGCAACCGCACGGCAGAACTGATAAACGGCAAGTGGATTCCGCTCTATGCCAATTCGGTCGATGTGATTTACTACTGCATCGTCGCGCAGGATTGGTGGCAGAACAACTTCAACCGCATACTCGACTGCGACGGTGTGGCTTGGATTATAACGACCTCGACCGAAGGCGCCGAAGGACAACTCTCGCTCGACTTTGCAGGCTGTTCGTCGAGTTCGGGACCGCTCAATTTCATTGTCGAGTATTGCGACAACGAGAATGCCCCTGTCGAGGAGTGGAAACAGGCAGGCCGTATCAGCGTAGCCAACGCCAACACCAGCAGCGGAATGAAACTCTATACGTTAGACCTTCCGGCCGACTGCAACAACTGCGCAAACCTCGTATTGCGTCTGCGCGTAGCCGACTCGCGCCGTGCCAAGAACACGAGTACCCCGATAGACAATGCGGGTACGAACCGTTTGGGTATAATCAGAATAAGCAGCAGATAAAACAATGACTACAATGTATAAGATAACAAGCAAAATGGTTGCAATGCTACTGCTCGCGACAGCAGTGGCATTGGCCGCATGCCGAAGCGACAAAGAGTCGACATGGAAATATGCCGACCGCTTTGTCTCGAAGGTCTATATCAACACCAATCTGTCAATCTTTCCGGGACAGAATGTGGTGATTCAGGGACGCGGTTTCCAACAGGGCGACACAGCCGTATTCGAGAACGAATATCTGAAATTGGAGTACCCTCTCGTCGAAATCAACGACTATTCGGCACAGTTCGTCGTAACGGAAGATATCAAACGCGGTCTCTACGATTTCTACATCGCACGCGAAGAGGCATTGCAGAAGATTTGCCGTATCGACGTGTGGATTACCGAAGAGTTCGAAGTGCCGGAACGTGCGGGATACAACCTGCGCGGTGCGGTATTCTGCGAGAAAACGGGTTTGGCAGGTGTGGAGGTATCGGACGGCTTTGCCCACACAGTAACCGACGAAAACGGCTTCTATTGGCTGGCTTCGGAGAAACAGAACGGCTATGTATGGATTTCGCTGCCGTCGGGCTACATGCCTACTACGGGAGCGAACGCAGCACCCGGGTATTGGGCATCAATCGCCACCGACACGACGGTAAGCGAGCAGTGCAATTTCGAGTTGCGCAAGGTAAACAACCTCAACCACACCATCATCTTCGGTGCCGACCTGCATTTGGCAAACCGCGACTCGTCCAACCGCGACATGACACAGTTCCAAGAGGGCTTTATGACCGACACGCAGGCATTGACGACATCTTACGGGTTGGATAACACCTATGCCATAATGCTCGGCGATTTGACTTGGGACCGCTATTGGTACACCCAAAAGTACAATCCTCTCAACTACTACAACACCGTCAAGAACTACCCCGTACCGATGTTCAACGCGATGGGTAACCACGACAACGACTGCTATCAAGTCGGCGACGAAGCAGGCGAAGCCTACTACAAGAGCGTCTTCGGCCCGAACTACTATTCGTTCAACATCGGCGATGTACACTACATAGTTCTCGACAACATCATTTGGCGCAATCCGGGTGCATCGGAGGGTGTCATGGGCGAACGCACATTCAGCCGAACGCTGACTCAAGTGCAGTTCGAGTGGCTCGCCTACGACCTTTCACTGATTAAGGACAAGAGCAAGCCGCTGTTTATCTGTCTGCATTGTCCGCTCTACAACTCGTACAACTCTTCCTTCACGGTAAAATACGCCACGACCGGAACGAGAAGCACTGCCGACATCGAGGAGTTGCTCTCGCCGTTCAAGAACGTACACATCGTATCGGGACACACCCACTACAACAACGAATTGGTTGTCTCGGAGAGCATCATGGAGCATAACACCGCTGCCGTATGCGAATGCTGGTGGTGGGGAGGTAAATATTCGGGACGCGGCATTTGTGCAGACGGCTCGCCTGCGGGATTTGCCGTATTCGAAATCAAAGGCTCCGACATAGAGTGGTACTACAAGGGGTCGAATTGCGACCGCAACGAGCAGTTCCGCTCCTACGACATGAATACGGTCAAGGAGTATTTGAGCAACTACATCGATTTGCTCAACCACCAGACCGACCCTGCACGCGACACTGCGGGCGACGATTACGGTGCATTGGGCAGCAATGTGGTATATATCAACGTGTGGAACTACGACCCGCAATGGAGTATCACCGTTACCGAAAACAACATCCAACTGCCTGTAAACAGAGTCTTCGACCGCGACCCGTTGCACACCATCTGCTACGATATTCCGCGTCTGCAAAACGGCGGAGATTTGGTGGGTGCAAGTTCTTCAATCCGCAATCCGCACATGTTCTGCGTTCAGGCTTCGAGCAGTACTTCGACGCTCGACATAACGGTTACCGACCGTTTCGGACACACTTATACCGAGCGCATGACACGTCCGAAGGCATACAATATTCAAATGAAATAATAGAGGTTATATGAAAACGATACTTGCAAAAATAACCGTCGTACTGCTTGCACTTGCAGCCTTTACCGGCTGCACAAGCGATGCCACCGAACCGGCAGAGGTTATCGTGCCGAGTACGACCGTGAACATTACGAAACGCGGCTTGGACTACAACGGCGGCGAGGTAATAATTGCCGTCCGAAGCAACACGTATTGGGTCATCAACTACGACACCGAGTTGGTCGATTGGTTTACAATCACTCCGCGTGCGGCATTCGGCGACAAGGATGTTTTGCTGACAGTCAAACCGAATGAAGGCGAACAACGCCGTGCAGCATTGCATTTCGAGACAAGCGAGGGCAAACAACTCGACATCGACATATTCCAAAGCGGAGTAAACGAGGAGTTGAGCATCTACAACGAAGATTTCGGCACGAGCGAAGCGGAAACGGCAATACGCTACCGCGGTTATGCCAAACGCGGCATAGGCTCGGCATTCGTCGAGTATTCGGGCAATGCGCTCATTTCGGGCGATGCGACATCGGCGGGCTACGAAGGTGCATCGGGCGGCAACTGCGCCATGTTCGATGCCACGCACAAAGAGTTGGTACTCGGACCGCTCAAAACTGACGACGACAGCAATTTCCGTTTCTCGTTCGGGCTGTGCAACAATGCCGATACGGCATCGGCAGAGGGCATGAAGGTCGAAGCAAGCCTCGACGGTTTGGCCTGGTACACCGTCAAGTACGACATTGCCGCACCCGCCGAAGCGGGCAAATGGTGTCTGGCGACAGCCACCTTCCACACGGTCGATGTAACGGAGATGTATCTGCGTTTTAAGGGCGCAGAGAACTATCTATTGGACGACATCATGCTCATCGAGAATTTGGGCGAGGATAAGGGCTACGAACTCGAATTCAGTCTCGAAGGCGACGACAACCACAAAGTCGGTTTCGTCTATTTCAGCGACTATTTCAATTGGGTAACCGCCGATTTCGGAGGTTCGGACTACATAGCCAATCCTCAACTCAACACAGCCGAAACCCGTTTCGACAACGTCTATCTGTTGAGCCAGCAGTATATCGACATATTCGAAGCGGCAGGTTGGACGCAACCAGATACGGCAACTCCCGTATATCTGCGTTTGGGCTATCTCAAAATAGGCAAGAGCCGCACTGCGGGTTGTGTCGAATCACCCGCATTGACAAGCATCCGCGAGGGTCGCACAATACATGTCAAACTCTCGTTCCAAGCGGCAATGATGGCTTCGGCAGACGGTGCCACCAAAGATTTGGACAACATCTGCATCGAGGTCGTCGGTGGCGGAACAATCAACTCGGCAGAGAAGACCGAGATAGAGGTGCCGATAGGCGTATATAATGCTTGGTCGGAGAATCCTTATTCGGTCAATATCTACAACGCGACGCACAACACGAAGATTCGCTTCAAGACAGCCTATTCGACCGCAGCACTTGCGGCTCTCGGCAAATCCAACCGTTTCTTCATCGACGAGGTGGAGGTAAGCAAAATTTCCAAAGGCACGACCATCGAGGAAAATTGGTCGGAGCAACTCGCTGCGCCGACCATCACGGCAGAAAACATCGGTTGTGCCAAGACATCCTTCTCCGTGCAGTTTACGGCTGTCGAGCATGCCTTCCGCTACGAGTATCGCGTGGTACGCAACGACGACCGTTCGGAGGTTGCTTCGGGCATAGTCGATGCACCAGCCTTCAACGTCGGCGGATTGCAGACCGACAACGAATACGCCGTTACCGTCCGTGCGCTCGCACATGAAGAGTCGCTGCGCTACACGCCGTCGGAGTGGTGCGACGAAGTTATCGCAACACCTGTCGATCTGGACAAGCATCCGTCGGGCTACCTCTTCTTCGAGGATGACCTCGCATGGCTGACCGACGCGACGTTCCGCGAAGGTTGGTATGTCGATGGCGGAGGCGATGCTTCGACAAGTTTCCGCAGCGATGCAATCGGCACCACCCTTTCGTCCGATGCCAAGAAGATATGGGACAACCACGGCTATACCTTCATGAGTAGTAGTTCGTACAAGTACATCTACATTCACGGCAACCAATACTTCCGCTTCGGACGCGCTTACAACAGCGGTGCTTGTTTGGCAGGCATCAATCTGCCTGTCGATGCCGTCGGCGACATTACCGAAGGAGCGGCTATCGACGTTGTCGTCGGATTGAACATCAAATACTACAACAACGGCGATTACGGAGTCGTTCTCGTCAAGGCCAAGACGGGCGACAACGAGCAGGTACAGCGCATCGCACTCGATACCTCGACCAACGAATACCAACAATACGAGGTCGTATTCGAGAACGTAAGCAGTTCTACCACCTTCTCGGTGTACAACACTAACGAGGGCGGCAAGGCTGACCGATTCTGGGTAAACAATTTCAAAATAACCAAACAATAACATTAACCGTCGGCAGACCCCGCGGGGTCTGCCACAAAAACAACAAACCAAAATGAAAACAGACAAAAAATTTCAGGTTGCAGGGTGCTATTCGGCACCGCAACTGCGGACTCTCCCGATTAGAATCGAGAGCGGTTTCGTACAATCGGTCGGCTCGGACGGGCTGCCGTCAATCAGTGATGACTGGACAAATGAAGATTTCGCTTAACCCTAAAATTGCAAGAACGATGAAAAAGATTACAAATAGTTTGATTGCAATTTCGGCTATGCTGGTTGCATTCTCCTGCACAAAAGATTTGGCAGACACCACAACGATTACCACAAACGGAAAACAACTCGAACTGACTGCCGCCATCGACGCATCGCGTGTGGCTCGCGAGGACGACGGCAAACTCTCATGGACGACAGACGACGCACTCGGTCTGTTTGTCGGTTCCGACATCAACATCAAGGCTTCGACCAACGCCGAATTACTTGCCGCAAACAAATTCGTTGCCGAGGGTCTCACGGCAGAATCGGGTACGATTTATGCCTACTACCCTTACAACACTTTTGCAACCCAATCGACCGGCGTTTCGGATGTTTGGCTCTCAATCGCTCAGGGACAGACCCAATCGGCCAAGAACGTGTTCGATGCTGGCAAATACTTCACCATGGTATCCAACGCAACGGAATGGGACGGTGTAACCATGCCTACGCTCCAATTTACGGCTGCGGGTTCGGCTTTGCGTTTCAAAATCTACGACACTTCGGGCGTATATGCTGCCGAGAAAGTTACAGCGGTAGAGGTCGTTTCGGACAACGCTCTGGTCGGCGGTTATCAATACAACCTCGCCACCCGCGAGTACAACATGGCCTCCTCCATCAACCGTAAGGCGGCTATCGTAAACCTCGCCGAGCCGTTTGCAGTAAGCGACAATGGCGATGTATATATGGCTGTTCTGCCGGGTAACCACACTCCGAAAATCGTTGTTCGCACCGATGGCGGAGCGCACGTATTCGAGTTCACTTCGGTTCTCGCATGCGAAGCAAGCAAGGTAGGCACCGTCAAACTCAACCTTGGCAATGCTGCCGTAAAGCACTATGTCCTCTACAACACTTTCGATTTGATGATTTGGGGTGGCGACTACATGCACAACGGCACAGGCGGTTATTCGCCAAAAGCGTCGGGACAGTCTGCCGATGCCTCATTCGAAGGCGAGGAGCCGTTCATATTCGAGAATAGTGCCAGCGGTACCGACGGTACGGCTTCGTTCGAATCGATGACCGAGAATTTCCGCCTTTCGCGTGGCGTGAACGACTACACTTGGAAAAAGGCCTATGAGCGTATCGGTCATATCAAACTCGGTACGGGTTCGGCAGGCTTTACGTTCGGTTTTCCTAAATTCGCAGGCCTGACTTCAGATGCGGCAGGCGAGACCATCAAAATCACCTTTACCGCCAACCGTTGGTCGAGTGCAAATGACGCCATTACGTTGGCTGTCGAAGGCGACGGTCTTATCGAAGGTACCGATGAGAGCATCGTGGTAGATCTTCCTAAATATACGGGTGGTGTGGCAAATGCTCCTGCAAACATCGCCACTATGAGTTATACCATTTACGGTGCAACAGCCAATACGTCGCTGAAATTGTCGGGTGCAACCAAAAACTCCCGTATCAACATAGACGACATCTTTGTAGAGCGCGTTGCGGGTGCTTCGCCGCTGCTTGCAATCGCGGGCATCACCGCAACGACGACCGCCGACAGCGCACATATCGAGTGGGAGGCTGTGGCAGGTGCCGTATCGTACAAATATGTAGTTTCGGACGATAACGGAGAGGTTAAGAACGGCTCTACCGATACCGCATCGGTCGATATAGACGGTTTGGCTGCCACAACCAAATACTATATATCGGTACAGGCTGTTGCCGACGTTGCAGATGCCGCACACACCGACGGCGTATGGAGCGACGCATTCGAATTCTACACCATTTCGGCAATCTCCGATGTTCACGAAAGCGGTTATGTATTCTTCGAGGACAACTTGGAGTGGATGAACACCGAAGAGTTTAAGGGTACATGGCATGCAACGGCAACCGAAAACTGCTTCCGCATGGAGGCCGTGGATACTACGCTACAAGACGGCACGACAGAGGGAATCGGACTGACCATCTGGAACGAGCATGGTTGGACGGCTCCTATTGCGGGCGAGTTCTATACCTATGTACATCCATACAGCCACGAGGATTCCTATTTCCGTTTCGGCCGTGCATACAAAGACGGCAAGTGTGTAGGTACGATGTATCTGCCTGCCGATGCACTCAAAGATGCTACCGAAGGCGCATCGCTCAACGTGGTATTCTCTGTCGATATGGCCAAATCGACCGACCTTGAGACAGTCAATTCCGACTATGGCGTAGCCGTAATCAAGGCTATTACCGACGGTGTGGAGGATGTAAAGAAGGTTACGCTTGACAACATCGCCACTTTGACCACCTACACCGTAGAGTTCAACAACGTCAAATCGACCACCCAATTCGTAATTGGCAACACCATCGAGGGTAGCGGTGGCAAGGCCGACCGCTTCATAGCAACCAATTTCAAGATTGCAAAGAAGTAGTCCGACCGAGACACAAAACAAACAGGGCAACCCTCGTGGGTTGCCCTGCTTGTTTATAATCCGCCGGCTGCGAATTAGAAGTTGTAAGTGCAGGTAAGACCGAAATTGGCAAGACCATACGAATAGAACTGCGAGGCTCTGAATCCGCCGCCATAGACGATTTCTGCACCGAATACCGGAGTCCAATCGACCGACAGCGAAACCGGTGCGCCGGTAAACTTGAAGCCTACGCGAGCCAGACCGCAAGGACCTACATAGCAATAGTGTCCCTTACCGCCGACGTTTACACCGCAACCGAAATCGGAGAAAAAGTTACCTGCGCTGTAATTGCCGAACTCGAAAACGCGCCATGCAGCAAGTGCCGTAAAGTCTGCCGTAGCGACAGCAC
>CALYVN010000050.1 GCA_945494785.1 uncultured Alistipes sp.
AGCAGCAACGTTGTTTGTTTTTCTATCCGCTGTATGCCCTCGTAGAACTCTTAGGCCTCTTAGGTCTCATAGTATCGTCGGCAAGCAACAACCTCGCCGTTATACCCGATACCTATTTATTCTTAAACGTGTACGACAGGCCGACGCCGAGGATGATTTGCGTCTGCAAGGCGTTTACCTGCGCCTTGTTGTAATACATCTGGAAGTAGAACTGCGTCGAGAGGTATTTCGTCGCCTTGATGTCGATGGTGTGTTCCCAGCGCACGGTCGGCAGCAGGTGTTCGTACTCCATGCTCTTGTCGGTCTGCTGGGTAATCTCGTTTATCCAGCCGTAGAATCCGTAGAAGGTCGTGCGGTAGCGGAATACGCCCGTTTTGCCGAAGGTACGGTCGAAGTCGATTTGCACCGACGAACCGCCCTCATAACGAGCCGAGCCGTTGGAGAGTGTCAGGCCATAGCAGTATGCCGTGTTGCGCTGCTCTGGTGTCAGTAACGAGTGGTCGGCCTTGTATTGGTCGTAGGTGATTGCGTTGCCTGCGCCGTCCTTGAAGCCTTTTTTGGCAAAAAAGGCATTTTTGACGGTGTGGTTGGTAACGAAGGTCGCATTCATCGATATAGGCGAGAGGTTGATTTTGACAGGGAATTTCTTGTTCGGGCAGACATAGGTGAAGCCGACCGACACGTTCAGATACGCCGGAGCGAAGCAGCTGCTCGTGCGTATGTTCTTGTCATCGACGCCGTTGGCGAATTGCGAACGCAGCGAGAGGATGGCTCCGAAATTCCAATTGTCCGAGATTTTGTATGCCGGTGCCGTCGAAACGAACCATTCGTCCTGACTCTTTGTCCAGACCGACGATTTGCTCGTTGCACCGAGTTTGCCCGTAAATTTGTTGTCTATTGTGAACTTGCCCTTCTTGAAGGAGTGGGTGAAGAGGATGTTGGCTATGCCCGTAATCGAATTGACACTACCATTGACATTCTGCCACTTGCTGTTGAAGTTGGACAGCGAGCCGTTGATGCCGACGTTGAATTCGATGGTGTTGCGCTCCTTGCGGATTGCTGCACGCTCAGCACGCGCCTTTGCCTCCGACGAAAATTCGGGTTGAGCCTCGTCGGTCTTTACCTTATTTTCAAAAGCGGGCTGTTCCTGCGGAGTGGCAGCCTCGACACTGACCTGCGCCGATGCCGAAAGAGCCGAGAACGCCAAGCAGAGCATACAAATCGTAAAAAAATTTTTCATACAGTTTGTCGTTTTATTTGATTTCGGTGCAAATATAGTCATTTTTCGTTACCTTTGCCATACAACAAACAATCGAACGGAGAATGAAATACATAGGTGCTCACGTAAGCGCATCGGGCGGAGTCGAGAACGCGCCCGTCAATGCCAAGAACATAGGTGCAACCGCTTTCGCCCTCTTTACCAAAAACCAGCGGCAGTGGAGCGCACCTGCACTCACCGCCGAGCAGTGCGAACGCTTTCGGCTCGCGTGTGCCGACAACGGCTACACACCCGCGCAAATCCTGCCCCACGACAGTTACCTCATCAATCTCGGGCATCCCGAACGCGAGGCTTTGGAACGGTCGCGCGCGTCGTTCATCGGCGAGATGGAGCGGTGCGAGGCTTTGGGTCTCGACCGTCTCAATTTCCACCCCGGCAGCCATCTCAACCAAATCACCACGCTGCTCTCGTTGGAGCGCGTGGCGGAGTCGATAAACATCGCCCTCGACCGCACGCACGGAGTTACGGCGGTCATCGAGAATACTGCGGGGCAAGGGTCGAATCTCGGCTTTGCCTTCGAGCATATCGCCCATATCATCGACAAGGTCGAGGACAAATCGCGCGTCGGTTTCTGCATCGACACCTGCCACGCCTTCGCCGCAGGTTACGATTTGCGCACCGAAGAGGCATGCCGCAAGACCTTCGACGAAATCGACCGCATCATCGGGCTGAAATATCTGCGGGGCATGCACCTCAACGACGCTCTGAAACCGCTCGGCAGCCATGTCGATCGCCATACGCCGCTCGGCGAAGGTGCTATAGGCTGGGAGTGTTTCCGCTTCATCGCCCGTTCGCCGCTGTTCGACGGCATCCCGCTCATCCTCGAAACGCCCGACGAAAGCCGATGGAGCGAGGAGATTGCCGAACTCCGACGGCTCGGCAACGATACGACAGTGCTGCCATAACAAAACCCCCTTGTGCAAAGGGGGCTTTTTGTTGCGGAGCAAATGCCGATTCTCGAAATGTCAAGTTTAGCAATAAGGAGCGTTATAACAAACGCTTGACCACCTTCCACCACTTGTAAGGCATATACCTGAACGGCAAATCAATCCACGTCGGCGTGGATACCACCGACCGACGGTGCGAAAATGCCAGAAAACTGTCACGTCCGTGATAGGCCGACATGCCCGAATTGCCCACGCCGCCGAACGGGATATTATCGTTGGCGATGTGCATGATGGTATCGTTGATGCAGGCTCCGCCCGACGAGGTCAGTCGCAGCACCTCCTTCGCCCGACGTTTCGAGCCGAAGTAGTAGAGAGCGAGCGGTTTTTCGTGCATGCGCACATAGTAGATTGCCTCGATGGTCGCATCGAAGGTCAGAATCGGCAGAATAGGGCCGAAAATCTCCTCCTTGATTACTGCCGACACAGGCGTAACGCCGTCGATAACCGTAGGCTCGATATAGCGGTCGGAACGGTCGGTACGTCCTCCGCAGAGGATGTTGCACCCCTCCAAATAGCCCGTCAGTCGGTCGAATGCACGCTCGTTCACTATGCGGACATAGTGCTTGCTCTGTTGCGGGTCGTCGCCGAGCAACGCCTTGAACTCGCGAGCCAAAGCCTCGACCAATGCCTGTTTGCGGTCGCGATGCACCAGCACATAGTCGGGAGCGATGCAGGTCTGTCCCGCATTGAGGCACTTGCCCCATGCTATGCGTCGGGCGGCAAGCGCAATGTCGGCATCGGAATCGACGATGCACGGACTTTTACCGCCGAGTTCGAGTACCACGGGGGTCAGGTGGTGGGCAGCGGCATTCATCGCTATACGGCCGAGCGCGGGACTGCCCGTAAGGAATATCAAATCGAAACGCTCCTCGAAGAGTGCCGTGTTTACCTCGCGGTTGCCTTGCACCACGGCGATATACTGCTCGCTGTCGGCAAACGCCTCGCGCAACATCGCCTCCAAAGTCTGTGCCACGTGCGGAGTGTAGGGTGAAGGTTTCAATACGGCGGTGCAGCCTGCCGAAATCGCACCCACGAGCGGATTGAGCAGCAGTTGCACAGGGTAGTTCCACGGAGCGACAATCAGCACCGTACCGAGCGGCTCGGTGATGATGCGGCTGCTCGACGGAAAGAGTTTGAGCGGAGTACGCCGTCGCTCGGGCGCAGCCCAACGGCGCAGATGGCGCAGATGGTTGTCGATTTCGCCCAGCACGATGCTCAATTCGGTCAGGTAGGCCTCCTCGTACGATTTGTGAAGGTCCTGCCACAAGGCATCGGCAAGCGGACGTTCCCACTTTTTGATGGCATCGCGCAAAATTTTGAGCGCGTCGATGCGGAAGCGCAAATCGAGTGTCGCTCCCTCGGCAAAGAATTGCCGCTGTGCGGCAACTATGTCCGAAATTCGGTCGATATATGTATTGGTCATTGTGTCGGTGTTTTGCAAAAGGTTTAAGAGTTTAAGGGGTTTCAGGGGGTTAAGAGTGTTTTTGGTTGTGCGTATGACGGGTTTCTTATCGCGTGCGGCTTTTTCTGGGAGTTCTGGGAGAACTAAGAGAACTATGATATAGTAACAACGTTGTTTGTTTTTTCTATCCGCTGTATGCCCTCTTAGAACTCCTAGTACTCCTAGTTCTCTTAGAGTCGTCGGCACGCAACAGCCTCGCCGTTATACCCGATACCAACTCTGCGGTTTGTCAGCGTCCTCTGCCCTCGTAGAACTCCTAGTACTCCTAGTTCTCTTAGAATCGTCGGCAAGTAACAACCTCGCCGTTATCCCCGCGACCAAAACCCTCTGAAACTCTCCCGCTGTCGGTTTGCCTACCTCAACGTCTTCCCGTAAAATGGTCCATTACCGAGTAGATGCCGCAGCATTTGCCGAAGAGGAAGTCGAACACCGTAACCGGCAGTACGCCCTGCCAAAAGCGGATGAAGTGGAACCCGAACGGCAGCCCTCGGAAGTCGCGGTTGCGTTCGATGGCGCGGACGATTTTGCGCGATGTCCTTTCGGGGTCGAGTATCGGGAACAGACGCGAGCGCACGCCATCGAACATGCCCGTATTGATAAAATAGGGGGCTATGGTCGTTATGCGCACCGCCGAGTGCATCTGCTGCAACTCGATGCGCACCGAATCCGACCAGCCGATGACAGCCCACTTGCTGGCGGCATAGACCGACATCTTCGGCAACGACAGCATACCTGCCGCCGAAGCGATGTTGCAGATATGTCCCGAATTGCGGGCAATCATATCGGGCAGCACCTGCAACGCCACGACCATACATGCCGTAACGTTGATGTCCATCGTCAGTCGTATGTCTTCGACGCTCTGACGGTCGAACGTACGGTTGCCGCGCACGATGCCGGCGCAGTTGATGAGGATATCGACATCGCCCACTTCGCTCTTTACGCGCCCGTAGGCGGCAGCGACTGCCTCCGAATCGGCAACGTTCACCTGATAGCCGACTACACGGCCCAATGCCCCGTATTCGGACTTCGTTGCTTCGATGTTGGCGACATTGATGTCCCAAATTACCAACGCTTCGGCACCCCGTTCGAGAGCCAAGCGACCCATAATTTTTCCTATGCCCGACGCTCCGCCGGTGATAAGAACGATTTTGTTGTTAAATTTCATGATTGTAATCCTGCATTTGTCTTTTCACACACTTTTCAACAACTTTTGCGGATTCATTGCATAAAATAAAACTGCGATTCGGTGCGTCGAACTCTCTTTTTGTGTACTTTTGTCGAGGTGTCGATGTTGCAAACCGCGTGCAAATGTACTAATAATTTGCGTTTTGCCAACCATCGAACAGCGAATGTGTCCGAAAATGGTATAAATATGAACGAATCGAACATTTTGCGCCGTCGGTTTTTGGCGCACGTTGGTCAGACCTCGCCTTCGCCGATGATGATACCGGTCGAGCGTGCCGAAGGCTCGTTTTTCTACACGCCCGAGGGCAAGGCCTACTACGATTTGGTGGCGGGAGTATCGGTCAGCAACGTGGGGCATGCCAATCCGAAGGTGGTCGAAGCCGTCAAACGACAGGCCGAACGCTACATGCACATAATGGTCTATGGCGAGATGATAGAACGCCCGCAGGTGGAGTATGCCGCCGAAATAACGGCACTGATGCCCGAGCCGCTCGAAAGCGTCTATTTCGTCAATTCGGGAGCAGAGGCGGTCGAAGGTGCACTCAAACTCGCCAAACGCTACACGGGTCGTGCCGAGATGATTTCGATGCGGCGTGCCTATCACGGCTCGACGCACGGCGCAATGAGCATGATGGGCGAGCCGGAGGGCGAGGAGTGGAAAAACGCATTCCGACCGCTGCTGCCGGCATGCAGGGCCATCGACTTCAACAACTTCGACGACCTGCAACAGATAACCGAGGCTACCGCCTGCGTATTGTGCGAACCCGTGCAGGGCGAAGCAGGCGTACGACCACCCGCAGAGGGCTATTTGCAGGCGTTACGGGGGCGTTGCACGGAGGTAGGAGCGTTGCTCATATTCGACGAGATTCAGACGGGCATGGGACGCACGGGCGCGATGTTCGCCATGACCAAATACGGCGTTACGCCCGACATAGTCTGCCTTGCCAAGGCCTTCGGAGGAGGTATGCCTTTGGGCGCATTCATCTCCTCGCACGAGATTATGGCGACTTTGCAGCACCATCCGACACTCGGCCACATCACCACCTTCGGCGGACATCCCGTCTGCTGTGCCGCAGGTTTGGCGGCGTTGCGCTATCTGCTCGAAGGCGACATCGTTGCCGACGTGGAGCGCAAGGGAGCGTTGTACGAAGCCCTGCTCGCCGACCATCCGCAGGTGTGCGAGGTGCGTCGCAGCGGACTGCTGGCTGCCGTCGAACTCGGCGACTCGGCAAAGTTGTTCCGCATGATGGAGATGTTCGCCCGCGAAGGCATTTTGAGCGATTGGTTCCTCTTTTGCGACACCGCATTCCGCATCTCGCCGCCACTCACCATCTCCGACGACGAAATCCGCGACAGCACCCGAATCATCAGAGCGTGTCTGGACAGACTGTAACAGCGGGGAATTTTTTGGTTATTGCGTATAACGGGTAACTTATCAAGTGCCGCTGTTCTAAGAGTTCTGGGAGTTCTGGGAGAACTAGGATATAGCAGCAACGTTGTTTATTTTTTCTATACGTTCTATGCCCTCGTAGAACTCCTAGTTCTCCTAGTTCTCCTAGTTCTCTTAGAATCGTCGGCAAGCAACAACTTCTCCGTCATACCCGCGACCGGCAACATCCACTACTCCCCTCTCACTGCCTCGATGGCTTTTTGTACCGAGCCGTGGAGCAGCAGCAGGCGTTGGGCTTGGTCATATGGCAGGCCGAGTTCATCGACTATCATCCGCGTACCCCTATCGACCAACTTTTTGTTCGAGAGTTGCATGTTTACCATGCGGTTGCCCCGCACACGACCGAGCGCAATCATAGCCGTCGTGGTTATCATGTTGCAGACCAATTTCTGCGCCGTACCCGACTTCATGCGCGAACTGCCCGTAACCACTTCGGGACCCACGACGGTCTCGATGGCTATCTCTGCCGTTTCGCCGAGCGGCGAGTGGGGATTGCTCGATACGGATGCGGTCAGGCAACCGAAGCGGCGTGCGGCAGCAACGGCACCCACGACATAGGGTGTGGTACCCGAAGCGGCTATGCCGACGACCGTGTCGAGCGGAGTGATGTCGTGGGCGAGCAAATCGCGCCAACCCTGTTCGGTGTCGTCCTCTGCGCCCTCGACGGGGGTACGCAGAGCCTTGTCGCCACCCGCGATGATGCCGATGACCACCGTAGGCGGCATACCGAATGTAGGCGGCACCTCCGAAGCATCCAACACGCCCAAGCGGCCGCTTGTGCCTGCACCCATGTAAAAGAGCCTTCCGCCCCATTTCATCCTCTCGATAAGGCGCGTTGCCAGCGTCTCGATTTGCGGCATTGCACGGCGCACGGCTTCTGCCACGCAACTATCCTCGCGGTTGATGCAGCGCAATATGTCGCCTGCGCTTTTCTGTTCCAAAGCGTCGTAAAACGAAGGCTCTTCGGTGATTTTGCGGAATGGTCGTTCGGTCTCTCCTTCGTGCCGGCACTCTGTCGCAGCCCCTTGTGCAGCATAGCGTGCGCCGTCGGAATGAAACCGTATCAATCCCTCCATAGGCGAGCGCACTATGCCGCCCAACTCGCGCAATTGGCGACGCAGCGCATCGGCGAGCGGTCGGGCGAAGAAGTGGGCAATCGAGCCGACGAACCACACGGGCGCATCGGGATATTGCGCAACGTTGCGACGCAGGAAGCGGGTGAAGCAGTCGAGTACCAAGCCGTAAACATAGTCGTCGTCGAGGTGTGCCGCCAAAAACGGTGCGAACGATGCCAAAAAGCGGTTGGGCATAGGTCGGCGATAGGTGCGTTCGAGAATCGCCGCCTGCGTGAGGTCGGGATATTCGCGTGCGAACGCGGAGCGTATTCCGACGGGTACAACCCCTTTCAGAATATCGCCCACAAGCGTCCGACCCAACACCGCTCCGCTGCCCTCGTCGCCCAAGACATAGCCCAAAGCCGGCACGCTCTGCACGATGCGTCCGCCCTCGAAGAGGCACGAATTGGAGCCTGTGCCGAGTATGCAGACGATGCCTCGTCCGTAACCCGCCGTTGCCCGTGCTGCACCCTCCATGTCGCTATATACCTCCACCTCCTTGCACCCCGTGGCACGCTCCAATTCGGTGCGCAGCAGGTCGATTTTGTCGAATGCAGCCCCCGCCCCATAGAAGCAGATGCGCCCGAGCGCGTATTGTGCCGCTACGGGCGACAGTCGGTCGTGCAGCAGCGCGGAAATCTCCTCGCGGGTGCGGATGAAAGGGTTGATGCCCTCGGTTGTAAAGCGGTGCAGCGCAGAACCGTTGCAAGTGTCGGCAACGACCCATCCGCATTTGGTCGAGCCTCCGTCGGCGATAAGCAGATTCATGGTGAAGTGGTGTTTTGCAAAAAGTTTAAGAGTTTTTTGGTTGTGCGTATGACGGTTTTCTTATCACGTGCCATGCGATTGTTTTTGTCTTGGCTGTTATAGGAGTTCTAGGAGTTCTGGGAGTTCTGGGAGTTCTGGGAGTTCTAGGAGAACTAGGATATAGTAACAACGTTGTTTGTTTTTCTATCCGCTGTATGCCATCTTAGAACTCTTAGTTCTCCTAGTTCTCTTAGAATCGTCGGCAAGCAACAGCCTCGCCGTTATACCCGCGACCCATAACCCTCACCGTTATCCTCGCGACCGTTTTTTCAGCAGTGCCATGCCGGCGAACATTATCGCGGCATTGACAATAAGCAGTTCGTAACTGAACGTATAGCCTCCGAACCAAGCCTGCGAGTTACGTTGCAGGATGTAGCACAGCACGGGCGCGATGATTGCCATGACGAATACATAGCGGTCGCGCACCTGCCATTTGGTCAGTATGCCGAAGGCGAACATACCCAAAATCGGGCCGTAGGTATAACTTACCAGCGTATAGACCGCATCTATCGCATTGGTGTTGTTGAGCGCGTGGAGAGCCAGCACGACGGCGAACATCGCTGCTGCCATTGCGATATGCACCCCTTTGCGCACCTTCGTAAGTCGCCGTTCGTCGAAGCGTTTGGGACCGTCGAGTACATCGACCGTAAACGAGGTGGTGAGTGCCGTCAGAGCCGAACCCGCAGCCGAATAGGTCGATGAAATCAACCCGAGTACGAACATTATGCCGACGATGAGCGGCAACTGCGGCGAGGTGGCAACTGCGGCGAAGACGTTGTCCGATTCGGCAGGCAGGGCGATGCCCGTCCGCTCGGCGAAGATGTAGAGCATGGCACCGAGCAGCAGGAACAGCAGTATGACAACGGTCTGCAACAGGCTCGACAGCACTATGTTCTTTTGTGCATCGGTACGGTTGCGGCACGAGAGGTTGCGCTGCATCAGGTCTTGGTCCAAACCCGTAGTGGCAACGAGGGCGAACACGCCCGCAAAAAACTGCTTGAAAAAGTAGCGACGGTCATTGACATCGTCGAAGAAGAAGGTGCGCGAATAGTCGCTGTCGGCGACCGTTGCGACCATCTGCCCGACCGACATGTCGAGCCGTCCGACGATGCACCAAATACACAGCACGATGCTCGCCAGCAGACACAACGTTTTGAGCGAGTCGGTCCAGATGAGCGATTTCACGCCGCCTTGGAAGGTATAGAGCAGCACCAACACGACCATAATCGCCGCATTCGCGCCGAAAGGCAGCCCGTAAGGCTCGAAGAGCAGCAGTTGCAGCACGACGCATACCAAATAGAGCCGTACCGATGCTCCGAGCAGTTTCGAGATGAAGAAGAACCATGCGCCCGTCTTGTGCGAGCCGTTGCCGAAACGCTCCTCCAAATAGCCGTAAATCGAGACCAACTGCATGCGGTAGAAGAGCGGAATCAGCACGAAGGCTATGACGAGTTGTCCCACAAAGAAGCCGAGCGTCATCTGAAAATAGGAGAATCCGCTTGCCGCAACCATCCCTGGCACCGACACGAAGGTTACGCCCGACATCGCGGCGCCTATCATAGCGAACATCACGACATACCACTTCGACGAGCGGTTGCCCACGAAAAATCCCTGATTGTCGGCACGCTTGCCCGAAAAGTATGCCACTGCAAAGAGCAGCGCGATGTATGCGGCAATAACCGCCAAAACTATTGTTGGTTGCATAGTCGGTTTTGGTTTGACCAACGCAAAGATAGTAAAAAAATCGGTAAATAACGGCTCGTCCGAGCCGTCATACGCACAACAAAAAAAACGGAGCGTTTGCTCCGTTTTTCGTCGGGCGAGCCGACTCAACAACTATCATATATGCTTATCTTAAAGTGGGGGGTCGAAAATTATAAT
>CALYVN010000051.1 GCA_945494785.1 uncultured Alistipes sp.
ACAACAGATTCTTCGCTTCGCTCAGAATGACGGTGTGGGTATATAAAATGTGCGGGGCAAACGCCCCGCAAAACAATAGTTACTAAATACTAACTCACTATTCACTAACTCACTCCCTAACTCCCTAACTCCCGAGTGCCACGTCGAGTATCATCATGGCGACGAAGCCTATGGCGAAGCCGATGGTGGACATATTGGAGTGTTTGCCGTTGTGAGCCTCGGGTATCAACTCCTCGACCACGACATATATCATCGCGCCTGCCGCAAATGCGAGCAGATAGGGGAATACGGCGAGCAGTTGTTCGATGAGCAGTATCGTTATGCCGGCTGCCAACGGCTCGACTGCACCCGACAAAGTGCCGTATAAAAACGATTTCTTGCGCGAATTGCCGCTTGTGCGCAGCGGCAACGAGATGATTGCCCCCTCGGGGATGTTCTGAATGGCCATACCCATAGCCAAAGCCAATGCTCCCGCTGCCGACATATCCGCCTGTCCCGTCAATGCTCCGGCTGCAACCACGCCGACAGCCATTCCCTCGGGGATGTTGTGAAGCGTAACCGCCAAAATCAACATTGTCGAACGACCGAGCGACGAACGGGGTCCTTCGGGCGTGTTGCTGTCCAAATGCAGATGAGGCGTTGCCGCATCGAGCATGAGCATAAATCCTATGCCCGCCATAAATCCGATGGCTGCGGGCAACCATGCCGCTACCGTTGCCGACTTGGCGGCCTCGTCGATGGCGGGTATCAGCAACGACCAGACGGAGGCTGCCACCATGACGCCCGAGGCAAAACCGAGCAGTGTGTTCTGCAACTTGAAAGCCGCTTTGTCGCCGACGAACAATACCGACGATGCGCCGAATGCCGTGCCGAGAAAAGGCAATGTCAGAATTATTATCAGATACTCCATAAGGCTATGCTATTTTGCGGGCGGAGAGACCATCTCCGTATAGGTGTTGCCCGATTCCTTGATTGAGAATGTCGAAGGCTGTGTGTTGTACTTGTTGCGGTAGCGATGCAGACCGTTTACGCAACGTCGCACCGTATTGTTGCGCACGACGACCGAGCCGCAGGTGAATATGTTGTTACGCTCGTAACCGTCGATTATCAGAATGCCGGTATATGCGCCCTCCACCTCGTTGTTTTCGATTATCGAGCCGTATGCGAATCCCTCGAACAGCCCAACGCCCGACGTTCCGCCCCGCTTGATGTGGGCATAATAGTAGTTGGTCGAGAGCGGCAGTGTGCAGACGACCCGATTGCCTCGTATTACGGTATTGCGGCCTCCCGATACCACTCCTTGTGCCGAGCCGCATACGGTGTTGTTTTCGAGTATGCAACCTATGCAACCCTGCTGCACGATTACGCCAGCCCAAAGGTCGTTGCGTGCGGTGCAGTTGCGCACGAAACAATCGGTCGAGGTCATCAGCCCGTTGGACGACGAGATGTTGAAGGCGTGGGTCGAGAAATCGCACGTACAGCCGTCGAAACCGCATTGGTCAGATGCCAAAATGCGGTACATGTTATAACGCGAATAGGCCTTGAAACCGAGCCTTGTCAGCGGTTGCATGCGCTCTGCCGTCTCGGTTGCCGTCGATACGGAGCAAGCGCGGCAGACAACACGGCGCGACCAATTTACGGCAAAGGCGTTGTAGCGTTCGGCAAGTCCGTCGATGCGTATTTCGATATTCTCGGCACGGCAATCGAAGGCATAGCGGAAATAGACGCCGTAGCGTGCTGTACTGTCGCACACTATCGCAAGGTCGCGCAATACGACGTTTTTTGCAGACTCTATGCGACGCACCGTACTCGCAGGTCGCGAGAGTCGGTATTGCGGCAAACGCCTCTCCTGCGAATCGTTTTTGCGATAGAACGGGAAGCGGGTTGCGGTGGTCGTTACGATACGTCTGCCCTTGACCTTTGCCACGGTCAGAAATTCGCCGAAGGGTACGAACTTTTTGTCGGTGCGCCCCAAGCACCACTCCTCGCCGCAATCGGCATACATCAGCGAATTGCGTTGCCCTATCAATACGATGTCGTCGCCCTCTTTCAATCCGCACGCCGCAGTCAAAGTGATGCGGTCGGCGAAATCGGCAATATCCCTGCCGATTGCAACCTCTCTGCCGACGGTACCCGCAATTTCGAACATCCGCTCGGCTGTCTGTCGCAGGATGCTGCTCGCACCTTCGCCGACGATGGTTTTGCCGCTCGGTACGCGCACCGTGCCGCAGCGATATTCGCCTGCCGGCACAACCACCGTGTCGCCTTCGGAGAGTGCCGCTTCGAATGCCTTGCTCCAATCGCCGTTTTCGCATCGGTCGGCATAGTCGGTCAGTACCCGTGTGCGTTGTTGTGCCACGAGCGTTTGCGCGTTCAGCAGCGCAATCGCCACGATTGCCAAAAAAATCCTTGTCTTCATCGTCTGCTCTCCTTAATCCGTCGGCGTGTGTTACCGCAGGGCTTCGAGTCGTTCGAGAATCCCGCCGAAATCGGGGTGCGATGCGGAGAACTCGTCGAATGTCAGGTCGGTATGCCCGTCTTCGGGTACGTCCGAAATCATCTTTACGGCCACAACCGGCAAACCGCCACACTCCTTTGCGGTAATGGCTATGGCGGTTATCTCCATGTCGAAAACAGCCCGCTCGATACCGAAACGCCGCTTTATGGTGTGTATCGCTTCGGCATCGACGAACGTGTCGCCCGTGAATACGGTAATCGGTTCGCTGCCCGCAAGCGCATATTCGCCCGTCAGTTCGGGAACGAAGCCGTCGGGTATGCCGTTGCAATCGTGATAGCGTGCCGTCGAGGGTACTACGATGTCGCCCTGTCGGAATCCGAGCGTCCCTGCCGCATAGCCGACCACGGCAATCATATCAAACTGCTTGTCGGCACACGAGAGTGCCAATGCGGTGTTCGCTGCCGCTGCCGCCTTGCCTACACCGCTGTACAATACCGTGTAACTGTGCCGCGTTTGGCCTGCACGGGCAAGCGTCGCGGTCATGCATTCGTTTTCGCGCCTTGTAGGGGTTATTACCAGAATGTTCATATCGTCGTCGCTATTTTATCGTCTCCTCCACATACTTGCGCATCGCTTCGTTCGCTCCGTCGATGTCATAGAGGGCAGGATTGCCGCACTGTATCTCGTTCAGTCCGACTATATCCTCTTTGCCTTTGAGCGGGAAGACTTTGTCGTACACTTTGCGCAGAGCCTCCTTTATCTGCTCCGCCGTTACATCGTTCATCGTCGAGAGATAGAAACCCGTCAGGCAACCCATCGGGCAGAACGAAACGATGCTCGTGCCTATCTGCTCGTCCAACCGCAGATAATATGCCATCAAATGCTCTATCGTATGCACCGTGCCTGACGAGAGCGGGTGGTGTGTCATAGGTGCGCAGAAGCGCAAATCCCACGACAGCACGCAGCGCGAGTCGTCGATTTTGTAGGTCGAGCGCAGATAAAGTCCCTCTTTGAGTCTCCGATGATCCACATCGAACGATGATACTACCGATTTTGTCATGATTCGTATTTCGTTTTATCTATTGTTGTCGGATTTGTTTGTTGCGTGGCAGTTCCCATATCTCCATATCTTTGATTTGATCGCCGTCGATTGTAAAGCGTACGGCAGTCCGTACCGAATGGAATCCGTAACAGCCCGCAGCACCGGGGTTGATGTGCAACATTTGGTACACGGGGTCGAATATGATGCGCAGTATGTGCGAATGCCCTGCAACGAAAATTTTGGGGTGTGCCGCCTGTATTTTGCGCAATGCTTTCGGCTCGTAGTGGCGCGGATAGCCGCCTATGTGCGTCATCAATACGCCGACATCTTCCGTATTGAAATACTCGAATTCGCTGTACACCCGTCGTGTCATTCCGCCGTCGATATTGCCATAGACAGCCTTCAACGGCTTGAATGCGGCAATTTCGTCCGCCAATTCCAACGACCCTATGTCGCCCGCATGCCAAATCTCGTCCACATCGGCAAGAAATGCGCGTAACGGCTCGTCGAACGTGCCGTGCGTATCCGATATTACACCTATGCGCTTCATCGCTTAATGACCGTAATTCGACGAGAGATATTGTTTGATGCTGAAATTTGTTGGTTGCTTTTCGCGCGACAAATCGACAATCCGCTCCTCTTTCTGCAGCCGCTGTCCCTCGATGACATACTGCTCCAAAAAGCGCAGTATCTCCGCATGATTCTTTACCATAGGCTCCTCTGCCATGGTGTGCGAGCGATACTCTGCCGAATAGAACCAATACGGTGCGCCCATCGACTGCAACTGCTCGGCAATCGACTCCGAGCCATAATACCCAATGCCGAATATAGCAGCCTTGCGATAGGGTACATTGCAATCCGACGTGCCGTGGAACAACATTATCGGACATGGCATCGATGCCCATGTCGGTTTGCCGTTGGTCGAAAATATCGCACCCGCAAAGGCTATCACTCCCGCATAGTTGAATCCGTCGGGCAGGATTTGCGCCAATTCGTGACCATTGCAGATGTAGTTTTCCGCCTGCAATGCTGTGATTGCACCTGCACTCGACCCGCTTGCCACGATTTTCGACGTGTCGATTTGCCACTCGTCGGCATGCTCCAATATATATCGCGTTGCCCGCAGCAAATCCTCTGCCGCATAATTTACCGCCCGCTTCATCGTTACGATTGTTTCACGCAAACCCACATCCTCCTGCTTGTAGTCGGGCGATTGGGTTGCCTTCAACCCCAACCGGTAGTCGATTGAGGCTACATCGTAACCGTTTGCCGTCAGCATATCGAAATATGCCGTGTATTTTTGTGCATCGCGCACACCCGTTGCAAATCCTCCTCCGAAGACGAAAATCACGCACGGCCGTTTGCCGACGGTGTTCTTTGCCTTATAGTAATCCAACTCCAACCGCTCGTTGCCGCTCGTGGCGAACTGTACGGTCTGCTTCTGCGCCGATGCCGCGATTATGGCACAAACGGCAAGCATCAAAATCGTCGCTCGTTTCATGTTGCTCTATTGTTTGTATTTGTCGCCCCATAATTGCTCGATGCGTCGGGCAATTTTCTCCTCTGCGGCGTTGCCGGTGTTGGGCGTATAAAATCGTGTGCCGGCAAGCGATTCGGGCATAAACTCCTGCTCTGCGAAGTTGTCGGTATAGTCGTGGGCATATTTGTAACCCTTGCCGTAGCCCGCTTCGCTCATAAGCGATGTTACGGCATTGCGCAGATGCAACGGTACGGGTCTGTCTGTGGTATCCCTGCCGATGAACGCCAAAGCATCGTTGATGGCTTTGTATGCCGAGTTGCTCTTTTGCGACGTGGCGAGGTAGATGGTTGTCTCGGCAAGGGTTATGCGTGCTTCGGGCATGCCGATTTTGTGTACCGTGTCGAAACAGGCATTGGCCAACAACAACGCATTCGGATTGGCCAATCCTATATCCTCCGATGCGAGGATTACAAGCCGTCTTGCGATGAATCGAGGCTCCTCTCCGCCCGCCAACATCCGTGCCAGATAGTAAATTGCCGCATTCGGGTCGCTGCCTCTTACACTCTTGATGAATGCCGAGATGACGTCGTAGTGTTGTTCGCCGTTTTTGTCGTAGAGCGCGATGTTCTGTTGCAGTGCATCCGTTACGGCAGCATCGGTAATTACCACCTTGCCGTCGGTCGCTCCCGCTATTATGTCCAAAATGTTCAGCAGTTTGCGTGCATCGCCGCCCGAGAATCTGAACAGAGCCTCCCGCTCGCGTATCTCGATGTCGCGTTGCTTCAACTCCGTATCCACCGTAATCGCGCGTTGTAGCAACTCCTCCAACTGCGCATCGTTCATCGGCTTCAAAATATAGACCTGACAACGGCTCAACAGTGGCGAGATTACCTCGAACGAAGGGTTTTCGGTGGTCGCTCCTATCAGCGTAACATCGCCCTGCTCGACCGCTCCGAGCAACGAATCCTGTTGCGATTTGTTGAAACGGTGAATCTCGTCGATGAAGAGCAACGGTGTCGCCGAATTAAAGAACTTCTGTTTTTTTGCCGATTCTATCACCTCGCGTACCTCTTTGACGCCCGACGTTACTGCCGACAGGGTAAAGAAGGAGCGTTTGAGTTCGTTGGCCACGATTCTGGCAAGCGTGGTTTTGCCGACACCAGGGGGACCCCACAATATAAACGAAGGCACGTTGCCTGCCTCGATGAAGCGGCGAATCACTCCGTTTTTGCCGACAAGATGCTCTTGTCCTATGTAGTCGTCTATCGTATGCGGACGCAATCGTTCAGCCAGCGGTGCAGCCATAATTTTCATGTGCTATATTCACTCCAAAGATAGACATTTTTTCGGAAATCTGCTCCGTCATCGTGTATAATTCGGTGTGTCGCGGTTTTTGCGAGATGATAGCGAACAAATACGGCGTGAGGGTCGAAAAATTGTCGGTGTTGCGTATTGTCCGTAAATTTTGCCGCTCGTTCGTATCATCGTTTGCAAATAATTTTTTATATTTGCATGATAATAAGGAGAGTGCGGATTGTCTGACAATCCATGCACCACTCTCTTCTGCAAATTTAATAACCTGTCAAGGTGCAGATAGACAATAATTTGTACTAATTATGTTTTGTCCTAATTGTGGCGCAGAAGTCAATGACAATGCTGTTGTATGCGTAAAGTGCGGTTGCGCTCTTCCGAAGGGTAATGCCGAAGTCGATTTGAACAAAAGCGAGAAGGATTGGATTGTTACGTTGTTGCTTTGCTTCTTTGTCGGCAGTCTCGGCATTCACCGTTTCTATGTCGGCAAAATCGGTACCGGCATTCTTCAACTCATCACGCTCGGTGCTTGCGGTATTTGGACTTTGATTGATTTCATCGTCATCGCCTGCGGCAACTTTACCGATGTCGAGGGCAAGAAGATTGTCAGCAAATAGCCTCTGTTGAGACGCTCGGGCAACATCATAATTCCGATTGCGCTTTCGGCAGTCGCTTTATGGTCGCTCTTCGCGATTTTGTATTGCGGAGACGTCTCGCTTGCGCCCAAATGCCTTTTCCGAACATTGACGGGCTGCGATTGTCCCATGTGCGGAGTGCAGCGGGCTTTGGCAAGTTGCGTGCGAGGGGAGTGGAAGGAGGCGTTTTGGTATAACCCCTATATGGTGCTTGTGTCGCCGTATATCGTGTTGGTCTTTGTCTCTTTGCTTCCTGTCAGGTCGCGTTTTATGAATTTGCTGCGACGAGGTGTGTACAACATCTTTGTCGTGGCATTTTTCGTATTGCTCATGTTGGCTTGGTGGATTGTGCGCAATACGGCATTTTGGCACGAGATAGTGGCGTAAAATACCTAATCAAACAGATGGGGTTGTGTCAATCGACACAACCCCTTTTTGTTTGGTCTGCTAGTTGCCTATTCGGGCTTTACGAGCGAGAGATACAGTTCGTCCAATTGAGATTGGTCGAGCCGTGAAGGAGCATCGAGCATCACATCGCGTCCGGCATTGTTTTTCGGAAATGCGATATAGTCGCGAATCGAATCCGAGCCGCCGAAGAGCGAGCAAAGGCGGTCGAAGCCGAATGCCAAACCTCCGTGAGGCGGTGCGCCGAACTTAAAGGCGTTCATCAGGAAGCCGAACTGCTCCTGTGCGCGTTCCGGCGTGAAGCCCAAGCATTTGAATATGAGTGCCTGCAATTTGGCATCGTGAATACGTATCGAGCCTCCTCCGATTTCCGTACCGTTGCAGACGAAGTCGTAGGCATTGGCGCGTACTCTGCCCGGGTCGCTTTCGAGATATTGCACATCTTCGGGTTTTGGCGAGGTGAACGGGTGGTGCATAGCGTAGAACCGTTGCGTCTCTTCGTCCCACTCGAACATCGGGAAATCGATGACCCACAGCGGTGCGAATTTTTGCGGGTCGCGCAATCCGAGTTGCTGGGCAACCTCCAAACGCAGGGCGCAGAGTTGTGTCAGAGTCTTGAATTTTGCACCGCATAGGATAAATACCATATCGCCTGCCTTGGCTCCGCAACGCTCTGCAATGGCGCGTAATTCGTCTGCCGCAAAGAACTTGTCGATGGACGATTTGATGTTGCCGTCAGCCTCCAAACGAATCCAAATCAAACCTTTTGCCCCCACTTGCGGCCGCTTTACGAAATCGGTAAGCGCGTCGATTTGCTTGCGGGTATATGTGGCGCAACCCGTAGCGGCGAATCCGACGACATACTCCGCATCGTCGAATACCGAGAACGAGTGGCCGTGCGCAAGGTCGGTAAGGTCGGCGAACTCCATGCCGAACCGCAAATCGGGTTTGTCCGAACCGTATTTCTCCATCGCTTTAATCCACGGCATACGACGGAACGGCTCGTTGAACTCTATGCCCAACACATCTTTGAACATATATTTTGCCCAACGCTCGAAAATCCCGATGATGTCCTCCTGCTCTACGAATGCCATTTCGCAGTCGATTTGAGTAAATTCGGGCTGACGGTCGGCACGCAGGTCTTCGTCGCGGAAACAGCGTACAATCTGGAAATAGCGGTCGTATCCCGCAACCATCAACAACTGTTTGAGCGTCTGCGGCGATTGCGGCAGAGCATAGAATTGGTTGGGATTCATGCGGCTCGGTACAACGAAATCGCGTGCGCCTTCGGGTGTCGAGCCGACGAGATACGGTGTTTCGATTTCCAAAAATCCCTCGTTGTCGAGGAAGCGGCGAATCGATTGAGCCATTTTGTGGCGCAGGATCATGTTGCGCTGCAACGGTGGCCGGCGCAGGTCGAGATAGCGGTATTTCATGCGCAAATCGTCGCCTCCGTCCGAATGCTCCTCGATGGTAAACGGCGGAGTTGCGGCCTCGTTCAAAACGACGATGTCGTCGGCAGCAACCTCTATGTCGCCCGTCGGCATCTTCGGATTTTTGGACGAACGCTCGATAACACGTCCGCTAACCTGAATCACGAACTCCCTGCCGAGCGAAGCGGCAACCGCTTTCGTCTGCTCGGCCGAATGCTCCTCGACCACGATTTGGGTAATACCGTAACGGTCGCGCAAATCGATGAATGTCATTGCGCCGAGGTTGCGCACCTTCTGTACCCAACCTGCAAGCGTTACTTTTTTGTTTACATCTGCGACTCTGAGTTCGCCGCAAGTGTTTGTTCTGTACATATTATTGTTTGTTTTCGGTTTTTTGTATCTTTGTAACCCACAAAATTAGTAAAAATATGAACGTAACGGCTCAAACTGACGAAAAATATATGCGTCTCGCACTATACGAGGCCCGAGAAGCGTTTAATAACGACGAAGTGCCTGTCGGAGCGGTGATAGTGGCCGATGGTGTCGTTGTCGGGCGAGGCCGCAATCTGACCGAGACGCTGACCGACGTTACGGCTCATGCCGAGATTCAGGCATTGACGGCCGCTTCGGCAACGCTCGGCGGCAAGTATCTGCCTGATTGTACGATATACGTTACGTTGGAGCCGTGCGTGATGTGTGCGGGCGCGTTGGCGTGGAGTCAGATAGGCCGCATAGTCTATGGCGCGGCAGACCCCAAGCGCGGATATACGACCATCGACAGCCGGATACTGCATCCGAAAACGAAGGTTACGGCGGGGGTGTTGGCAACGGAATGCGAAGCGTTGATGAACGAATTTTTTTCGAAATTAAGACGCTGATTTTGAAAAATGATAAGTAAACGTTAATTTTGCGGTTGCTTTCGTGTGGTTTCCGCCGAAGACGGAGGGCGCGATGAAACGACAAAAGCGGAAGGGCAAACAG
>CALYVN010000052.1 GCA_945494785.1 uncultured Alistipes sp.
GTGCACAAGAAGCATTTGATAAAATAAAGGATAGATACTATGAATTATCCACCGATACTGAATTTATAGATAAATTGCGTGATTATAATCGTCGCAGATATAATGCTTTACAAAGGCTAAATCCAAAGGATTTCACAAGTGAGTCTACAAGAAATCTATACACTGTCGATATTCCCGATGACAATGGTCAGAACTACTTGAAGTGGGAAAAGCCTCTTCCCGCAGACTTTAATAAAGATGAGATAAAAGAGACTATACTGCAAGAGACAGAGACAGAGACCGGCGGTGAATTGGAATATGAGATGTTGGAGAGAGACTTAACAGATTCTCTTAACGATGCGAAGACCGGTAAAGATTTGTATAAAGCCATAAGTCTATATGTGGGTGATAAACGAGCATCGTTATTACTCTCGGAAATGGGCTTTGTGGGCATCTCCTATCCTGCGCAGTTCCAAAGCGGCGGTCGCTCGGACGGGGCACGCAACTATGTCATCTTTAAAGAAAACGATGCACATATTGTAGACCACGAAAGATATTTCCGCACACCGAATGGCGAGGTGTACGGCTTCACCATTGGAGGCAGAATCTATCTCGATTCGTCCAAGATGAATGCCGAGACACCTATTCACGAGTATACGGAGTTGTGGTCTAAGGTAGTTGCCGAGAACAATCCGGAGTTGTGGCGGCGTGGCAAGGAGTTGCTCAAAGAGACCGATACATGGAAAGAGGTCAATGCGGACAAGAACTACAAAGACCTCTCGGAGGACGAGCGTGCGAGCGAGACGCTTTCGCGTATCGTAGCCAAAGATGCGGCAAAGAAAATATCGGAGATTTCCGACAACAAGACTCTTGTTGCCAAATTGCGTGCGTGGTTGAGGCAGTTCTGGAAAGACTTGAAGGCAACATTCTCGAAGTGGAGCAAGGATGACCTATCGAAACTCAAAGTGGATGAGTTTACGAAGATACCGTTGCGCGACTTGGTAGAGAAGGTGGACTTGTCGAAGTACACCAAGGCAAAACAAGCGCAGGCAGAACGTGGTCGCTTTATGTTCGCCGGCGAGAAAGGTGCAGTCGAAGCCGACCGTGTTGAGGAGGCGACAACCCGAATGGACAACCTTGCCGTTGCCCGTAAGATGGAAGTCGATTTCAAGGAACGGCCGACACGTTTGGAAAAACTGCGTAATGCGAAATCTGTTGTGATTACGGGCAAGGAAATTGAACCGGGCGAGGATATAAAGCAGTATCGCAAGAATGCCGAGGAGTATGCAAAGTCTTTGCGTGGAACATATGTAAATCAGGATACTGGTAAAGAAATAGATGTAACCCGCAGTGGCATAACGGAACTGAAACAGCACGATTCAGATAGTGTTGCACACTTGCAATCGTTTGCTGCAATACCTGAATTGATACAGCAATCTACGTTTATTACCACATTGCCGAACGAAGACAATAAAGTCAAAGCGGATTCTTTTGACTATTTCGTAGCCGGGTTAAGAATCGGTGGAGAGGATTACACTGCCAAGATTGTTGTTGCAAACATAGATGGCAAAAGATATTACGACCACAAACTAACCGATATAGAGAAGGGAAATTTAATAGACCTGATAAATAAAGCACCCGATTCCGCATCAAATGAATTGTCTGCAAAATCGGGCGAGGTTTCTTCTGACCCTATCAGAATACCGAATCTGAATCAGGAACAAAAGACCACCTCATCTGGCATCAAAGATAAGCGATTGTTGGATATTCTCCAAACATCTGACGAAGAAAATGCCAAACGCATAAAACTCGCCACAGGTTGGGAACGTGGCGCGGACGGCAAGTGGCGTTATGAGATACCCGATGCGAAAATCAAAGATACAATTGAAATGGAGGGCAAATCCTTCAAGCGCAACGAGGAGGATATGCTTTGGACATCGGGCAAACTTGGCAATATGGTTGATGCTCCCGACCTTTTCGAGACTTATCCGCAGTTGAAAGATGTACGGTTGGAAACAGATGAAGTTCTCAATGGCGAAGGTAGCAACGGCTATTACGACCCGAAGCGCAATATGATAGTCATCCATGCTGACAAGTTGGATTATCTGAATGGTATTCTTAACCACGAGATTCAACATGCCATACAAAATATAGAGGGTTTTGCACAAGGTGGTAATCCTGATATGTTGCAATCCCAAAATGCTGAGCGCGTGAATGAGTTGCAGCAGATGCGTCGCGAGATAGAGCAGGAGGTTGCCGAAGGCAATACCGATAGAGAGGATGAGTTGGAGGAGATAGATTTGGAGTTGGGCGACTATGACCCTGAAATTGGCGGCTATGACTACTATCGTCATTTATCCGGTGAGGTTGAGGCTCGTAATGTAGAGCGCAGAATGAAAATGACACCGGAGGAACGTCGGGCATCTCTTGCCGCCGAGACGGAAGATGTCGCACGCGAAGACCAGATATTCCTCTATGACAATCTCAATGCCACCCGCTCCGCTTCCATATCGGAGCCGGCAGAGCCGAATACGTCTGTTGAGGACAACGAGTCGCAGGAGCGCACGCAGGTAGATGCCCTGTCTGCCAAGATAGCGGCATTGCAGGCGAAGGCGCGTAACCGCACGCAGAATGTACGGGAACTCACGGCGGAGGTTATACGCTTTGTCAAGGACAAGGCGAACGATGAGGTGCTGAAAAACCTCGGAGAGCAGCGGTTCCGCTCCATGATGAACGGTGTGCAGGCAGCAATGATGAAGATAGCATCCGACCGTATCACTCCGGAGCGTCAGCGGGCAGAGATACGCCGGCAACTCGACAAGATAGACACGCGCATTACGGAGGCATCGGTCAAGAGCAACAGAGATGCCATTGAGAAGATGCTGAATCTGCGGGTGTATAAGTTCAATCCCATGGGTGTATTGATGGGTAACCGCATATCGGAGAACACCCGCCGAATTTTCGACCTTGTGCAGGCTGGAATAACGACCAGTTCGAAGTCGTGGAATGATAGGGAGAACCGATATGTGTACTATTATACGCTTAAAGAGGGACAGGCAACGACCATAGAGGATTTGTTGCAGCAAATCGATAGCCAAATGTATGAGTTGCCTGTTGAGGATAACAGCGTCATGCATAAGATATATGCCGTGCAGATTCTTCAACGTTACAACAATGCCATAACCATACACGATGCAATAGATGAAATAAACAGCAACCTCAATACTGCAATGGCAGACCGTTCCGCCGCATTCCGCGCCAAGCAGGCGGCACTCGAAGCAGGCGATGCCGACAAGCACGCGGAGAAGTTATTGGAGTGGAGAAGACTCGGGGAAGAGATTGTCGGTCTGCAAGGTGATTTGCTCAATCGTACCCACCTGTACAACGATGCGCTTGCAGAATTTAGGCAGGGCTTGGAATCGCTGATTGAGAATGGCCGCAGTGCTTGGCTCGATGCCGTACAACAAGAAGCCGAGGAAAGGCTGGCACTTATGCGCACGGCATTTTCTTCGATAAGAGTTCCGGGTGCAATTCCTTACAAGGAGAAAGAAATCGGGAAAGATGTCGCAGAGACAAAAGAGAATCGCAATAATGAATTGAGGACACTTGTCAGCAATGCTCTGCCTGCGGTAGCAACATTCGACAGTATGTTGAGGGCAATATGCATCAACGATATAGGTAACCGCTATGGTCTGTATGATAAGATTATGGGTGGCGAAGACGGTCTTGTGTTCGCGTCCGACAAGCAGTATAAGAACAAGCAGATGATGTTCTCTATGGTTGAGGATAAGATTAAGGAACTCGGCTTGGGCAAGGATATAAATGCGCTTATAGCCCGCTCCAAGAAGCCGACCGACATGAAAATCTTTAACAAAGGCGTACCGGCTCGCGAGAAGCATAATGGGAAAATCATGCGGGATGGAGACGGTAATATCATTTTCCAGATGATAGAGTTGAATGTCGGCGAACTTATGTATCTTTATTCTTCATCACGGCAAGAGCAAGGACGGAAGATGTTGCTCAACGCAGGCATAGACGAATTGCAAATAGATACCATTGCAGACTATATTGCAGATGAGTTCCCGAAAGAGAAGCAATTTGTGGACTGGGTTACCGATGAGTTGTTGCCGACCCAACGCTACGAGCGGTATAACGGTCTGTATGAATATCTGTATAAAACACAGATGCCGGACACGCCGCACTATTTCCCGCTCGAAGTAAACAAGAAGCAGTTGTATAAAGCGGAAGAGATAGGCGAAGAAGTAACGACACTGCCGACATCGACAGTTGGCAGCATCATTGCCCGCAGAGAGCATAACTATGGTCTTAACCTCGACACGAACTTCGTAGACAAACTCATCGGACACATCAACGATATGGAACACTGGTATGCGTTTGCCAAGCCGATAAAGCAGATAAACACGTTGCTCTCATCTACGCAGTTCCGCAATGTCGTTGAGGCGCAGGCGAAGGGCGCGGTATCGCTGCTTAAACAGGTGGCTAATATCGCAGTGGGCGGCAACGAGCCCAATCAGGCGGGGAAACTGCCGAAACTGTTGCGTGCTATTTCGCGCAACGATATTGCAGCCAACATAACCTTCCGTTTCAATACGGCATTAAAGCAGACGCTGTCCTATCCTGCATACTTTGCATACAGTGCCTCGCCACGATATTGGATGTATATGGCAAAGGCGTTCATTCCGAAGAATATAAAGGCGAATTTGGTATGGGCAATGAACGAGTTACCGACCGTACGAGAGCGTTGGGAGAGACGTTCTGCGGGTTTCGACCAATTCAATGTCAACGACATAGAGGTCGAGTATAATCGTACTTTACGCAAGGCTGTGTCTGCGGGTATGTGGGCGAACTCGGCTGTCGATTTGCTGACTTGTACCGTTGGTGCGAGAGCGATATATGAATTTGAGTATAGCAATAATCTTAAATCGGGTATGTCGCCCAAGGAGGCCGACACGGATGCCAAGTACCGTGCCGCCTTGTTCTTGAATCAGACGCAACAATCGGGTGATGGTATATTCCTGTCCCGCATGCAGAAGACTCCTGTATTCTCGCAGTTGATGGCGTATCGCAATGCCAATACGGGTTACGCCCGCTTGGAGATTCACGCAGTTGCCGAAGCCACGAGAATGTTATCAGGCAAGACGCGCAAACGGTTAATCGATGCACGCAAGGAGTATTACAAGGGTCAAGGCATGAGTGATACTGCCGCCGAGCATAAAGCCAAGCACGACTATTGGCAGAACTTTCTTCGGGCGTTGATGGTTATCGGCGTATTCGGCGGTGTTCTTCCTTGGGTTTGGCAAAAAGGCAGCAAGGGCATACTCGGCCACCAACCGAACAAGGACGATGACGATAAGGATAACGGAGTATTCTTTATTCCGGGTTTATCAGACATGCCTATATACGGGCCTGCGGTTGATGATATATATCGTAATAGTAGTCAAGCGAGATTCGGGCTTCGCAATATGAAATTATTCAGTGCACCGACATTGGAGACCATAAAGAACAACGGCATTCTTATTTGGGATCAAGTGATAAATGGGAAGGAAGCGGAATCGGAGGACAAGGAGGCTTGGTTCGTAACTCTCTCTCTCGCCACGAGATTTGGACTCGGATTCGATGCCAAGACCTTTGAAAATATGTTTCACGGAGTTAAAGGTATAATGCGCGACAAGTCGTTGGACTATGAAGATGCAATGGAGATGCTTAATGCTCCGCGCTCGGCGGTAAAGGCTGTTGTCGGGCCTATACGCGAAGGTGAGACGAAGGATGAGTATATGCAACGCCTCTCGTTTGCCAACCGCCGTATTCGAAGCAACGATGTTTTAGACAAGAAAATCGAGAAACTGTATTTCGAGAACCTGAATAACAAACTCTACAAAGAGATGGGCATTTCGCCTTCGGAGGTGAAGACATTGTCGGAGAGAGTGAAAGAGGTCAAGAAACGGTTGCATTTGACGGGCACAGGGTATGTACAGGAAGATTATTGGGATAAGTATGACAATATGCCCGCCGCACAATCGGCATTGGTCGATTCATTGGGCAATCGTATTTATGACATATATTATTACGACTACGACCTTAATCACGCCATTGAACCTGACAATACCTATAAATCCGACCTCAAAGGCAAATATGAGGCATTGAAACAACTGAACGAAGAATACGATAAATACATAGAGCAATATGGCAATTAACCAAGTATCGGTGGCGCAGATGCGCCGTGCGGGCGGAGGCTCGCGAAAGAAGCAGACGACGACCATACACATCAAGCGCGATGCGGTTGTCGAGGCACAGAATATGGATTTGTTGCGGGCGTGCTATAACGACTGGATGCAACTCGCGGAGCGGCGAGCCGAACACCGCCGTTTTATGCGCTACTACTCGGGCGACCAGTGGGGCGATTTGGTCGAAGACCCGGACAACCGCGGGCAGCAGATAACCGAGCGACAACTGATTTCGCGCACTGGCGTTACGCCCATCACGCATAACATCTTGCAGGAGTATATCCGCAATGTCTGCGGACAGATGCTGACCAACACCTACAAGACCATCATCAATGCCCGGCGCGAGGAGGATGCGCAGGCAGCGGAGATGATAACCAATGCCATACAGGCGTGCTTGGACGCGAACGAGAATCAGACGCTCGACATCAACACCATTATCGCCCTGCACACCATGGGCGTTGCGTGGTGCAAGATTACCTATACGGCGTGGGACGAGCGCAACGTTACGGATGCGCGTGTGGACTATGTGAACGAGATGCGCATAGCGTGGAATCAGGACTGCGAAGACCCGCGCCTGTTCGACATCCGCCGTATCTGCGAACTGCACTCCTATACCCGTTCGGAGATAATCGGCAACTTCGCCAAGAATGCCTACGATGAGCAACGGCTTAATGCAATACTCAACGAGATAGAGATTGCCGACCGCGAGCGGTTTGAGCAGAACAACAACAAGGCATCCGATGTGTTGGAGAGTATGGACTTTTGGGGCAGTGCCAACGAGATAAACAAATACCGCATAATCGAGGTGTGGAGCAAGCGGAGCCGTTGGGTGCTGTGGACAAACGACCGTGCAACGTTTGACCGTCCGAAGGAGTATGTGGACGACATCAATGCCATCGAGGCGGAGGTTGCGGCGGAGAATGCCCGCCGTATTATGCAGGGCGTGGCTGCTGGCATGGACGAGGATACTATCCCGCTCATCGAGACCGAACGCCACTACGAGCACTATTGGTATTGTCAGTTCCTGACACCGCAGGGCGTGGCACTGCTCGAAATGGAGTCGCCATACGAGCACCAGCAACACCCGTATGTATTCGCGGCGATGCCTGTCATTGACGGCGTAAGCAAACCACTGTTCTCCGACCTCATAGAGATGCAGCGCAACATCAACCGCCAGCGAACTATGCTCGATATGCTTATCGCATCATCGGCGAAGAATACGCTGTTCGTGCCGGAAGAGGCATTGGAAGGTCGCTCGATAGAGGAGTATGCCGATGAGATAATGAAGATAAACGGCGTTATCAAGTTCAAGGCGAAGCCCGGCTATCCTATGCCGGAGTTCCTGCAACGCAACGCCATCAACCTCGGCGTATTCGATGTGCTGAACTTCGACATGCAGCAGATTCAGGCAATAAGCGGGCTGTCGGGAGCGGTGCAGGGACAGGTTGCCAAGTCGGGGACACCGTCATCGCTCTACGCACAGCAGGCTCAGAACACCATGCTCAACTTTGTGCTGCTGTTCGAGCGGTTCAACAACTATTGCAAGAAGCGCGATGCGAAACTCGTACGGGTTATCCTGCAATACTATACCGTGCCACGCTACTTGTCGGTATCGGGACGCAGTTACGGGCAGACGGCAACGGAGTATATTCCGGAGAAGGCACAAGCCATTGCCGAGAACTACTCGCTCGTACCTTCGCAGGGTATGGATACGCCGGTATTCCGCGAGCGCATAAACGAGTATCTGATGGATATGCTCAAAGGCGGCTTGATTCCGCTCGACATGTTCCTGCAACATACCACTCTGCCGTTCGGCAAGCAGTTGTTAAGCGAGTTGCAGGCTTTGCAGCAACAGCAACAAGGCGGGCAGGGATTCAATCCGGAGACGGTGAACAATGTCCAGCAGATGGCATCTGCGGCAGCCGGGCAGGACAGACCGGCAGATGCGGAGCCGAGGGCGCAGCAGATGATTGCGCAAATACTTGGCAACAACTATCAACCGAGCAGGTTGCCGGTGCAACAGGCGTAGGAAAGAATAGAGCGGTCGAGATGACCGCTCTATTTGTTATTATGGCAAAAATTCATACTTTTGTAATTGAAAATCTATGGACTTTTTATGGAAGAAAACAAGGAAGTTACTGAATCATCAGAGAAAGTAGTTGGGAATACCGATAAAAATATAAGTTCTGACAATCGAAAAGAATCGACACGAACTTATATTGCCCAATTATACGTTTGGGCATTCTTTATTGTGATTGGTGTGGTATTTGGCGTCGGAGTTTTGTCCGAATTTGCAGTCGATGAGTACAAAGATATGCTTGTAACAGTTTCCGGCGTTCTATCGGGCCCATTAGGTTTTATAGTCGGCTATTATTTTAAGGCTTCAAAAGAGTAAGTGTGAGATATGAGGAGTTTTTTAGTTTCTTTCAAGTCGAATAATCAAGAGGATTATTCTATTGTTGCAGACCGTATTCGTCAGACTTACGATAAATGGGCGCGTATTATTGACAATGTTTGGATTGTAAACTCCGATAATCCTTTAACGGAGATTCGTGCAGGCATTTCAAATATTATTAGTGAACACAACGGCATTGTATTGGTTGTAGATATAACCGGCGATGCATGGGGAACATACTCTGTTGATAAGGAAGTAACCGACTGGATGAAAGAGAATATAAAAGTCTGAACTCAATATAAACGTAAAAAAGTCCCGTGATGTACTAAAACCTTCCAAGTGGAACTTGGAAATTCGCGCAACGCAGGACTTTTATGCTATTGTTACATAACATTTTCAATACAAAGATATATAAATTATCAAACCTTTACCAATTCTCTATCCAAGGTAGTTGATATTTTGGCAAGCGTCCGCAATGTGAAGTTGTGCGTGCCGCTTAACCATCGGGACATTTCCGCTTCGGTTTTTCCGCAGCGATTCGCGAACTCTTTTTGCGTGATACCTCGTTGTTTCAGAGTATCGTCAATTTTGTCGGCAATAGCAAAAGACAAGTCTATCTCACATTTCAAATCTTTTGGAACCATTGACAGACTCTCTTGAAATAGGTTTGCGTTATGCCCCATATCGCTGTATATATTCGGTTATTCTTTCAGCCTGTGCGCGACTGATTTTAGCAAAAGAAACTCTTTGTTTCAGCAACGGTATTCCGTACACATCGATAAACTTGCCTATTGAGGTATTCAAGAATACGTATGGCAATGAAACCACATCCGATAAATCGATAACCACATTCCCACCTTCTGCTATGATTCCATCCATTCTGTTGAATAAATCGGTGCCTGCATCAGGGTATGGTTTGGCTCCAAGTATATCTCTGCAATAAATAGTCATGATCGGAATAGTTTGATACAAAGATAATCAATTATTTTATGGATATATCGGCAATTCCCCCGATTGTAAAACTACAATCTTACAATACATTG
>CALYVN010000053.1 GCA_945494785.1 uncultured Alistipes sp.
TAAGGAACAAAACAAATTGTGCGGATTCTTTAAAAAATCGAGCATTTCCAAAATGCAGAAATTCGACATTAGTGAATCTTAATTGCCGAACTTTGGCTATATTTGCAGTAGAATACTTGTATTTCTATGGATTTTCTGGAATTTCTTATACTGCACCATCTTCTCAATCGCGATGATGACGAATGCGACTCCGGAAGTTTGCTTCGTAATCTGTTGCTGCTTTCGTGGTTGTTTGATGACGATAAATCCGATTGATATGGCACATTGTTTTGTATTGTAAATCAATATTATAATATCATAACGTGTTGATAATATACGATGGCGGCAACAGGGGGTTACTACCCTATTTCTGCGTTAAGCCGTCGTCGGTCTCGATGCAAACTTCCGACATATAATCCCTGCTTGTATTTATTGCACAAATTATCGCAATAAGTTGTATCTTTGTTGTGTCGAATAAAGATTGCAGAACTATGAAACATCTATCCATATTATTGTGTACGGCAGCCTGTGCTTTGCTGGCTGCGACCTCGTGCAGCACCGACAAACGCAACGACCATACCATCTATGTATCGATTGCGCCGATAAAACCGCTTATAACCGAGATTGTCGGCGATGATTTCGAGGTCGAAGTGCTTGTTCCGGCAGGAGTGTCGCCCGAGACATTCGAGCCTACGCCGAAGCAGTTTATTGCTTTGAACAATTCGCGGCTGATTTTTGGCACGGGGCTGCTCGATTTTGAGAAAAATCTGCTCAACAAGGTGCGCGAGCAGACCAAAATTGTCGATTTGAGCCGAGGTGTCGAGCCGATTGCCGGCAGTTGCTCGCATACACACCACGGCAAGCATTGCGCCCATGGTGTAGATCCGCATATATGGTGTTCGCCAAAGGAGTTGATGATAATGGCCGAGAATGCTTTCGAGGCTATTCGTACAGCCATGCCGGACTCTCTAAAATACGAAGCCGGTTACGATAATCTGTGCCAAAAACTGCTCGATTTGGACGAGGAGGTCGGCGAAATGTGTCGATGCTCGGCCAACAACTATTTTATCATCTATCATCCTGCGCTGACCTATTTTGCCCGCGATTACGGTTTGCAGCAGGTCGCCATCGAACACGAAGGCAAAGAGGTAAGTGCCAAACGTTTGGCCTCGATTATCGATGCGGCACGCAAAGATGGCGTCAAACGGGTGTTCTATCAATCGCAGTTCCCCAAATCGAGTGTCGAGGTCGTATGCGGCGATATCGGTGCCGAAGCGGTCGAAATCAACCCGTTGGACGAGGATGTATTCGATAATATCCGCTTCATGACCAACCTAATTACCGAGTAAAGATGGCGACATTGGTATCTATCCGCGATGTTGGTGTTCAGTACGATGGTTATACGGCATTGGAACACGTCTGCTTGGATATATTCGACGATGATTTTATCGGTATCATAGGCCCGAATGGCGGAGGCAAAACCACTTTGGTCAAGAGCATACTCGGCACAATACCCTACTCCGGCACCATAACCCATTCTCCGTTGCTCTATTCCAACGGCAAACGGCTTATAGGCTATATGCCGCAGCAATCCGAATTCGACCGCAAGTTTCCTATATCGGTGGTCGATGTCGTAATGTCGGGTTTGCAGGCCGAAAAGGGCTTTTTGCACGGCTATACGCGGCGAGATAAGGCTCTTGCCATGGAGTTGCTCGAAATGGCGGATATAGCCGATATAGCCGATAGTCAGATAGGCGACATCTCGGGCGGCCAACTGCAACGTGCGCTTCTGTGTCGTGCCGTGATTTTGTCGCCAAAGATGTTGATTTTGGACGAGCCTGCCAATTTCGTCGATAATCGGTTTGAGAGCGAATTGTATGCGTTGTTGCACCGTCTGAACGAGAAAATGGCAATCGTCATGGTGTCGCACGATATTGGTACGATAACCAGCGTGGTTAAAAACATTGTTTGTGTGAATCGCCATGTGCATCGCCACGATTCCAACATCATTACGCAGGAACAACTCGACAACTACCAATGCCCTATACAAATCGTCTCGCACGGCACTGTGCCACACACGGTACTATGTACACACGACGATTAATAGCCGGCAATGAAAGCGGAATACCGATTGTGAGTTGCAACACGTTTGTTTGTATAAATAACTAGTAATAAATAAAATCATACAATCGAGAGTGCCATACAGGAATTAAATCTTAATATCGATAACACAACACGGCGTCGAACCGATATCGGTTCGACGCCGTGCATTTTATTGCCGATACAAGCGTGATGGATTATTTGTTTATCTCGCTTAATTTCTCGAACAATTTGCCGTATGCCTCAATCATCTCCGTACGCAGTGCTGCATAGTATTTGCGCACAAGCGATGCGTTTTTAGGCTCGGTCGGGTTGCTTGCCTTGTGGAACAATTCGTTGCGCAGTTCGACACCCTCCTGCATAACGGCAAAAATCTCCTTCTCTTTGGTAGGCTGAAAATAGATTGCCATGTCGCAATCAAAAACCAATTCTTCCAATCGATAGTCGATTTCCTTCTTCAAATCTCTTAAATTAGCCATAATCTTTTCTATGTTTGTATTTTATTGCTCTGCATTATTCGTGCCTAAGGCGCGGATATTCTACTACAAAGATAATAATAACTATCGATTATCACAACCCCGCAGACGATTTTTATTGCACATATTCGATTTTTTTGTTGCATCATCGGTACAACATGCGGGATTATTGCTATCTTTGCACCTGCAAATAGGATTTCAGGGCAGGGTGTAATTCCCTACCGGCGGTTATAGTCCGCGACTCCCGATGAGGGACTGAATCGGTGGAATTCCGATACCGACGGTTAAAGTCCGGATGGAAGAAATCCGTATATTCGCCTTTGTTTTATACCTTCCGCAGGGAGTGTATGGCATATAACGATATATGGTGTCCTGATACTTTAATGTTTGGACACTTTTATTTTTTTGCGTTATATGAAACGATTATTGACACTCGTCGCTTTGTTGTTCGGCACAATCGCCTCTGTATCGGCACAGGTTACCACATCCGGCATATCCGGCCATATCACCTCCTCCAACGGGATGCCTTTGGCGGGAGCATTGGTTGTGGCGGTGCATACGCCATCTTCGACACAATACGGTACGGTAACCGACCGTAACGGTGCATACCATATAGACGGCATGCGTGTCGGTGGTCCGTATTCGGTCGAAATCTCTTATATAGGGTGTACAACCGAACGTTACGACGACATCAGGCTCGAACTCGGCAAACCGGAGAACATCGATGCCGCACTTGCCGAAAATCTGAATATCGAGACTGTTACAGTCAATGCCAATCGATTCGATGCGTCCCGCACGGGAGCCGCCGACAATTTCAACGGCAATGAGATAGGCGTGCTGCCGACCGTGTCGCGCTCCATCTACGACATCGCACGACTTGCACCGCAGGTTATGGCGTGCCAATCGGGGGGCATAAGCATCGCCGGCAACAATACCCGTTTCAATACCTTTCAGATTGACGGTATTGCAAGTAACGACATATACGGCCTGACATCGTCGGGTACCAATGGCGGTTTGGCCGATGCTAATCCGATTCCGCTGGATGCCATCGACGAGATTCAGGTGGTTGTCGCTCCGTTCGATGTTCGTCAGAGCGGATTTACGGGTGGAGGTATCAATGCGATAACCAAATCGGGTACCAATACGCTGAAAGGCTCGGCGTATGCTTATTATAACAACCAGAATTTTTACGGCAAGGGAGTCGATGGCGGAACGCGCCTGCCTACTCAATCCACACAGATTTATGGCGTATCGCTTGGCGGTGCAATCGTCAAAAACAAACTGTTTTTCTTTGTCAATGGAGAGTTCGACCATAACTCGTCGCCTTCGTCGTTCTATGCCGGTTATTCGCCGCTGTCGATAACGGCAGCCGATGCGCAGGTTATTGCCGACCGTTATGCTGCTCTGACAGGCTATGACGGTGGCGGTTATTCGCGCCGTAACGTTGTCAAGAAATCGGGCTCGTTGGTCGCTCGCTTGGATTGGAATATCAGCGAGTGCAGCAACCTCGCATTGCGTTACAACTATCTCAATGCAACGAAAGACGAATATGCCAACAATGCCTCACTGTTTAGTTTCAATGGCTCGGCTTATACGCTTGCCAATCAAACGCATTCGTTAGTCGCCGAACTCGATTCGCGCATCTCTGCAACCGTTTTCAACGAATTGCGCATAGGTTACAATCGCATAACCGACGAAGGCAAATCCGACCGTCTGCTACCCTATGTGCAGATTAGCAAATTGTACGACACGCCGAGCGACGAACGCAACAACAATATCAAAGTCTGCATCGGTACCAATCCGTACAACGGCATGAATCATCTCGTGCAAAATTCGGTCTCGATTTGCGACAACATCTCCATTTATTCTGGCGACCATACAATAACCTTCGGTACGCAAAACGAGATATTTACCAACAAGGTTACGTATATCGCCAATGCTTTCGGCACCTATACATACAATACGATAGCCGATTTTCTTGCCGACAACTCATCGTCCTATTTGCGTAACTACCCTATCGGCGATTCGGCTATCCGTACCTCGATGGCGCAATTCGGTCTTTATGCCCAAGAGGAGTGGCAGATGATGCGCAATTTGAAACTCACATACGGCTTGCGTATAGATATTCCGGTGGTTTTCAACACTCCGCGCGAGAATCCCGAGTTTAATGCGAGCGAAATAGCCATGAAATACGGCATTCGTACCGATAACAAACCGCGTACCGATATCATTTTGTCTCCGCGTATGGGTTTCCGCTGGACTATGGCAGATAGCCGCAATGCGCAATCTGTTTTGCGTGGCGGAGTGGGACTGTTTACGGGCAAAATCCCGTTTGTATGGATTACCAACTGCTTCTCGAATACCGGCATGACACAACGCGGTTATGTTCTGTATAACGACCAAACACCTACTTTTGGCGAGGAGCCGAGCGGTGCTACCGTGTCGAATCCGGCAATAAACGTTGTGGACAAAAAGTTCCGTTATCCTCAGGTGTTGCGTGCCAACCTTGCATTCGAACAACACCTGCACGGCTGGAAATTTGTCGTGGAGGGCATATTCTCAAAGACCTACAACAACATTTGCGTCGATAACCTTGTGGCGCAGGATACGGGCAAACGGCTTTATGCCGTATCGGCCACCGCCTCCAACGACCGCAATACGACCATTTTTTACGATTCGTCGTTGAAGTCGCAGAACTCAGCCATCTACTATTTGCGCAACACCAACAAGGGCTACACCTACTCTGTCAGTGCATCCGTGGCAAAGCAGTTTGATTTTGGTTTGGGACTATCGGTTGCCTACACATTCGGCCATTCGTTTAGTGTGATGGACGGCATCTCGTCGCAGGCTGCAAGTATTTGGGGTAAGAACTATGCCACCGAATCCAACAATGCAGCATTGACATATTCGCTCTTCGATGTGCCTCACAAACTGTCGGCCACACTCTCCTACTCTCGTCGTTATGCTCGTTGTTTCGGTACCACCGTATCGTTGGTTTATCAGGCATATTCGGGGTCGCGTTACTCTTTGACCTACTATTCAAACAGCATCGATGTTAATGGCGACTCGTATCGGGGCAATACGCCTATGTATATTCCGACACGCGACGAACTTGCGCTGATGCAGTTCGAAACCGACGCTCAACGCGAGGCGTTCGATGCCTATATCGAGAGCGACGGCTATTTGCGTACGCATCGCGGTCGTTATGCGGCACGCAACGCTATGCAGACGCCGTTCGAACACCATCTGGATTTGCACATCGCACAAGATTTCTATTTCGGTGCGCAGTCGGGTCGCAAACTGCAACTCACCTTGGATGTGATGAATTTCGGCAATCTGCTCTCCCGCTCGTGGGGTGCATCCTACTATCTGTCGAATTGGCGATTGTCGCCTGTCGAGGTTTACGCCCTCGACGACGACGGTGCGGGCAACAAAACCCCGCACTATCGCTATCGGGGAGCAGTTATCTCAAAGAACGACCTTTTGTCGCGTTGGCACATGCAGATTGGCGTTCGGGTCGTCTTCTGATGCACTAAATTTCGTCAGGCATAGGCAGCGATTTGCCCGTGGTGCGCGATTTAGGCATCGGCGCATTCCATTCGCGCAGTCGGTTGCCCAATTCCGTTGCGAGTTCGGCAGTCTTTTCCGGATTCTCGGCAGCGAGATTGTGCTGTTCGCCTAAGTCGTTGCGCAGATTGTAAAGTTCGAGTTCTCTCGTTCGCATGCGATATACGAGTTTCCAATCGCCTTTGCGCACGGTGCTCAAATAATCGATGTCTGCCAAATCGTATGGCTTCCACTTGTGCGGATAGTGCAATACTATGGCGCGGTCGGGCGATATACCCGATACAGCCTCGTCGATAACGTATGCGTTGGCCTCTTTTTGGGTCGTTATTTCGCCCTTCTTGGCTGCCTCGGCGACGATTTTCGAGCCGTCTGTGATAAGGCGCACGAGGCTCTGTCCGTCGGTTTGCTGTACATATTTTTGATTTTGCGCACCGGCTATCTCCAAAATCGTCGGGAATAAATCCTCGGCAATGACGGGCGTATTGATGCGCGTGGCAGGTGTTATATGTCCTTTCCAATAGAAAGCCAACGGTACACGTATTCCGCCTTCGTAGCACGAGCCTTTACCCTCTCGGAGCGGTTTGTTGTGCGTGTGCGGCACACCACCTTTCTGCTTGTTCTCGCTGTTGCCGCCATTGTCGGTCATGAAGATTATAACGGTATTGTCATACACACCTTTCTCTTTGAGATAAGCGACTATATCGCCGAGGCTTTTGTCCACACCTTCGACCATCGAGGCGTAACGCGCCTGACCTTCGTCCATCCCTGCATCGCGATATTTTTGTACGAATCTGTCGTCGGGCTGAATCGGCGTATGCGTTGCATAGTGTGCCATGTAGAGATAAAACGGCTCTTTGTGCGCAATCGGATATTCGAGCGTTTTCAATGCCTCGCGGGTCAGAGCCTCAGTCAGATGTGTACCGGTATCGTAATACTCGGTCATATTCTGCACGGCGAGATAGTTCCATTTTTCGGGCGTGTTGCCGTAGTGGTCTTCGCTGAGATACGAACAAGGCATGCCGGCGACGTTGCCCGATACGTTCACCGTAAATCCCATGTTGTACGGGCTTGCACCGGGCGTGCCTGCCGAAGCCCAATGCGCTTTTCCGACGTGGATTGTGAAATATCCCGCATCGCGCAACAATTTCGGCAGCGGCGTGGCATAGACCGTATGGGCGACGCCTTCGACGGGGCTTACACCGTTGATGTTCCAATCGGGGCGTTCTATGGCTTTGTCATCGTCTATCCACGTGCCTTGCATTGCGGCAACTGCGCCACCCGAAGCGTCGCTCGGTTTGTCGCGCATGGTCGATGTCCAATTCGTTATTCCCATGTGCGCGGCGTTCATGCCCGTCAGCAGGCTTGTGCGTGTCGGGGTCGATACGGGGCAGGCATAGGCGTTGGTCATTATTACGCCCGATTCGGCGAGAGCCTGCATGTTCGGCGTATCGAATCGGGTGTTGTTGGGATAGACCTCTTCGCCGTAAGCGACCGACGAATCGACCCAACCCATGTCATCGACGAGGAAAAATACGATGTTTGGGCGTTGTGTTTGGGTGTTGCACGCTGCGAGCGGCAGGGCGAGCGACAGCCCGAGAATCTCTTTTCGTTTCATTGTGTGGTGTTTTAGGTTGTTTTGCTTCAAAGTCAATACAAAGTAACGCAAAAAGCGCGAAAAAGCAAAATGCGGCATCCGACAATCTGTCGGACGACCGCATTTTGTGCCATAATCGCAAGCCTTTCGGCTGCGGGCGAACGCTATTTGAAATAACGTTTGTAGAGGCCTTGGAAGCCCGAGCCGTGGCGAGCCTCGTCTTTTGCCATTTCGTGTACGGTGTCGTGTACGGCGTCGAGATTCTGCTCCTTTGCCATACGCGCCAGACGCATTTTGTCGTCGCACGCGCCGCACTCGGCATTCATGCGCTTGTAAAGGTTGGTTTTGGTGTCCCAAACCACCTCGCCGAGCAACTCTGCGAATTTTGCAGCGTGTTCTGCCTCTTCGAGAGCGTAGCGTTTGAACGCTTCGGCGATTTCGGGATAGCCTTCGCGGTCGGCTTGGCGGCTCATGGCCAAATACATTCCGACCTCCGAGCATTCGCCTGCAAAGTGGTTCTGCAAGCCCTCCATCAACTCTGCGCTTGCGCCTTTTGCATCGCCGAGTTTGTGTTCGGTAACGAAATCGAGGTTACCGTCCTGCTCTACTATCTCTACGAATTTTTCCTTCGGAACTTTGCACATCGGGCATCTTTCGGGTGCCTCGTCTCCCTCGTGAATGTACCCGCAAACGGTACAACGCCATTTTTTTGCCATAATTTCAGTGTTTTTAAGTTGTTTTACTTGGTTTGTTCGTTCTATATTGCAAATATAATATCGCCTTTGCAAAGATGAAAATAATAATTTTTTATAAAACTATAAGCGCAATCTATTTTTGCCGTACCGCTATGGCATACTCTATTTCGGCGACCGATGTCGAGTCGCGCACCAATACGGTTTTGTCGGCATCCAACAGATACATCGCGGGTATGGCACGCAGGTCGTACAGCCGTCGGTTGTCGATTACGCACCCTTTGTCGTATGCGTTTATCCACTCTTTGGGCATCGTCGGGGCATATTCGCGCCATGCGTCGATGTCGCTGTCGGGATATATCGCCAACACTTTGAGCGACCCTTTCGCCTGCAATTCGCCAAGCAGCGGCGATGCGGTTATTGCTGCCTGAATCTGCTTGCACATCGGGCAACCGGGGTTGTTGATGAAGAGCAGTACATAGTCGGCACGCAGCGCATAGAGCCTTGCCGAGCGGCCCGAGCCGAGCGTGTATGCGAAATCGTTGGCACGTCGGCCTATGCGGTTTTGCATGGCGAGTTGCAGGTCGTAGCGCGGGGCTATCCGCTCGTAGTCGTCGTAGAGCGGTGTCGCAATCTGCGCTTCGAGTACGGGAATATACAACTCTTCGTTGCGGATGGGCGAATTGGGGTCGTGCAACACCTTCTCGGCAAGCATGACGAAGTAGTCGAACATCCGCTTCGAGGTCGATGCCCGCTGCATCAGTGCGCGAATCGGTGCGTGGTCGGTCGGTGCGACAAAATTGGCGGCATATATCGCCAAGGCTCTCGCCATCTCGGCAGTGTCGGCACGGGCTATTAAGAGCGTGTCGGCGAAATCGAAATTGTCCCAATAATGCTCCGCCATATATGCCGCCTTGTTCTCCGGCGTGGCTGCGGGTGGCGGCTGCACCATACGGAAACGGTATGTCGCTGCCGACTGCCCGACGCTGCCCGTGTCGCCCGCGCTGTTCGTGCGCTTGTGCCGTTCGGTGCAACCGACCAATGCGACCATGGCGCACACTATGGTAATTGCTATGGCAAATCGTCTCATTGCATCATATATTGTCTGTTTCGTATTGCAAATATACTCTTTTGTGGCGAATTTATGCTGCAATACGTGCTTTATGTTAAGTCTGTGCCGGCTACCGACTACGCCGTGCAGGGCG
>CALYVN010000054.1 GCA_945494785.1 uncultured Alistipes sp.
ACACGCAAAAACAGCCTTACCACATTGCCGATGGGCGGTGCGAAAGGCGGCTCGGACTTCGACCCCAAAGGCAAATCCGACAACGAGGTGATGCGCTTCTGCCAATCGTTTATCACCGAACTCTATCGCCATATCGGCCAAGATACCGATGTTCCTGCGGGCGATATAGGAGTCGGCGGGCGCGAAATCGGCTTTATGTTCGGGCAGTATAAGCGTCTGCGAAACGAATTTACCGGTACGCTGACAGGCAAGGGCTTGGAGTGGGGTGGCAGTATTCTGCGCCCCGAGGCTACGGGTTACGGTACATGCTATTTTGCGCAGGAGATGCTTGCGTTGCGCGGCGAGAGTTTTGCCGGCAAGACGGTTGTGGTCTCCGGAGCGGGCAATGTGGCGCAGTATGCGGTGGAGAAGGCGACGCAACTCGGAGCAAAGGTTGTAACGATGTCCGACTCGTCGGGCTTCATATACGATGCTGACGGTATCGACCGCGAAAAATTGGAATATGTCAAGTTGCTCAAAAACGTCTTCCGTGGCCGTATCAAGGAGTATGTGGACAAATATCCCAATGCCAAATACTTTGTGGGCGAGCGTCCGTGGGGTATTCCGTGCGATATAGCGATGCCGTGCGCCACGCAGAACGAACTCAATGGCGAGCAGGCACAAACGTTGGTAGATAACGGCTGTATATGCGTGGCGGAGGGTGCCAATATGCCGTCCACGCCCGAAGCAATCGTCGTGTTTCAACGCAACAAACTGCTCTATTCGCCGGGTAAAGCGTCGAATGCGGGCGGTGTGGCAACGTCGGGCTTGGAGATGTCGCAGAACTCGATGCGTATCAAGTGGACGCGCGAGGAGGTCGATGAAAAGTTGCATGCCATTATGAAGAATATCCACGATGTTTGCGTCAAGTACGGCACTGAGGAGGATGGCTATATCAACTATGTCAAAGGCGCGAATATCGGCGGCTTTATGAAGGTTGCCGATGCCATGATTGCGCAAGGATGCGTATAGTGGCGGTGTCAGCGATTGTTTTTTGCGGGGCAACAGCCCCGCAAATTTTATATACTCTCTCCGTCATTCTGAGCGAAGCGAAGAATCTGTTATGGACGAATGCGCAGGTGTCAACCCTTGTGCCCGATTCTGCCCGAGATTCTTCACTACGCTATGCTCCGTTCGAGAATGACGGGCAGAAAATATAAACGGCATGCCACACTTGCGGAGCAATTGAGGAAAGCATCTACCGATGTTTCTGTTTTATCATCGCTGGTTTTGTCGGGTATCGGCACGGTGGTTTTTCACAATGGCAGATGGTAGATACCCTTCGCATGCGGGCTTATCTGGTATCAGCACCATGCTCGGACGCTTGCGTTTGCCATAGATTCACAAAAAAATCGGGCGATGTGCTTTGCGCATCGCCCGAAGGTTGAGAACGGAGTAGGGCGGATTAGATAAGGCCGAGTTCATTTTTAATCGCCTCTATCTTCGCATCGAGAGCAGCCTCGACCTCCTCGAACTTATCGACGGACGGCAGGTCGGCCTTGACGCCGAAATAGAATTTGATTTTAGGCTCGGTGCCGGATGGTCGTACCGATACACGCGTGCCGTCGGCGGTAAGCCATTGAAGCACGTTGCTCTTGTCGTCGATACCCTCTATCGGCGAGCGTTTGCCCGTGGCGACATCGATGGCTTCGAGAGTCTTGTAGTCGAGAATCTTGACCACAGGCGAGCCGAGAATCGATTTTGGCGGGTTGCTGCGATACTCAATCATCATATTCTGTATAACCTCTGCGCCATCCTTGCCCGTACGAACGACATTGACCAAGCCCTCGCGGTAGAAACCGAATTTGACATAGAGGTCTTGCAACCACTCGTAAAGCGTCATGCCCTTGGTGTCGCGGCACCAAGCAGCAGCCTCGGCTGCCAACGAGCAGGAGGCAACACCGTCCTTGTCGCGGACGAAATCACCCGGCAGATAGCCGAACGACTCCTCGCCACCGCCGATATATTTTGCCTTGCCCTCGTGCTCGCGGATAACCTTGGCGATATACTTGAAGCCCGTCAGGCAGTTGTAGCACTTTACGCCATAGTGCGCAGCAACAGCATCGGGCATATTCGAGGTTACGATGGTCTTGACGACATAGTCGCCGTCCTTGATGCGGCCGAGTTCGGCCCAGCGCGTCAGTTGATAGCACATCAGCAGTACCAAAGTCTGATTGCCGTTCAGCAGAACGTATTCGCCCTTGGCATTGCGCAGTGCCAATGCAATACGGTCGGAATCGGGGTCGGTGGCCATGGCCAAATCGGCATGCTCGCTCTCGGCAAGGTCAATGGCCATCTTCATCGTTTTGCGCTCCTCCGGATTAGGCGAAGCAACGGTCGGGAAATTGCCGTCGAGCACCGATTGCTCCTTGACCATGATGATATTGGAGAAGCCGAAATTGCGCAACGATGCCGGAGTAAGCCGAACGCCGGCTCCGTGAAGCGGAGTATAGACGATTTTCATGTCGTGGAATCGCTTGACACTCTCGGGCGAGAGCGACAGTTGCTTGATTGCGTCGAGATACAACTTGTCGAACTCCTCGGTCAGAATCGTGATGTTCTCTTTATTCTTGCCCGTCAGTACCTGCGAAACTTCGGTGATTTTCTCCACCTCTTTTATTATATTGGTATCGTGAGGTGCGGTAACCTGCGAGCCGTCGCTCCAATAGGCCTTATAGCCGTTGTACTCTTTCGGGTTGTGCGATGCGGTAACCATAACGCCCGACTGACATTTGAGTTGGCGAATGGCGAAACTCAATTCGGGAGTCGGACGAAGTGCATCGAACAAAAATACTTTGATACCGTTGGATGCGAAGATGTCGGCAACGCGCTCGGCGAACATGCGGGAGTTGTTGCGCGAATCGTGCGAAATGGCAACGCGAATCTCCTCGTTCGGAAAATTGATTTTGAGATAGTTCGCCAAACCCTGTGTGGCGAAGCCGACCGTATAGATGTTCATGCGGTTGGTGCCTACGCCCATGATGCCGCGCAAGCCGCCCGTGCCGAACTCCAAATCTTTGTAGAAACTCTCGACAAGTTCGTTCTTGTCGTTGTCGATTAAGTATTTGACCTGCTGTTTGGTGGCTTCGTCGTAGTCGCCATCGAGCCACTTTTGAGCCTTGCTCAATACCAAATTATCCAAGTTTGCCATAGTTTTAATTATTGGTTTTACTTATAAGGTTGAAATCTATTATCTTAATTCTTTACAAATGCAAATATAATAATTTTTTGCGATTATTCAATATCAGACACTTAAAAAGTACCGCGCAAAATGGTGCGCTTTCCTTATAAATAAAAAAAGAAGATAAACAATAGTTGGGACTATTTTTTTTATATAAATTTATTCACAACTTTGCAGTGTCGAAAGAGTAACAGAATCGCTTTATATGGCGCCCCTCTGCCCAACTACCTCCGGCAACATTTTTTAGTAACGAAGATGACTACTAACACGGCAACTTACAATGACGCGTGGCAAAACTGCTTGAGCCGTATCAAGGCGCAAACCTCTGCCGAAGAGTTTGCAAAATGGTTTTTGCCTATCATTCCGCTGGAATTCAACGGAACGACGTTGCGTTTGCGGGTGCCGAACAAAAATTTTGCCGAACAAATCGAAACGAACTATATCTGCATGCTTAAACCGCTTATTGCAGAGTTGTTCGGACAGCAGACGCGACTCTACTACGCCATCCCGAAAAGCGACACGCAGATACCGCTCGGTTCGGAGGTAAATGCAACAACCGTTCCGCAATCGTTCGGCGGGCAGAACGACTCTGCAAATATACGAAATCCTTTCGTTATTCCGGGTGTCAAAAAGATTCGCATCGAGCCGCAGTTGAACAAATACTACACGTTTGCCAACTTTATAGAGGGCGAATGCAACCGGTTGGTGCGCTCGGCAGGAATGTCGGTGGCAGTAACCCCGGGTAGCAACACTCCGTTCAATCCGCTCTACATCTATGGCGATTCCGGTTTGGGAAAGACGCATATCGCCCAAGCGATAGGTAACGAGATATTGCAACGGCATCCCGAATTGCAGGTGCTGTATGTTGCCATGAATAAATTTCAGGCGCAATATCAAACTGCCGCAATCAACAAGGAGATTCCCGATTTTATTCACTACTATCAGGCAGTGGATGTGCTGATATTGGATGATATTCAGGAGTTGTCGGGCAAACCGGGTACGCAAACGGCATTCTTCAACATCTTCAACCATTTGCAGATGTCGGGCAAGCAGTTGGTGCTGATATCCGACAAACCGCCTGTGGAGTTGAAGGATATAGAGGAGCGGTTGCTGACGCGCTTCAAATGGGGTCTGTCGGCAGAGATTTTGCAGCCGGATTTCCAGACGAAGGTGAAAATCATCAAGGCCAAGGCTGCCCGATTCAATGCCGAGATACCGGAGGATGTGGTGGTATATTTGGCGGAGAACATATCGGCCAATATCCGCGAGATAGAGGGTGCAATATCATCGCTTGTCGCCAATACGACCTTTATGGGCAAACGCATAACGATTGCGTTGGCAAAAGAGATACTGAAAGCCTACGTTTCGCTGTATCAAAAGGAGATAACGATAGATCATATCATCGACGTCGTGTGCGAAAACATGGCGATAGATCGCGCACGTCTCAACTCATCCGACCGAACGAGGGAGGTGGCTATTGCCCGTCAGTTGGCAATGTATCTTGCCAAACAATACACCAAATCGCCTCTTGCGGCCATAGGTGTGGCTATCGGCGGTCGTAATCATGCCACCGTGTTGCACTCCTGCAAAACGATAGCCAATCTGATGGATACCGACAAGGCATTCCGTGCGCAGGTGGAGGAGATGGAAAAACTCGTATCGGCAGAGTAGTAAGGCTTTCGCTTATCCGCTGTTTGCTGTCAATCATCAATTTTACATGTTTGTCTTGCCGATTGTAAAATGGTCGGGAAACAATCAAAATGGGGAGTTTTATGCAGTCCTTGCTTCGGGATTAGATGTTTTTTTGAGCATTATAGGCCGATTTTTCAAATAAAAGCATTAACTTTGAAAGAAATTTACGACATAAAAAAATCGGTTTATGGCAAAATTGTCGATAGGGGATGCAGTTCCCGAATTTGTATCAACAACGCAGGATGGTGTGTCTTTTACGAGTGCCAATCTCAAAGGTCGGCGCACGATACTCTATTTCTACCCGAAAGACAATACGTCGGGCTGTACGCTTGAAGCAAAAAGTCTGCGCGACGGCAGGGAACAGCTCGCATCCATGGGGTTTGATATTGTAGGCGTCAGTCCCGATAGCGAAAAGTCGCATCGCAATTTCTGCGACAAACATTCGCTCGGATTTACGCTGCATGCCGATACCGACCACAGCGTTTGCGAGGCTTTCGGCGTTTGGGCGGAGAAGTCGATGTACGGACGCAAATATATGGGAGTTTTGCGTACGACATTCGTTATCGACGAGAATGGGCTTGTCGAAAAGATTTTCGATAAGGTCGATACGAAAAACCATTATCGACAAATAGCAGAGTCGTATTTGTAGTCGAATTATCAAAATAACAAAAACAGACATATTATGGCAAACAACACACAGCAAAGCAATCCCGAAAAATTGAAGGTGCTGACAGCCGTGATGGCTAAAATCGAAAAGGATTTCGGTAAAGGCTCCATTATGCGCATGAGCAGCGAAACCGTCAGTGATATTCCGGTTATCCCGACAGGCTCGATTACGCTCGATGCTGCTTTGGGCGTCGGTGGCTATCCGAAAGGCCGCGTTATAGAGATTTTCGGTCCGGAGTCTTCGGGTAAGACCACATTGGCCATCCATGCCATAGCCGAGGCTCAGAAGGAGGGCGGTATTGCTGCGTTTATCGATGCGGAACATGCCTTCGACAGTTCGTATGCGCAGAGGCTCGGGGTCGATATAGATAATTTGTTGATTTCTCAGCCCGACAACGGCGAGCAGGCGTTGGAGATTGCCGATTCGCTGATTCGGTCGAGTGCCATCGATATTATAGTCATCGACTCGGTTGCGGCACTTACGCCAAAGGCCGAAATCGAGGGCGAGATGGGCGACTCCAAGATGGGCTTGCAGGCGCGATTGATGTCGCAGGCTCTGCGCAAATTGACATCGAGCATCGCCAAGACCAAGACGGTTTGTATATTCATCAACCAGTTGCGCGATAAGATAGGGGTGGTTTACGGCAATCCTGAGACGACTACGGGTGGCAACGCCTTGAAGTTCTATGCGAGCGTGCGTATCGATATTCGTCGCACTGCGGTTATCAAAGATGGCGACGAGCAACTCGGTACACGCACGAAGGTCAAGGTTGTGAAGAATAAGGTTGCACCTCCTTTCAAGAAGGCTGAGTTCGATATCATGTTCGGCGAAGGCATCTCCAAAATCGGCGAAATTATCGATTTGGCCGTAGATTGCGATATCATCAAAAAGGCGGGCTCGTGGTTCTCTTATGGCGATCGCAAAATCGGTCAGGGTCGTGATGCCGTAAAGGATTTGCTTGCCACTGACCATGAATTGGCTGCCGAAATTGAGGCCAAAGTGCGCGAGGCAATAAAGACCGGCAAATAAGTGCGTCGGTTTGTGCGTCGTGTGCGCAGATGCAGACGAAAAATAGTGCAGAACATCTACCAAGCGTTTATGTTGTATGGATTACAGTTCGGAAGATGAGAAACTTATAGACGAAGCGTACCAAGACCTATTATCCTCTTGCACCAAAATATGCAAGAGCGAAGAGGATTGGAACTTCATCAAACGCGCCTACTTTTTGGCAAAGGAGGCGCATCAAGGAGTCAGGCGCCGTTCGGGAGAGCCTTACTTTCTGCACCCTATTGCCGTCGCAAAAATTGTAATCGAGGAGATTGGTCTGGGGGTTAAGTCGGTTGTTGCATCGTTGCTGCATGATGTTGTGGAGGATACCGATTATACGGTAGAGGATATAGAGCGCATATTCGGTCCAAAGATAGCGTCCATGGTCGATGGCCTGACCAAAATGTCGGGAGTGTTCAATGCCGATACCTCCGAACAGGCGGAGTATTTCCGCAAAGTGCTGCTTACATTGTCCAACGATGTCCGCGTTATCCTCATCAAGATAGCCGACCGGTTGCATAATATGCGCACATTGCAGTATATGCCTCGCGACAAGCAGATTAAAATTACCGGCGAAACAATCTATCTCTTTGCTCCGCTTGCCTATCGGCTAGGTCTGTTCCCCATAAAGAGTGAGTTGGAGGATTTGTGCATGAAATATCGGTTTCCGGACGAGTATGCCGAAATTTCGCGCAAAATTCGAGAGACAGAGCCGGAGCGTTCGGAGTTTATCAATCGGTTTTGTGCGCCGATAAAGGAGACGCTCGACAAAAACAATATCCAATACGAAATCTCGGGGCGCGTAAAGAGTATTTACTCGATATGGTCTAAAATGCAGCGCAAGCAGATTCCTTTTGAGGAGATTTATGACTTGTTTGCAGTGCGTATAGTGTTCAAGTCGTTGCCGTTCCCTTCCGAGAAGACGCAATGTTGGCAGATATATTCGTCGATAACCGATATTTACGCGCCGAAACCCGACCGTTTGCGCGATTGGATAAGCATGCCGAAGGCCAACGGTTACGAGGCTCTGCATTCGACGGTCATGGGTCCCGACGGGGTGTGGGTTGAAGTGCAGATACGGACGCAGCGTATGGAGGATATTGCCGAACGAGGCTTTGCCGCCCATTGGAAATATAAACATGCTACTCTGTCGCAAAACGACGACGCTTTCGATAGCTGGCTGAAAAAGATTCGCGATGCTCTGAATAGTCCGAATGAGAACGCAGTCGAGTTCTTGGATAACTTTAAGTTATCGTTATATACATCTGAAATAACCGTTTTTACACCGAAGGGAGAGCAGCGTACTCTGCCTTTCGGGGCAACGGCTTTGGATTTTGCTTACGACATTCATACCAACATAGGCAACAGGGCGATAGGTGCAAAAATTAACCACAAAATCGAACCTATCACAAAGCAGATAAATTCGGGCGACCAGATTGAGATAATAACGGCTAACAACGCCAAGCCCAAGACAGAGTGGTTGGATATCGTTACGACGACCAAAGCGAAGCAGGCTATTACGAGTTTCTTGAAGCGTGAGCGACAGAACAATATCGAACGAGGAATAGCCCTATTTGAGCAGCAGTTGTCGAAGTTCGATATCCAATTAAGCGGCAGGGTATTGCGCAAGGTGCTGCCCGCATATGGTTGCAACAACAAAGACGAATTGTACAGCAAAATAGGCGCAGGTATAATCAGCCTTGATAATTTGGATAAGATTCTAAAATCGAGTTCAAAAAGTAAGATACTAAAATTCTGGCGATTGTGGCGCGATACCGCAAGTGATGATATAGGCGACGATGATGCCGAGTCTGTTGCACCGAGCAAGGAGGTGCCGGATATCGATGAGTTTGTTATTGCCGGCTGTTGCAACCCGCTTCCGGGGGATAGCGTCGTAGGCTTTAAGGATACCGCGACAGGCAAAATCATAGTCCACAAGTCGAATTGCAACGAGTTGAATCGGCTTGCTGCCCAATTCGGCAAGAATATCATTAAGGACCAGATTAAGTGGTCGCAACATAAGGCTGTTTCCTACCTCTCGACAATCGAACTGCGCGGCATCGACAGAATGGGGTTGTTGTTGGATATTTCGCATATCGTATCGGAGGATTTCAGCATCAATATCCGCGAGGTGTGTATCCGCAGCCATGACGGTATATTCGAAGGCAGTATCAGTGTGTATGTGCAGGATGCCGATTCTCTCAATGCTTTGATGGATAAATTCCGCCATGTGAAAGGTATCGATACGGCCAAACGTTCGATGGAAAACAAAGATGATTAAAAAATGCGCGTATTATGGAGGCTATCGTGATTGATATAGTCGTTGTATTGCTTGTGGTATTTGTCGGTATCGTCGCAAAGAGTGGCGAATCGGCGTTGAATATGCGCAAACGGGCGACCGGCAATAAGGGACTGCTTCGGGAGATTATCGACGCGTCCTCGCAGGATGGATATGAATGCCCTGTCGATAATGCGGAGCAATATGCTGAAATTTCAACAACACATAATGAGGTGTTTGCGGGATATACATCAACTTATACTGCACCTAACACCGTTGAACCGGAGCCGTTTTTAACCTCCGAACTCGGGGCTGTTACAACACCTAATCGCGGGTGTGCCGACGCAAAGCAGCAGAGCATTGCGGATGATTCCTCGATTATCGAACAGACTGCACAGACAGTTCAATCCGAAAACCAATGTAGTGATTCGGAGAGCATAGAATCGAATTTCGATTTGCGTTCGGCTGTCATCTATTCGGAGATACTGTCTCCCAAATTTAAGGATTTAGACTAATAATCAATAATATGGCTTCGATTTTTTCACGTATCATAGCAGGCGAAATACCGTGCTATAAAGTTGCCGAGGACGAA
>CALYVN010000055.1 GCA_945494785.1 uncultured Alistipes sp.
CCGATACATTTATTTTGCGTATCTTTGAAAAATCGTGTTCCGAGATGAAACAACTGTTTCTTAAAATAGCATCATTGGTCTATGGAGTAGGCATCCGCTTGCGCCATCTGCTGTTCGATATCGGAGCGCTTTCGAGTACCGATTACGATATACCCATTATATGCGTCGGCAACATTACGGTCGGCGGAACGGGCAAAACCCCTGCCGTCGAGATGTTGGTGCGCCATTTTCAGCGCAGCCACTCCGTTGCTGTGTTGTCGCGGGGCTATGGTCGTCGCACGAAGGGTTATCGGGTTGTGGAATCGACCGATTTCTATTTGGATGTCGGCGACGAGCCGTTGCAAATCAAACGCAAATTTCCTGCGGTAAAGGTCGTCGTTTGCGAAAAACGCACCTATGCCATCGAGCGTATATGCGACGAGTTTCCGGATGTAAATCTGATTATTATGGACGACGGTTTCCAACACCGTTACGTCAATCCGTACATCAATATCATAATGCTCGATTACACTCGTCCGATAGAGCGCGACCACCTGCTGCCTTACGGCCAGTTGCGAGATACGGTCGCATCGTTGTATCGGGCGCACTATTTCCTTGTAACCAAGTGTCCGACGGATGTTACACCCGTCGATGTGAAGGTTGTGGAGAAGGTCGTGGATAAGGCTCCGTTCCAGAAACTCTACTTTACGCGCACCATCAGCAGCGGCGTTCATCCCGTTTTTAAGGAGGAGCGTATGGCAGGTCCAACGCACGGCGCACGGGTGATAGCGATGTCGGGTATAGGCAACAACGAGGTGTTTGCCGAGGGGTTGAAGCGACACTACACAGTGGTCGAAACCATCAATTTCGACGATCATCATGCGTATCGCATGGGCGATTTGAAACGGATGACCTCGATGCTCCGCAAATATCCCGATGCCGTTATTGTCATGACCGAGAAGGATGCCGTCAAACTCTGCAACAGCACCAAAATTCCGGAGGAGGTGCGTCGTCGTCTCTTCTACGAGAGCGTCGAGATGTTGTTCGTAAACAATCTCGGGACAGAATTCTTTTTCAACATAGATAACGACTTAAAACGAAAACAACAAACAGATGGAAAATATATTAGAGGCTGCTGATTATTTGCGCGGCATTATAGGCGATTTTGCACCCGAATTCGGTATTATTCTCGGTACGGGTCTCGGCGACTTTGCGGACAATATCGACAAGCGTTGCACGATTGAATACAAGGATATTCCGCATTTTCCCGTTTCGACCGTCGAAGGGCATAAGGGGTGTCTGATTTTCGGCACCATTGCCGGTCGTCGTGTCGTTGCCATGCAGGGACGATTCCACTATTACGAGGGCTATACGATGCAGCAGGTTACTTTCCCTGTCCGAGTGATGGCGCAACTCGGCATCGCTTACCTCTTTGTGTCCAATGCCAGCGGTGGAGTCAATACCTCGTTCCGCGTAGGCGATTTGATGGTCATAACCGACCATGTCAATCTCCTGCCCAATCCGCTTATCGGTCCTAATATGGCCAAATTCGGTCCTCGTTTTCCGGATATGCACAACTGCTACGACAAATCGATTATCGCTCTTGCCACCTCGATTGCCGAGCAACACAATATCAAATTGCAGTACGGTGTCTATGTAGGCACAACAGGCCCCTCTTTCGAGACGCAGGCCGAGTATCGCTATTTCAAGGCGATAGGCGGCGATGCCGTCGGTATGTCCACCGTGCCGGAGGTGATTGTCGCGCGCCACATGTCCGTTCCCGTGTTCGGTATGTCGGTTATCACCAATTGCGGATTGAGCGACGAAATAGGCGACCACGAGGATGTACAGCGTCAGGGCAAAAAGGCGGGACAGCGTATGGCAACACTCTTTATCGAACTTATAAAACAACTCGAATAATTATGGTAAATAAGGTAATTTTAGTCGGCAATGTCGGTTTGGATCCGGAGGTACGCTCGCTCGAATCGGGCGTTAAGGTCGCACGCTTGCGACTCGCTACCACCGAACGCATATTCGATCGTCAAACCAACGAGAGCAAGGAACTGACCGAATGGCATACCGTTACGCTGTGGCGCGGTTTGGCAGATGTGGTGGACAAGTATGTCCGCAAGGGTAGTCAGTTGTATATCGAAGGCTCCATCCATACCCGCGAATGGACGGATAAGGATAATCAAAAGCGATATTCGACAGAGATTGTTGCCAACGAAATGAAACTGCTCGGTCGGCGTCCCGATAATGCCGCACCGCAACATAGTGTGCCCGTGCAGCCACAACAGCAACCGTCGAATCAACCACAATCCGCAACTGTTGCTACTGCTCCTGCCGCAACTCCGCAAGTACCGAACGACAACCCCGACGATTTGCCGTTCTGATGTCCGTGCGATAAATATGACCAACGGCTGTCTAATTAGACAGCCGTTGGTCGTTTGGTCTTAATCGTTGCGCCAGTACTTCGGCTTGACGATGTGGATTGCTGCCGACAGCAGAAACGACGATATAAGATTGTCGCGATACACCATCCGTTGTTTCCATACATTTGCGAATCGGCGGTTGATGCGGAAAATCCAACCCTTGACGAAGTTGGCCGGAATACTCTTTTTGCCGTATTCCAATGTGTCTGCCCATGCTCTTTTGACAATCTCTTGCTCCTGCGAAACGGAGACGAACGGTTTGCGTTCCAATCCGAGATGGTCGCAGCACATCGAGTTCAAACAATCGAGATAGCGTCTGAATCCGAACTCGTCTGCCAATGCGTAAACCATATCCCAATCGACCTTGTCGCCGAAGTGGTCGATGAAGAGCGACCAATCGAGCAGGTGTCGTATAGAGATGTTGCCCGCAGCAAAATGCGATCCCGAGTGCATCGTCAAAAACAGCGCATTGAGATTCGGCGACGGAATGTAGGCCTCCTGCCCGCCGATTTCAATTTTTATGGGTTGTTCCGTTTCGGCAATCTCTTTCAACCGTTGCTCGAACTTGTGCCTTGACGTACGCGAATGCGATTCGATAAAATCGTAGTGGTTCTCCACCATCGTCTTGTTGATGTGGAAGACGGTGTGATGATGCTTGTTTTCGTCTATTGGGATGTTGTGGTATTTGCGCAAAATCTCGTCTGCCTCGCGTTGTCCGCCGAACAGATAGATGTCAATGTCGCTGCACGGACGATGATTGGGGCGAGGGTAGAGAAGCGACAATCCGAGCCCTTTCAGAATCATCATGCGAATACCGTGCGCGTTGTATATCTCTGCAAGTCGTACCGCGATTTTGAGTTTGGCGGCGTATTCGTGTTCGATGTTTGATACATCGGAGATAAAGCGCATCTTTATCGGACGCGGCAACGTTATGTCGGCACTTTCGATGGCATCGCACACTATTGCCGATACTCCCTGCCGCAATGCGAATGCCTGAATTGCCATCCAGTCGTCGGCAGACAGTCCGTCGAACAGAGTTTGGTCGAGCGGGCGCTTATCGTGCCATAGAGCATATTGCAGCAGTTCGGTTACTATGTCGGCATAACGTTCCATTTGTCTACATGTATGATTTGTACCACTCGACGAATCGGGCGATACCCTCTTCGAGTGTTACGTGAGGTTTGTAGCCGAAGTCGCGTTCCAACTTCGTCGTATCGGCGTACGTCGTGTAAACGTCACCCTTCTGCATGGGCATCATCTTCATTTCGGCCTTTGCGCCGAGCGACCTTTCGAGCGTGTGGATGAAATCCATGAGTTGCATCGGATGGCCGCAACCGATGTTGTACACCTCTGCCGGAACGGGATGGTTGTCGGCCGGTACGGGTGCCTTGTCGATAACCCGCAACACTCCCTCGATAATGTCGTCGATATAGGTGAAATCGCGCGATAGATTGCCGTTGTTGAAGACCTTGATAGGCTCGCCTGCCACGATTGCCTTCGTAAAGAGCATAGGTGCCATGTCAGGCCGTCCCCAAGGCCCGTAAACCGTGAAAAACCGCAAGCCCGTGGTAGGGATGCCGTAGAGTTTGGAATAGACATTGGCCATCAGTTCGTTGGACTTCTTGGTGGCCGCATAGAGCGATACGGGATTGTCCACACGGTCATCCTCCGAGAATGGGGTTTTTGTATTGCCGCCGTAAACGCTGCTTGACGAAGCATAGACGAAATGGCGTACCGGATTGTGCCGTGCGCACTCCAACAGATTGATGAATCCGACTATGTTGCTTTCGATATAGGCATAAGGATTCTCCAACGAATACCTCACACCTGCTTGTGCCGCCAAATTGACCACCGCATCGAAATTCTCCGTCTCAAACAGATGTGCGAGAGCCTCTCGGTCTTCCAAATTGAGTTTGACGAAACGGTATCGCGGATATTTGTTGCTTGATACTGTTTTGCTGTATTCGGTTTCGGATTCTGCGATGCCGGTCTGTGCCAAGCGGTCGTATTTCAGTCGCACGTCGTAGTAGTCGTTTATCGAATCGATGCCCACGACTTCATCGCCGCGTTCGAGCAGTCTCTCTACCAAGTGGAATCCTATGAATCCTGCCGCACCTGTTACTATGATTTTCATGTTGGTAAGAATTTATTTGCCGATTGCCGAATATGTAAATCCCTCGCTGATGACTTCGACTTTGTCATAGATGTTGCGGCCGTCCACGATGACATTGCCTTTCATGACCCGCTTTACGACCGACCACGAAGGCACGCGGAACTCCTTCCACTCGGTAACCAATGCCAACGCATCGGCATCCACAACGGCATCGTACATATCTTTGCAATATGTTACGCTGTCGCCGATTCGTCTTTTGCACTCCTCCATGGCAACGGGGTCGTAAACCTTTACTTTTGCACCCGCTTGCAGCAATCGGTCGATGAGAACGAGAGCGGGAGCCTCGCGCATATCGTCTGTTTCGGGTTTGAATGCCAATCCCCAAAGTGCGATTGTGCGACCGCTCAAATCGCCCACGAGTCCTTCGATTTTTTTTGCCAAGATGGCCTTTTGACGCTCATTGACAGCCTCCACTGCCTCGATGACCCCCATTGTATAGCCGTACTCTTTCGCTGTTTTTGCCAACGCCTTGACATCTTTCGGGAAGCACGAACCGCCATAACCGCAACCTGGGTAGAGGAATTTGGAGCCGATACGGGCATCGGCACCGATGCCTTTGCGTACCATATCGACATTCGCCCCTACGAGGTCGCACAGATTGGCGATGTCGTTCATAAACGATATGCGCGTTGCCAACATGGCATTGGCAGCATATTTGGTCATCTCTGCCGATGGAATATCCATAAAATAGAGCCGGTAGTTATTCATTGAGAATGGGCGGTACAACCGCTCCATGACCCCTTTCGCTCGGTCGCTCTCGATGCCTATCACCACACGGTCGGGCGACATGAAATCCTTGATGGCCGCACCCTCCTTCAAAAATTCGGGATTCGATGCGACCTCAAAATCGATGTTCTCGCCTCGCCGAGCCAACTCCTCTGCAATTACAGTCTTTACTCGCTTCGCCGTTCCGACAGGGACGGTCGATTTGGTAACGAGAATGGTGTATTTCTTTATATTCTGACCGAATGTTCTGGCTACTGCCAATACATATTTCAAATCGGCTGAGCCATCCTCGTCGGGCGGTGTGCCTACGGCAGAAAATACTACCTCGACATCGTCCAAACAGGTGCGTAAATCGGTGGTGAAATGCAGACGACCGGCTTCGACGTTGCGTTTGACAAGTTCGTCGAGACCCGGTTCGTATATGGGAATGTCGCCGGCCAACAGGCGTGCTATTTTCTTTTCGTCGATATCTACGCAGGTTACATTGATACCCATCTCCGCAAAACATGCGCCCGATACCAATCCCACATATCCTGTTCCTACAATGGCTATATTCATAATTCTTTATATTATTTATGTTGTTTATTCTCTACTCTGTGAGGGTACGCCTCCAATGCCTTGCCGAGAATCTTGATGGCTCGTTTCAGTTCGTGCTTCTCCAAAACATAGGCTATGCGCACCTCGTTCCGACCGAGCCCGCTTTCCGAATAAAATCCCGATGCGGGAGCAAGCATCACAGTTTCGCCCTCATACTCGAATTCGTTCAGACACCACTCGCAAAAACGGTCGCTGTCGTCAATAGGCAACCGTGCCACCGTGTAAAATGCGCCCATCGGTATAGGCGAATATACGCCGTGCAGTTTGTTCAACTCGTCAATCAGGCAGTTGCGGCGTTCGATATACTCCTCATACGTGCGAATAGCATACGAACGCGGGCAGTCGAGCGATGCTTCGGCGACGATTTGCCCCAACAGCGGAGGACTGAGCCTTGCCTGACAAAACTTCATAACGGCATTGCGCAACGTCTTGTTCTTTGTAATCAGCGCACCTATGCGGATGCCGCACTCCGAATAGCGTTTCGATACGGAATCGATAAGCACCACATTCTGCTCTATACCCTCCAAGTGGCATGCCGATATATATGGCGACCCCGTATAGATAAATTCGCGGTAAACCTCGTCGGAAAACAGGAACAAATCGTATTTCTTTACAAGGTCGCGTATGCGGTTCATCTCCTTGCGGGTGTATAGATAGCCGGTAGGGTTGTTGGGGTTGCAAATAAGTATGCCGCGTGTACGTTCGTTTATCAACTCCTCGAACCGCTCTATCGACGGGAGAGCGAAACCCTCCTCGATGGTCGAGGTTATGGGACGGATTTTGGCTCCTGCCGATATTGCAAATGCCATGTAGTTGGCGTATGCCGGCTCCGGTACAATGATTTCATCCCCGGGATTCAGACACGACATAAATGCGAACAACACAGCCTCCGAGCCTCCCGAAGTGATGATGATGTCATCCGCAGTGAGTTTTATCTGATATTGATCGTAGTAACCGACAAGTTTCTCGCGCAACGAACGGAATCCGTCACTCGGACTATATTCGAGTACCTTGCGGTTTATACATTTGAGCGCGTCAAGTCCTACTTGCGGTGTCTCGATGTCGGGCTGTCCGATATTCAGATGATAAACTTTGATGCCGCGACTTTTGGCAACCTCGGCCAACGGTGCGAGTCGTCTGATAGGGGACTCGGGCATCAATACCGCTCTTTCGGAAATGTTTGGCATGGTGTTTTGTTATTTGTCCAACTCCTCGAATCGCGAGTTTTTGCTCTTGTATTCGGGAACAATCTCTTTCATTTTCTTGACCAAATCGGTGATGCGTACCTCTATCGCCAATTCTTTCAATTTGCCGACCGCATTTACGGCCTCGTTGTAATCGTATTCACGGACTATGGCGATACGTATCTTTTCATGGTCGGTTTTGGTGGTATTCTCCTCGTTGCTCAATACCTCCTCGTACAGTTTCTCGCCGGGGCGCAATCCTGTAAATTCTATCTTTATATCCTTGCCGACCTTGAATCCTGCCAACTCAATCATCCTCCGAGCCAAATCGACGATTTTGACCGATTTGCCCATGTCGAATACGAATATCTGATTGCCGCAACTCATCGTTGCAGCCTCCATCACCAATCGGCAAGCCTCAGGAATGGTCATAAAGAATCGCGTTATGTCGGGATGGGTTACTGTAACGGGTCCTCCCTTCATAATCTGTTCGCGAAAACGCGGTATTACAGAGCCGTTAGAGCCGAGTACGTTGCCGAATCGTGTGGTTACGAACTTGGTCTTTGTTTCGCCTTTGCACTTCACTTTGCCGTCGCTGATGGCTTTGCCGAGCGATTGTACGTAAATCTCTGCCAACCGTTTCGAGCAGCCCATGACGTTGGTAGGATTAACCGCCTTGTCTGTCGAAATCATTACCATCATCTCCGTACCGTACTCCACGCACAATTCGGCAATGTTGCGTGTACCTATTACGTTTACATATACTGCCTCGCAAGGATTCTCCTCCATAAGAGGCACGTGCTTGTATGCGGCAGCATGGAATACCACCTGCGGATGATATTTCTCGAATGCAAAGCGCAACCGTTGCTCGAGCCGAACATCTCCGATTATCGGAATAATCGGCACATTGCGGAATCGCTCCTCCAACTCCAACCGAATGTTGTGCATTGGCGTCTCGGCATTGTCGAACATGACGAGTTGTCCCACTCCGAACGAAGCCAACTGCCGGCACAACTCCGAACCTATCGAGCCTGCCGCACCCGTTACCAATATGCTTTTACCCTTGAAATTGGCAACTATTTCGTCTATCGAAATTTTTATCTCGTCGCGCCCGAGCAAATCCTCGATTTTTATCTCGCGTATCGACGACTGCATAATCTTGCCGTCGATAATTTCATCTATCGGCGGAGCGATGAGTATTTGGATTTTGAGAGCAGAGCAGATTTTGACCAATCTCTCTTGTTCGGCACGCAGAGCCTCGTATGTAGGGAACAATATCGCCTGCACCCGATTTTTTGCGACCAATTGATGTATGTCGTTCTTGTTTTCGAAACCGAATACGGTCAAACCCGACAAAGTGTTGCCTCCAATCTTCTGCGAGGTCGGCTCTTTCAAAAATCCGACGACCTTGTAGTGCGGCGAGTTGAGCAATCGCGTGCGCAGAGCGGTAGATTTGTCGTTGGTGCCGAATATGAATATGTTCTTGCGCTTCGACGACGATACCAACACCTGTTTCAGCGATTCATAGACGACTATCATCAGGATTCTCACTCCGCACAGCCCGCAATAGAATATCACCATATCGAGCAACAACAGAATGGTAACTATCTTGGCAGGAATATAGTTTAGTGCGAACAGCGCAATACCGCATACAATCTCCTTGACTACGACTGCCATTACCAACCGACCCATATCGGCAAGCATCGCATGACGGATTATGATGCGGTGCGTCTTCATTGCCAAGATGGTAATCATGGCCGACACTGTCGATATTGCCAGCAATATCATAAAATTTTTGATGGTCAATATATCCATCAAATTGATGGTCTCCGACAAGGCGGCGATGCAGATGAACGACAGCGCAAATGCCACTATCGATATGACAACGTCGATGCAGGCGATAACCCACGACTGCATGTAACGCTCAAATGCGTAAGTCCTGATAAAGTCCCGTAAATTCGTCATATAATAAAGTCAATTCAAATCGTGCATACCGAAATCGCCTTTTGCCCGATGGTATCTCTGCCATAGATGATAAACGCAATGGTGTTTGAGGGTCGGGTATTATCGCGCGATTACAAATTTACAATGTTTACATTTTATAAACAAGAATTTGCCGACTCCGTATGCTCTCTTACCCGCGACACGGGGGGGGGTAAATCATTGATT
>CALYVN010000056.1 GCA_945494785.1 uncultured Alistipes sp.
GGCAAGGCAAGGCAAGGCAAGGCAAGGCAAGGCAAGGCAAGGCAAGGCAAGGCAAATCAAATCAAAGCGCATCTTTGGCTGCCGCCTGTGCAGCGATTCCCGCACCGATACCGCGACGCATTGCCACAAGCCATTCTGCCTTTGCAGGATGCAACGCGATGCAGTAGCATGCGGCCAGCACAAACGTAAACACTCTTTTCCACCTTTCATCGGCCAACAATGCAGCCACGTTGCCATTTGCCGCAGCGCGGATGTATTTGCTGCGTCCGACATCGAAGCATTGACGATCAAACCGCTCCCGAGTAAGTTTTTCGGCAGGTATATGGTGGAATATCGCGGCATGCGGCACATAATACAATGCGACCCCTCCTTCGCGCAAACGGGCGAACAAATCGGTCTCCTCTCCGCCTGTTAATGCCTCGCCGTTGCGTCCCAAAGCGGGATTGAACATGCCGAATCGGGTGAACACCTCGCGACGAAAAGCCATATTGCCGCCTGCCGGAACCCTGCTCTTCGGAAATTCGCACACACGACCACCCAAATCTATCGGATTGGCTATCATCCGTTCCGGATAAGGCGACATCCACTTCGGACGACCGCTCTCGTAGCACGGAATCACTCCGCCACCCGCAACCGACGCCTCCGGATGCGCATCGAAAAAAGCGATGTAAGTGCTTATAAATTCGGGAGCCAAAGTCTCGTCGTCGTCGATTATCGCCACTATCCCGCCCGACGAATTGCTAATGCCGCAGTTGCGGGCATTCGACAACCCCTGCTTCGGCTCATCGACCATCCGCAAACCGAAGCGACGATGCGTTGCCGCAAAAGAGGCAAAATCGGCAGCAGTCGAATCGGTCGAATTGTTGTTCACCACCACACACTCCCACTCTTCGGGCGAGGCATTTTGGCGCACCACCGATTCCAATGTCCGCATAAGCGACTGCGAACGATTGTATGTTGCGATTATCAGCGACAATTTCATACGACAAATTTACGAAATTTTAACGGCTTCCGCCATAAATTTACTATCTTTGTTCAACCAAAAACCTAAAAACCATGAAAAGATTTACTTTGTGTGCGATGCTCGTAATCATAGGAGTATCGTTCGCTTTGGCGCAACCGAAACAGACCCTCGTAACCGTCGAGGTACAGCCCGACCATGCCGATTGGCTCTATTCCTGTGGCGAGAAACCTCAATTTGCCGTCGCAGTAAAGAATCACAGTGCGGTGGAGAACGTAAAGATACGCTACGAAATCTCCGAGGATATGCTCGCGCCGCTCAAAAAGGGCGAAATGACCCTCAAAGACGGCACAACCGTTTTGACAGGCTATACAATGAAAAAACCGGGTTTCCTGCGTTGCCGCGTATGGGCGACCGTCGATGGCAAAAAATATGAGGAGTGCGCCACGGCAGGTTTCGACATCGACCGCATCGAGCCTAAAACCGTCATGCCCAACGATTTCAAGGAGTTCTGGGCAAAGGCCGTTGCCGAGCATCAGAAAATCGACATGCTGCCGCAACTGACGCTCGTACCCGAGAAATGCACCCCAAAGGTTAATGTATATTCGGCAAGTTTCCAAAGTTTCCGCAAGGGGTCGCGCATATTCGGCACGCTCTGCGTTCCTGCAAAAATAGAGGGCAAGTGTCCCGCAATTCTGATTGTGCCGGGTGCAGGTTGCCGCTCGCGCAAAGGTTACTATGCCGAAGCGGAGAAGGGCTTTGTAACCTTCGAGATCGGCATCCACGGCATCCCGACCACACTGCCCGACGAATCGATTTACACCAATCTGAAAAACGGCTCGCTGCTCAACTATCCGTTGGCAGGTATCGACGACAAGGACAACTACTACTATAAACGAGTATTCGTCGGTTGCGCACGCGCCATCGATTTCCTCGCTTCGCTCGACTTCGTCGATGCCGACCACATCGGCGTTACGGGTGGCAGCCAAGGAGGCGCACTGACCATCACAACCGCCTATCTCAATCCGAAAGTCAAGTGTGCAGCGGCATTCTACCCTGCCATGTGCGACCTCACGGGCTATCTGTACGACCAAGGCAACGCCTGGCCATACATATTCAAAAATAAGAAATTGGCTACTGCCGAGCGGCTCGAAACGGTAAAATACTACGATGTGGTGAATTTTGCACGCTTGCTTACTGTACCCGTTTTCATGTCGTTCGGATATAACGACCTGACCGTCTGCCCGACCTCGACCGTCGGAGCATACAACTCCATCACCGCGCCGAAGAGCCTTATGGTAGTGCCTCAATCGCGCCACTACACCTTTCCGGAGCAATTGTCGGCACGCTCGAAATGGATTATGGAGAATGTCGTAAAGTAGCGGCAAACAATTTATAAGGCAAATAAAAAGTGCGGAGCATTCCGCACTTTTTATTTTTTGCATCAATGCCGTCATTCTCAACCGATTCCCGATTTTGCGCATAAATATCTGCGCACAAAGTTTGGAGTTGCCGTTTTTTTGTACTATCTTTGCAATCGCAAAAGCGGAAAACCTTTAACCGATAGGTTTAACGATACATCGCGGGATGGAGCAGTTGGTAGCTCGTCGGGCTCATAACCCGAAGGTCGTGTGGTTCGAGTCCCACTCCCGCTACTTGGCAGGACAAGTCGTAAGATTTGTCCTGTCTTTTTTATGTTGCAAATCGCGCATCCCGATATTTTTTTTGGGGTCGGGATAACCATTTTGAAAAATCTTTCTTATCTTTGTAACCCTCATGAAGAGCATTAAAAATACCCTGTTCGCTAACCCGCTGAAAAATTTCGGGGGGGGATTTTAGCCTCTTATTTAATCAAAATAAACATTTTAGCACCTAACATCCGACGACTTTACAGCCGCCGTTGATGCCGTTTTAGCAACACCCTGTTGCAAAACCGGCAGTTTTTGCATTACAGTCAATCCGAAACAAAAAATTGAGATTCAAAAATAACGAACAACTATGAAAAAATTACTTATACCTATCTACCACACGCCGAAGGTGTGGGTAGAGGACTTCCCTGCCGAAAACGGGTTCGCAGGAAGTCTTGAAAGTCCCGAAACAGACACCGAAATCGATTGGTAGCCATGAAAAAGATGATGTTTTTTGCAGTAGTTGCGACGATGTTCGCAGCCTGCTCCAAAGATGCGACAAACAATGCGGGCATCGATTTGTCGAAAGACAAACTTTATGTCTCGATAAGCAGCGATGACGCATCGCGCATACAACTCGACGAAGAGTGCCAAACAGTGTGGAATGCCGACGACCAAGTATCGGTTTTCAACAAAACGACCGACAACCGCTGCTACAAATTTACGGGTCAGACGGGCGACAAAACGGGCGAACTCGTCTATGTCGAAGGCGGCGCAACAGGCTCGGCAATCGACAAAGTAATCGCCTTATATCCCTATGATTCAGCGGCAGTGATTGCGGATGGTTTGATACAAACCACCATTCCCGCAACCCAAAAGTATGTTGCAAACTCGTTCGGCGATGGTGGCAACATCATGGTTGCACAGAGCAACAACGAAAACTTGTCATTCAAACACGTGTTCGGTTGGATAAAGTTGCAACTCTCGGGAAATTATGCAGTCAAAAGTCTTACGCTTGCAGGTCTCAACAACGAGAGTTTGGCGGGCAGTGCGACCATTGGCAAGGATTTAAGCGTAACACTTGCCGACGATGCGACCCGTACGCTGACGCTCGATTGCGGCGAGGGAGTACAACTGACCGATACTCCGACGGCATTTTATCTCGCCGTTGTTCCGCAAACATTCGAGAATGGTGTTGATATTACAATCAATCTTGTGGGTGGAGGCTCGTATTCCAAGTCGATCTCGCGCTCGTTCACCGTTGCCCGCAGCCATATCGTACCGGTCAAAAACCTTGAAAAGCGATTCCAAACAATTACTTATACCACTTCCGGCGGCAAGGTAATTACCATCGACGAAGCCAAATTCGATGCGCCGATAATATCGAATACATGCATCGGTGGCAAAGGCGTAATTCTGTTCGACGGCGAACCTACAACCATCGGCAAAGAGGCTTTCTCCATGTGTTCAAAGCTTACAAGCATCTCGATTCCCGACAGCGTTACTTCAATTGGCTATTCTGCATTCGGCACTTGCATGGAATTGACAAGCGCAACGATTGGTAACGGTGTTACATCAATAGGCGTTTCAGCATTCGACGGTTGCACCAAACTGACAAGTATTTACTGCAAACCGACCACGCCACCGTCTTTGGGTAGTGAAGCGTTCTATCTTGTTCCATCAAGTGTCAAAATTTATGTACCAACAGCATCGGTTTCGGCATATACATCTGCTACGAATTGGGAGAGGTATGCTTCTAAGATAGTTGGTTACGATTTCTAAATCGGGCTGTCGCTATGTTTGAGCGAACGGTGGATTATGAATTTGCGGGGTGTTTGCCCCGCAAATTTTATATGCCACTCCGTCATTCTGAGCGAAGCGAAGAATCTATTATGGTCGAATATGCTGTTTCTGCCCTTTGCCCTTTGCTTTCTGTACTCTGCCCGAGATTCTTAACTCCGCTTTCGCTTCGAAAGAGAATGACGGGCAGATGCAACCCCGCAAAAAAAATCGACCGAATGACGAAAGCCATTCGGTCGATTGGTTATGCAGTTGCCGTGCAACTCCGCGATTGGCAGTACCCGCTATTTATTGAAATGAAGTACCACCGGCAGCGGAGTGTCGGGACCGATTTGGAATGTCTCGGCAATAAAATTGACATCGACGGAATCGGTATCGAATTTTTGGCTCTTGTTGTCCACGAGAAGAGGGCGCACCGTAATTTTGATGGTCTCGAACGGACGCAATTCGTAGTTGCGCACATAGTAGTACTTCTCCGAGCCGGCCGCCTTGCGCAGACGGATAGGAATGCACGACTTATTGACAAGCGTAAACGAAATCTGCTTATCGGTAAATTTGACATTCTCGACCTTTACGCATGCCTCGAACAGAGGGCGCAACATATCCTCGCGACCATATACCATCTCTTCGGCATAGGCAGCCGTGCGGCCATGCTCCAACGCATCGCGAACAGCCTCCTCCGTACGCTCCTTGGCAAACACCAAAGTTACGGGACGATGCTGACCGTTCAAATAATCAATCATATAGAAAAACGGCGTGTGGCAATCCGAGTTGGCGAACATGGTGATATTGCGCTCCAAAGCCCACTTGTGAGCCTCGGGCGAGTAACCGCAGAATTTGTTGTAAACCTCTATGCCCTGCATATAGCCGGCTTTGTAAAGTTTTTCGTGTTCCTTCCACCAAATGGTCTCGTTCGGAGCCTGTTTCTCCCAATTGGGATGGTTCCACATGGTGAATCCGCCCTGTGCATGAGCCTCTTTCAAGCCCGCTTGTGCCGCCTTGAAATCGTCGTCATCGAACTGCTCGGCTGCGGTGCAAATTTTGTTGCAATCGCTGACGAACAGACAGTTCCAATGTCCCGGTGGCATGCCGCGCGAGATTTCGCCGCCATGAATCACGAGCAACTGCTTGCCTGCCGCATTCTTCGCGATTTTGAACGAGCGGTTGCGGTCGCACTTGTCGGCATCGAACAGGCCGTTCTTAATCTGCTTTTGCAGACGCGAATCGACGTGGTCGGTAATGGCGATTACATCCAATCCCTCCCAAATTGCCTCCTGAACGCGCGTTGTCGGCCATACGGAAGCATCGGAGAAGACCGTGTGAATGTGAAAATCGCCTTTCAAAGTCTTGTAACCCTCGATGTCGGGAATTACAATTTTGTTCGGTGTCGTCGCCGAAGCAATCCCTATCGACGACAACACGACGAGCAATGTAAAAATCGTTTTTCTCATCTGTTATTTGGTTTTAAGGTTTTTCTTAAAGGCGGCGCAAACCCGCATGCGTTTTTTCGGGATTACCGCCCATCTACCAACAAAGATACGAAAAATAACGGAGATTGCAACCCTTTCGAGTTGCAATCTCCGAATATCTTGCCCGCACAAGCCGTGCGTTATGCCTTGGACTCTGCCGTGGCAAATGCCTTGTGCAACTTGGCGACCAAACCCGTGCGAATAGTATTTTCGGTCGAAAGAATCATATTCTTTATGGCAAGCGGCGTCGATTTGCCGTGTCCTATGGTTACGGGAGCATTGATGCCGAGCACCGGCGTTCCGCCCGCGAGTTCGTAATTCATACCCTCCCAAAAACGGTTTTCGATGCCCATCTTGCGGTTGATGCCGTAGAATCCTTCGGTGAGTTTGAGAATGGTGTTACCCGTAAAGCCGTCGCACACCACGACATCTGCCGTTTTGCCCGTAAAGATGTACGAGCCTTCGACATTTCCGACAAAGTTGTAACGACCTACCTCGCCACCCGTCTTCATCAACTCGTGCGCCGCCTTCGATTGGGCATTGCCCTTCGCCTCCTCTTCGCCTATGTTCAGCAGTGCCACGCGCGGATTCTCCACACCCAGCACCGACGAAGCGTAAACCGAGCCTATCAGCGCGTATTGTTCTAGTACCTCGGGCTTGCAATCGACATTCAGACCGATGTCGAGAATCAACACGGGCGTACCGGCAACAGTCGGAATGGCCGTTGCGATTGTAGGTCGGATGACGCCGTCGATGGGTTTGATTACAACCATCGAGCCGACCATCATCGCGCCTGTCGAGCCTGCACTTGCAAAGCCGTCAATCAGCCCCTTTGCCAGATAACCGAAACCGACCGTGATGCTCGATGCCGATTTCTGCTGAAAGGCCTTTGCGGGATGGTCGCCCATTTCGATAACCTCGCTCGTAGGGACGATGTCGAATCGGGAGGCATCGCAGCCCTCTGCCGCCAACAACTCCCCGATGCGTTTTTCGTCGCCGAAGAGGGTGATGCGGCTGTCTGCACCCAACTCGGGCAGTGCCAAAACCGCGCCTTTGACCGTCGCTTCTGGGGCAAAATCGCCACCCATCGCATCCAAACCAATCTTTACCATAAAATCCGAAATTTATTACACAAAAAAAGCACTACGCCGAGTAGTGCTCTCCGATTTACTCTGCAACTTTCTTTTCGATTGCGAGTTTTCCGCGATAATATCCGCACTCTGGACAAACTCTGTGATAGAGAACGGAAGCACCGCAATTCGAACAAGTCACCACCGTAGGGACTTCTGCCTTGTAGTGAGTTCTGCGCTTGTCGCGTCGTGTGGACGAGACTTTGTGTTTTGGATGTGCCATAACTGTTGTTAATATTTAAGTTTTTATATTCGTTTCGCTCTTTACGAGTTAATCTATTCCTCCTCCGTATCGTTGTCCGATGCCGGCGTAAAACGCGCCAACATATCCGGATTGCACCCGCCGTCGGCATGCACCCGCCGATAAGGCAACGATATTACGATGCTTTCGTAGATGTATTGTGCCAACGACACGCTCTCGCCATAAGCCACCCACATCTGTTCGCCGTCATACTCCTGCAACGTGTCCGAGAATCGTACCGTAAGTTGCCCGTCGAAGCGTATCGGCACATCGCAATCCTCCAAACATCTGTCGCACTCCACAACAGCCTTGCCCGAAATGGAGATGTCGAGAGCGAGCATCGATTCGGATTTTAGAGCCTCGACATGCACTTCGCACTCGCCGCCCTTTATCTCGTTCGACTGCATCGCCTCAAACAGCGAATCATCGACCTTGAAATCGAAAGCATGATGACCGTCCGCAAGCGAACGGCAATCTATCGCATATTTGCTTTCAACATCCATTACGCGCATTTAGGTTGCAAATGTACTACAATTTCGCAAATTGTGCAAAGTTTTCTGCTTAAAGTTGATTTTCGCCGCGCTTTTTACCTGCCATACAGGCAGTTTTCGATTGCAGGCAGCCCTCTTGAAGAAAATTTCTTATCTTTGCCGACGAATATGGCAGACAACAAGACATACAGAGTGGAAATCGAAAGCGGATTTGCAGGATTTTGGCGATACAACATCGCCGTAACATGCGGATTGTTCGACGCAACAGACCGTCAAATCGGTTTCGTCCCCGCCGAAAGCACCGTCGCTCCCGTCGGAAGCAATTTGGACACGTGTCCGGCCGACGTTTCGGAGCATCGTCGTTTGTCGTTTACCGCAGCCGACTGCGACCATCTGCTGATGTACATATATATTATTCCCCACACTCTGCCGACGGCAAAACATACGGGCGAATGCAAGCCTTTCGATTTGTCGGTCAAAGTCGCCTATGCCGGTCGTGTCGTCCTGCACGAAAAGCGCAAAATCAACCAATGGTCGGGTGCAAGCATGGAGATTGCCGTTGCGCGTTCGGGCGAGGTGCAGAAGCAAAGGGGTTGAATCATCGCGCGGTCTTTTTGCCGCCTGCACGCTTTTCCCTCTTTATCGTCGAGCCTTTGACCGAATAGCCGAAAGTACTGACCAATGCACCCAAACCGAAATACTCGCCGTGCGAATAGCACAACAGTTCGGCACGCTGCAAATCCAATTTGCCCGTTTCGGCATCTATGAGCGATTCATCGACAGCCACATTTACCACATCGGCGATAAACATATCGTGCGAGCCGAGCGGCAAAATCTCTTTGACCCGACACTCTATCGCAACGGGTGCTTCGCCAATCGACGGAGCCGCAACGACAGCCGATTGCTCGGGTGTCAGCCCGCAGTGGGCGAATTTGTCGAAATCGCGACCCGACCGCACTCCGCACCAATCGGTTGCAACAGCAAGCGGCACGGTCGTAAGATTTATCACAAACTCGCCCGTGCGTTTGATGATGTCGTAGGAGTGCCGCTCGGGACGAATCGATACATAGCACATCGGAGGCTCGGAACAGATTGTGCCTGTCCATGCCACAGTCAATATGTTGTACTCCTCTGCCGTTGCTCCGCAACTTACCATAACGGCAGGAATCGGATAAATCATCGTTCCCGCTTTCAGACTTCTTTTCATCGCTTAAACTGTTTTGAATTATATCCCGTTTACAGCACGAAGATAATAATAATTGTGTTACCTTTGCACCCTGTTAACCTGAATAAGAAATGAAAAAATCCCGTTTACTGTTATTGGTGGCCATCGCGCTGACCCTCACATGCTGTCGGCAATCGCCCCGCATCGAAACCCGCTACATCGCATCGGACGTTGCCACTGCGACATTCTATTCGCTCGACAAAGAGG
>CALYVN010000057.1 GCA_945494785.1 uncultured Alistipes sp.
TTATACCCGATACCAACTCTGCGGTTTGTCAGCGTCCTCTGCCCTCGTAGAACTCTTAGTTCTCCTAGTTCTCTTAGAATCGTCGGCAAGCAACAACCTCGCCGTTATACCCGATACCCTTCCGCTCATCGTCTGCCGATTGGTGGCGGAGCGGTTATCGCGACCGTTTGATATCCTTGATGCGCAGTTGCGTGGTTACGTTGCCGCGGTAGTGGTTCTCGACAATCTGGTAGCAGATGTCGATAGGGTTGCCGTGGCGCACCCACTCGTAGTGCGAAGGCTGGCCGAAGGCTATGGTCTGGATTTTGGTGTTGGGCTTTTGCGTCTGCATCAAATCCATGCGCAGATGCTCCGCCTCGGCACCCACCAACTTGGCATCGCCACCGTTGATGACGTTGCGGGTGGCGAATACGGGCGAATTGTTGCCCGGTCCGAACGGCTGGAAGCGATTCAACTCCTCGTGGAATCGCGACGTGATGTCCGAGAAGAGCAGCATGCTGTCGATTTCCACCTGCGGTACGAGGATGGCGGGGTCGATGTTGCGCTCGACATAGTCGTTGAACCGCTCGGCGAACTTTTCGACATTCTCGGGACGCATGGTCAATCCTGCCGCGTACATGTGGCCACCGAAATTTTCGAGCAAATCCGAGCAGGACTCCACCGCCTGATAGAGGTCGAAGCCGGGGATTGAGCGTGCCGAGCCCGTAACGAAACCGTTGCTCATCGTAAGCACTACGGTAGGTCGGTAGTAGGTCTCGATAAGGCGCGAGGCAACGATGCCGACGATGCCCTTCATCCACTTCGGATTGTAGATTACGGTGCTTTTGCGAGCCTTCAATTCGGGATGGCTTTCGATGTAATCGTGCGCCTCCTGCGTAACATGGCGGTCGATGTTCTTGCGGTCTTGGTTGAAGTTGTCGATGATGTCGCCGAACTCGCGTGCGGCATCCTCGTTACCCTCGACCAGCAATTTTACGGCTGCATATCCGCCCGACGGAATGGCATTCTCGTCGTTCTCGTCCATGCGCATACGGCCTGCCGCATTGATGCGCGGACCGATTTTGAAGACGATGTCGTCGATGGTGATGTTCTGGTTTTGCAGGCCGCAGATATGGATTATCGATGCCAAACCCTCACTCGGCGAGGAGTTGAGAATCTGCAATCCGTAGTGGGCGAGTATGCGGTTTTCGTCCACGAGCGGCACGATGTCGGAGGCTATGCTGACGGCAAGCAAATCCAACAACGGGCGAATCTCGTCGAACGGCACTCCGTGCTTGGCGGCATACGCCTGCACGAGTTTGAAACCGACACCACACCCCGACAACTCGTCGAAAGGATAGTGGCAATCGACCCGCTTGGGGTCCAATACGGCTACGGCATGAGGAATCTCCTCTGCCGGAAGATGGTGGTCGCAGATGATGAAATCTACTCCTTGCTGCTTTGCATAGTCCACTTTTTCGACCGCCTTGATGCCGCAATCGAGTGCGATAATCAGTTTCACACCCTTGCGTACCGCAAAGTCGATACCCTTTACCGAGATGCCGTAACCTTCGGTATAACGGTCGGGGATGTAGAAAGTCAGGTTGTTGTGCCCGATGTGGCGCAAAAACTTGTAAACCAACGCAACCGCTGTCGTACCATCGACATCGTAATCGCCATAGACCATGATTTTCTCGTCTCGGGCGATTGCCTGCTCGACTCTTGCGACCGCTTTGTCCATATCCTTCATCAGGAACGGGTCATGCAGGTCGGCAAGTTGCGGATTGAAAAATTTGCGTGCCTTTTCTACTGTGTCTATGCCTCGTTGTACTAACAGGTTAGCCAACACGGGGGCAATCTTTGTTGCGGCAGCGATACACTCCACCGCCTTCGGATCGCCCTGCGGTTTGACCTCCCATTTTTTCTCTATGGGCATAATCTTCGTTTTTTATATATTTTTCAAATTTTTTCATCTCTGATTGCGACACCCAAAAGTCGTGTTAAATTTTTGCACAACAGTCGTTTGACCTCGTCGATATCCACGCTGCGACCCGTCTCGCGCACTATCGAGGTTACGCCTTTATCGATGAATCCGCAAGGATTTATCATCGTAAACCAGCGCAGGTCGGTAGCGACGTTGAGTGCCAAACCGTGCATCGTTACATAACGCGAAGCACGCACTCCTATTGCGCAAATCTTGCGCCAATTTCGTGCTTCGTCCTCCCGCAAAGGGGCAGTTGTCGCGGTCGGTCGGTCGGCAGCACCGCCTTGCGCCCAATCGTCGCAAAGCCATACGCCGGTGGCTCCCTCCAAACGGCAACCGCGTATGCCGTAGTGGGCTATGGTGTCGATGACCGCCTGTTCCAGAATCTCGATGTAACTGCGCAGCCCCAACCCTATTGCGGCAAGGTCGAGAATCGGATAGCAGACCACCTGTCCGCGTCCGTGGAACGTTATGTCTCCGCCTCGGTCGATGTGGTACAACTCCGCACCGAGCGACTGCAATCGGGCTTCATCGACCAACAGATTGCTCTCCTTGCCGCTCTTGCCGAGCGTATATACGGGCGGATGTTCGACCATAAGCACACTGCCCGCAAAACCGTCGTTGGCCTCGTGCTGATGTACGAGCATACGCTCGAACAGCGCGTGTTGCAAATCCAAACACCCGCCATACGGCATAACGCCCAAATCCTTATAGTCGATAGCGTACATTCTCCTATGTTTCCACGCTTTGCGAACGTTGTTCGATGCGTTCGGCAACCTCCATCCGCTTAACGGCGGATGCTTTGCAGTGCTTGGTCTGCCAAATACGACGAGCGTACCAACGGTGCGCTTGCGCAAAAGTCGAAACCGATTTCCAAAGCACTCTGTCGATACCGCTCGAACTGCTCCGGCGTAACATACTCCGCCACGGGGTAGTGCGCCGCAGTCGGTTGCAGGTACTGACCGATGGTAACGATTCTCACACCTGCCTTGTGCAGGTCTTCGAGGGTCGTCATCACCTCGTCATCGCTTTCGCCGAGTCCGACCATCAGTCCGCTCTTTACGACCACTCCCCTTTGCGCCAAATGGTGCAGTGCGCGGAGCGAGGTCGCATAGGTTGCTCGCGAACGGACAAGCGGAGTCAGACGCTCGACTGTTTCGATGTTATGCCCGATTATGTCGGGCTTCGATGCCGCGACCACATCCAACAGTGCGGGGTCGGCATCGAAATCGGAAATAAGGAGCTCGATAGTTGCATCGGGATTTTCTGCTCGCACGGCTGCCACCGTCTTTGCCCAATGGTCGGCACCCCTGTCGGGAATGTCGTCGCGAGCGACCGAAGTTACCACGATATGCCGAAGACCCATCAGCCGTGCGCTCTGCGCAACGTGTTGAGGTTCGCTGCCGTCGGGAGGCAGAGGCCTGCCCGTGCGCGTGGCGCAGAAACGGCATTTGCGCGTACAGATGTCGCCCAAAATCATGAATGTCGCCGTATGACGGCTCCAACATTCGGCTTTGTTCGGGCATCGTCCGCTGCTGCAAATCGTATGCAGGGAGTGCTGACGCACGATACGGTCGGTCTCTGCAAAGGCTTCGCTCTTGTGCAGATGTATCTTCAACCAATCGGGTTTGCGCGTCGTAATTTCTCCGCCATACAATTTCGGCATTTTAGTTCATTATTTTCCAATTACCGCAAAGATATACAAAAAAAAACAACAACCTGCACCGATTGTTGTTTTTTTTTGATTGTTGTCCCTTGCCGACTACCTCCGAAAGATGTTGAATTTGCGCAATCGCGGATTGCGGCGGTCGAGCAGCAGCGCGTCCGTCAGCAGCAACGCCAAAGCAATCCAAAGCAGTGCGGCGAACTGCTCGTTGTACTCGTCGAATTGGAGTGTGGTCTGTTCGCTGCGCTCCATTTCGTTGAGTTTGTCCACTATCTCGGTCAGTCCGAAGGCCTGATTGCTTGCGCGTATGTAGCCTCCGTTGCCGATTTCGGCTATCTCCTGCAAAACGGTTTCGTTGAGTCGGCTTACTACCATGTCGCCGTTTTCGTCGCGGATAAATTCGCCGCCGATTTTGACGGGTGCGCCTTCGGGTGTGCCGATACCGATGCAGAAGAGTCTTATGCCCTGCTCTGCCGCGCGTCGTGCCGTTTCGACAGCGTTGGCATCATGCGCCTCGCCGTCGGTTATGAGGATGATTGCGCGGCTTTTGTCGTCGGCATTCGAGAACGAGAGCGTGGCGAGCGAGAGAGCCTGTCCCAAATCGGTACCCTGCACCGACACGAGCGAAGGCGAGAGGCGTTTGGCAAACGATTTCGCCATGCGGTAATCGGAGGTGATGGGCAACTGCACCTTCGCTTCGCCTGCGAAGACCACCATTCCCACACGGTCCTGCCGGAGCGATGCGAAGAGTTTGTCGATGGCGTAGCGGGTGCGCTCCAAACGGCTCGGCGAGAAATCTTCGGCGAGCATCGAGTTGGAGACATCGACCACGAGCATCATCTCGATTCCCTCGCTCTTCTTTTTGCGCAGTTTCGAGCCGAATTGCGGTCGTGCGGCAGCGAGTATGACAAGCGTTACGGCCGTCAGAAACAATACGGCTTTGAGCCGCACGCGAGCCTTCGAGACGTCGGGCATAAACTCTTTCAGCACCCTCTCGTCGGCAAAGCGGGCGAGTGCCTTGCGGCGCGAGCGTGCCACGAGTGCCAAGGCGACAATCATCGCCGGCACAGCCCACAGCAGCCACAATATATCGGGATTGGCAAATCGGAACATTACGGTATGCGTCTTAAAACAATTCTACCTGTGATAAACTCCAAAAGAAGTGCGACGAGTGCGGCTATCGCCCATGCGAGATACTCCTCGTGCAGAATGGTGTATTCGCTGACCTCGACATGGCTCTTCTCCATACTGTTGATTTGGTCGTAGATGGCACGCAGCGTCTGTTTGTCGGTGGCACGGAAATACTCGCCGCCCGTCGTTTCGGCTATCGAGCGCAAAATCTTTTCGTCGATTTCGACCTTCATCCTGACCGTCTGTATGAAGTTGCCGTGCTCGTCGAATACGGGGTAAGGCGCTTCGCCCCTCGTACCGACACCTATGGTATAGACCTTGATGCCGTACTCTTTGGCTATGTCGGCGGCAGTCAGCGGTGCGATTTCGCCGCGGTTGTTCACACCGTCGGTAAGCAGTATGATGACCTTGCTTTTGGCATCGCTCTCGCGCAAGCGGTTTATCGCTGTCGCAAGTCCGTTGCCTATGGCGGTGCCATCCTCGATTACTCCGCTGCGCACCCTCGACAAGAGCGTCTGCAACGAACTTTGGTCGGTGGTGAGCGGACTTTGGGTGAATGCCTCGCCCGCAAAGACCACCAAGCCTATGCGGTCGCCGTAGCGGTCGCCTATAAATGCACCCGCAACCTCTTTTGCCGCAGTTATGCGGTCGGGATTGAAGTCGCGTGCGAGCATCGACCCCGAGATGTCTATCGCCAATACTATGTCGATTCCTTCGGCATCGGTCGTGGTGTTGTGTTCGGCACTTTGAGGCCGAGCCAATGCAACGACGATGAAGGTTATGGCTGCGCATCGCAGAGCGAACGGCAGATGACGCAGATAGTATCGCCACGAACGCGGAGCCTTGCGCAGACTCTCCGTCGAGGAGATGCGTATGGCGGCATCGCCCTGCATCGCCCGCCAAACGTAGTAGGCCGTGAGCGGCACAAGCACGAGCAGCAACCAAAATATGTTAGGTGAAGCAAATTCCATAAAAAACAGTGATTAGTGGCCGGTATTTAGTCTTCGGTTTGTGTTGCGGTTATGTCGGTTACCAATTTTTCTTTCCGCGAATGACAATGCCCTGTTTCTCCTTCAACTTGTCCTGTGTCTTGTCCTCTTGTGCCTGTATGGCTTCGAGCATGGCTTCGCGCTCCTGCTCGGGTATGCCGCTTGCCGAAGGCTGCTGCTCGCCCGATTGCTCCTGTTTGTCCTGCTGTTGAGGTTGGCCGTTCTGCTCGTCGTTGCCATCCTGTCGGTCGGCATTCTCCTTATCCTGCCCGTTATCCTGCTTGTCGGAGTCGTTTTGGTTGTCGAAGTTTTTGTCTTTGTTGTCTTGGTTATCCTTGCTGTTGTCGTTGTTCTCGTTGTCTTTGTTGTCCTGATTGTCCTGATTCTGTTGCTCTTGTTGTTCCTGTTGTTGCAGCAGATGTTTGGTATAGGCATAGTTGTATTTTGCCTCTTGGTCGTCGGGATTCAGACGCATCGCCAACCTATAACTTGCCAGCGCCTCCTTCAACTTCTGTTGCGCGAACTGCGCATTGCCGAGATTGTAGGCTGCATCGGCACGGTCGGCATCGACGAGGGTGGTATCGGCAGCCAAGCGAGCCAAACCCTTCTCGGCACCGTCGTATCGCTCGGTGCGGAATTGTGCGTTGGCAAGGTTGAAGGCAGCCTCGAACGATGTCGGAGCCGCTTCCGCAGCCCGCGTGTAAGATTCTATACTCTTTTCGTACTTCTCGCGCGAGAATTGTCGGTTGCCCTTGCGAACGAGGTGTCGTTCGGGCATGCGTTGCGCCATGGCACCGCCGAATGCCAAGAGGCAGACCATCAGTAATGCGGCATGTTTCATCGTGCGCCCTCCTTTCGCTTTACGGTTGCATCGGGGTTGTGGGTCGGAGCATCCTCGTCGGTCGGCTCTGTCGGCTCTTCGACGGGTTTGGTCTCCTCGACAAAGTAGTATGCCTTGTGGTAGGCATCCTCGTTCTCAGTCGCTTCGGGCATGGCCTTGGCGAACTTCACGAGGTCGCTCTCGCGCAATACGCTCACCAAATCCATCGCGCTCTTTTGAGGCATATCGAGACCCTTTACGGCATCGACAATCTCGTCGGTGGCCATCTCCATTGCGCCGACATCGTAGCGACCTGCGAGGTAGGTGCGCAGGATGTCGCTCAACCCCGAATAGTATTGTTTGTGGCGATTGCTCTGCCACAATTTTTCGTTGTGCAGTTTTTCGAGTGCCGCTATTGCGACGATGTGAGGCGGCAACGGAGGTGCAGGTCGGAATATGTCTGCCAACTTGCGCCCGTGCTTGTGCAGCCATACCGCCAAACCCCATGCTCCCAAGACGAGAATCGCCAAAATCAGCAGACCCCAAAGCAAATAGCCCGAAAATTCGCCGAAGCGCAACGGCATTTTGCGTTGGGGCTTGATGTCGAATATGGCATGCGAGGTCGAATCGATTTGGAATGTCGCTACGGCTATGCGCAACGAATCTGCCGCATAGATGGTGTCGATGATGTTTTTGTCGGCATACAGCACCTGCGCCCGTCCGAACGAATAGACGCCTTCGTCGAAAGCGGCCATGGTGTAGCGTTTGCGCAGTCGCAATCGCCGTCCTTCGATTGCCAGCGTATCGACCGGCAACTCCTCGATGCACTCGATGCTCTGTCCGCCTTGCTGCTTGTCGTCGCCGATGCTCTTGTCGAAATGGGGGAACTCGACCACCTGCACTTGGTCGCGCTCGACATCGATTTCGAGCGTGAAACGGTCGCCTATCATTATGCTGTCAGGCGAAATGCGGGCTGTTACCGTCGGTCGCCCGCTCTGCGCCGCAACGGGTGCAACGCAATATGCGGCACATAGCAAAATAATCGTATGTTTCAGATTGCCAATCATCTATCTCTGCTTAAAGAGTTTTATCAACTCGGCTACATAATCCTCGTCGGTAGCCACCTTTGCCGTATCCATGCGGTAGTGTTTCAGCAGGGTGTCTATCTTCTGTTCGCGCTCCTGCCACGCGGCGGCATAGTGGTCGCGCACCGCTTTGGACGACGTATCGACCCATACCTTGCGTCCCGTCTCGGCATCGCTCAACTCGACTATGCCCACGTCGGGCATCTCGGCTTCGCGCTTGTCCCAAACGCGGATGCCCATAAGGTCGTGGCGCGAGCCTGCGATTTTTAGTGCCTCCTCCAAAGCCTCGTCGTCGCTCGCGGGGTTGAGGAAGTCGGAGAGGAGGAATGCCGTACACCGCTTTTTGTTGGCATTGGTCAGAAAGCGCACAGCCTCCGACATCGCCGTTCCGTTCGACTCGGGTACGAATCCGATGAGCGAACGGATAATCGTCAGCAGATGGCTGCGCCCCTTTTTCGGAGGGATGAACTTCTCGACCTTGTCCGAAAAGAGTATGCAGCCGACCTTGTCGCCCGTCTGTGCGGCAGAAAAGGCGAGTACGGCAGCAATCTCGGTGAGGATGTTGCGCTTGGTGCGCTCGACCGAACCGAAACCGCCCGAACCGCTGACATCGACCAGCAACATCATCGTCAGTTCGCGCTCCTCCTCGTAGATTTTTATGTGAGGCTTGCGTGAACGTGCCGTAACGTTCCAATCGATGTCGCGCACATCGTCGCCCGCACGGTACTCGCGCACTTCGGCAAACGACATGCCGCGCCCCTTGAATGCCGTATGATATTTTCCTGCGAAAATCTCGTTCGACAATCCGCGCGTTTTGATTTCGATTTTGCGTACCCGTTTCAGGATATCGTTCTCCTGCTCCTGCATCGCTCTATGGCACGATTACGTTGTTCAATATCTCGGTTATAATCTCCTCGCTCGATATGTTCTCCGCCTCGGCCTCGTAGGTCAATCCTATACGGTGGCGCAGTACGTCGTGGCATACGGCACGCACATCCTCCGGTATGACATAACCGCGCCGACGTATGAAGGCATAGGCACGGGCAGCCTTGGCGAGCGAGATGCTGGCACGAGGCGAGCCTCCGTAGGCGATGAGCGACTGCAACTTTTGCAGATTGTACTCTGCCGGCTCGCGCGTGGCGAAGATTATATCTACGATGTATTTTTCGATTTTCTCGTCCATATAGACATCCTCGACCACCTTGCGTGCCTTGACGATGTCCTCGGGCGAAATGACCTTGTCGGGTTGCGGCATGCCCGTACCCGCAAGATTCATGCGCACGATGTCGCGCTCCTCCTGCTTGTTGGGATAGGAGATTTTGGCTTTGAGCATAAAGCGGTCCACCTGCGCTTCGGGAAGCGGATAGGTACCCTCCTGCTCCAATGGGTTCTGCGTGGCGAGTACGAG
>CALYVN010000058.1 GCA_945494785.1 uncultured Alistipes sp.
CTTGTTACCTCCTATCGCTCGGTGTATCTTTACATCGAGACCGTCAAGGACGCGGGGTTTGTTGTGCAACGCAAGGATGTCGTTATCTACAAACTTGGCAAGGACAGCCGTTACTTTAAGGAAATCTCCCAACTTATCCATTTCACGGACGAGGAGGCGCATATTGTCAATCAACTCATCGAAGGGTTGGACAATACCAATATGATAAAACAAAACCTCCGCAAGAAACTCACAGCCGTTTACAACTGCACTTCGTTGGCTGACAGTGTGGTGGACGGTAAAAATGCCATCAATGTAAACCGCATAATCGAAGCCATAACCAATCGCAAACAAACGATATTGAGGAGTTACGCTTCGTCTCATACAGGCGTTGTACGCGACCGTTTGGTCGAGCCTTTCGGCTTTACGACAAACTATGTGCAGGTGTGGTGCTACGAACCCGAATCGGGACTCAACAAACTCTTCAACACCGCCCGCATCGGCGCAGTCGAAGTACTCGATACAGATTGGCAATTCGACGAACGGCATCACGAGGGTTATATCGATATTTTCCGCATTACGGGCTTCGAGCAGAAGCGCGTGCAGATGGAGTTGGGTGTTATGGCGCACAATCTGCTTATCGAGGAGTATCCGCTGGCGACACGCGACCTCACGCAGATTGGTAGTTCACATTGGCTACTCGATACAATGGTCTGCGACTATGTCGGCATCGGCCGCTTTGTGATTGGACTATCGGACGATATCCGCATTCTGACACCGGAGTTCGAGGAGTATATACAATCGGTTATCAATCGGATGTATAATAGTTATAATACCAATTGACAGTAATTGTCAATTCGGCCTTATACCTTTGTCCCGACAATGTTTAGTGCGTTGTCGGGAATTTTATTGTCGGACGAGCCGGATGTATGCGGAATTTTATTTGAGAACTTTTGATTTAGGATTAACTATCGGACGAAACACAAACTTATAAACCAATATACCATGAAACGACTATTTTTACTTTTTGCAACATGTGCAATTTCAGCGTCGGTAATGGCGCAAGAACAATCCAAGCAGGAGACTGCCGATTCGGTGGCAACAACACCCCGCTATCAACCGAAAAATCTTTACGCATCTTCGGAGAAATTGGAGGATGTGGTGGCAACCGGCGTAGCAACAGGACTTGTCTTAAATCCCAACCAACGCAACAGCAAATATAAACTATATGGCACCGAAAATATATGGACATTCCTAAAACTCGACACCTGCACGGGACGAATATGGCAAGTACAATACGCTATCAACGACGACAACCGAATGCAAACCCAGATTGTCTCTGTCAGACTTGATTGGACAGAGGATTGGAGTGATTTAACCAACATGGGACGTTTTGAATTGTATCCAACCAAAAATATGTACAACTTCTTGTTGATTGACAAGCAAAGTGGCAGGATATGGCAGATTCAATGGTCCACCAATCCCGATAACAGAGGTGTAATTGCAGAAATCCAATAACAATGGGCGTACTATATAAACTACGTTGCGAACGATGCGGTGTAGAGTTCGAGCATCAGGCAGGTACAGGATTGATAGTTGCATGTGTCGGATGCGGAGATAACGGCAATGATGATGCTCCGTTTCGATGTCCGTGTTGCAATATGCGCTATGACCCGCAAGCGGAAGATTTTGCGGATAAACTCACCGAAATCGTATTATGGGATTGACGCCGAACTCCTACGCCGTATTTCGACATTTCCTGCGCGAGCATGGTTGCGAAGCCGCATTCGACCGTGCTTTCTACGCCCACAACGACTGCACTCTTTTGGATGCGTCGCTGTGGGAAGCAGGTGAAGCGGAATACATCTTCGCACACGCCTTCGATTGGCGGGCGACACCCGAAGGTCGGGAGTTTTGGCGCGAGATTGACAAAAAGTGGAATAAACAAAGATTATGGGAACAATTAAGGTATTAGGTCAGGGCGATGTAAAGTTTGCACCCGATGTAACAAGAGTTACAGTTGAGATTGACGCACACCATGAAACATATCATGGGGCATTTGAGGCAGGCGCAAGAAATACAAACCACATCAAAGATATTCTTGCCGAACACGGTTTTGACAGAGAACTTGCTAAGACATCGCGTTTTGATGTCGGCATGCACCGAGTGCGTAAGCAAGTGAAACGAGGCGACTGGCAATGGGTGGCCGAAGGTTACCAAATCAATCAAACCTTCTGCATCGAACTTGAAATGGGTTGCCCGAAACTGACCGCGCTGCTTGATCAAATTGGCAGGGAGATGGTCGGTGTCGAAATTGAACTCGGTTTTGCGGTCAGCGACACCGATTCTGCCCGACGGAAAGTAATTGAAGCAGCAGTGAAGGATGCCCGACGGAAGGCAGAGGTTATGGTTGCGGCATTGGGCAAGAGGCTTGGTGAGGTGTCGAGCATCAACTTCGGAGTACCACACGACAACTACTATGACGGCAGAGTGTACGATACTTGCATCGGCAGTCCTGCCCCAATGTGCGACGCAGCCCCTATGGACATTACCCCAACCGACCTGAATGGCTGCGCCAATGTCGAGGTTGTATGGGAGTTGTTGTAGTCGGTTGCAGCGAATGCAAACACCTAACGATTGAATATTTTGGGAATAGCAGCCCACAGTGAGATGTATGGATTATTGAATAAGTATATAAAGAGTTGAGATTATGTTTTATACAACGTGGATGAAGGTAGGCGTCTTGGACGCACAAGACAAACAGGTTCTCGATGAGATAGGGCTGCTCGAGCAGACATGCTCGGATTTCAATCTCCAATATGCAACTGTCGATGGTAAATGGGGAATATGGCTTTATATAGATGGCAGAGTTCTATTAGTACATCCATTAGACCTCGTCTCGTCAATCTACAACGACAATCGGCATTTTATGGATATATTAATCGACGACCAATGGTATGGGTGTGAGGTATGCATCCGTAAAACTCAATATAGTTACGAGTGGAGCATACTCAATACCGAATTGTCGCTGTACCAAGTAGTACATTTCAAATTTAGCGACTATGTAGAGAAGATTGCCCAAGCTATTGCAACTGCGCATCAGGCTTACGCAACAACAGATTGCGTATCGATATACGAAGATGGCGGTGTTACGCCCGAAGTAATTGAGATGTGCCACAAACAACTGCAAATCGAGGCATTGCATCCATCCCACAATAGGTTGATGACCGACAAGGTTCGTGAAGAGGCGTTTGTTTTCGACATATTCGAAGATGATGACGAACTCTATCGTATCGGGGTAGGCGACCGTTGTTACAAGACTTGGTTTACGCATTGGGACAACTGCCTCGAAACCATTCGTCATCAGTTTGAGTTATTGATATATACACACATAAGCGATATTGAATTGTCGAACGACCACAGTAATACAACACTGCAAATACAATTTGTCAATGTTCTTGATAAAATAAAGCCGGTAGATACCTGCGTGGGATTTGATTACAAGGAGTATGCTGTGGTCAAAATACTCCCGAACCAGTTTGTAGACATGCCCATTATTGCCGGATATTGCGACCGAAAACAATTGGTACGAACTCTCTATGAGGGTCTGTTGTCGCTTGCTCTTCAGTACCCGATAGAGGATGATGACTATGGCGATGGAACTCGGTTGGAAGCCTATGCGAAGATTAAATCTCCGCTCATAGAGCAGTATATTAAAGAGGAAATGCGAGACTATAACACGGCTCAACCGCGGGATGCACGAGTTAAGGATGCGATATTGATATCTCCGAACTATGATTCATTGGGCAATTTCATGTTAAGCGATAATGCACCCATCGATATCAATACAGACGGTCTTATCGAGAATGATGGTATATATGACAAGCATGGCAAACATATAGTAATGCCGGAACTGTACGAATGGCAACATGAAATCGAGCCTGCTGTTATAGCATCGGAAACAGGCAATACATATACCAAAGATTGGGAAAATTACCACAAGCGAGGCTTGGCGATTGCGCACAAACTTCGCAAGGTATTATCTGCAGACTTCGATTTGTGGTATTCTGCGCCATTTGAAGACCGGAGCAGGAGTGTGCCTCGCAAAATGTTGATTTTATAAACAATTTGCGCCCCATTTTCCGCCATTGATATATCAGGGTTGTTCGGCATCCGATTGCATGGCATCACCCTGCTTTATCAGCCTAAAAAACACACCCCCACGGAGTACGCGGGGGCAATAGGTATTAAACCTTCGGCATATAGCCTTGTTGTGGTAAGATGTAGAACTCATATAAGATACAACCACTAATGGTTTTAATGAATTGCAATATGGTTGTGGTATTCGGCAAGGCGTATTTATTGTCGGGCATGGCGCAATTTAGCATTTGAAAGAGTTGATTTTTCGCGGGGAATGTGTAATTTTGCGACAATAAAGCAACAAATTATGCAAAAATCAATGACGGGATTCGGCAAAGCCGAAATTGTTGTCAATCAAAAAAAGTTTACAGCGGAGATTCGTTCGCTGAACTCCAAGCAGTTGGACCTTGCAATCAAAATTCCTGCGGCGTATCGTGCTGTTGAGGTCGAGGTGCGCAACATCGTTTCGCAGATGTTGGTGCGCGGCAAGGTGGACGTTTCGATTACGGTCGAAACAACCGAAGCGGAAACTGCCGCCCAAATCAATCGCGATATGTTTCGCGACTATCTGCGCCAAATTTCTGACGCTCTTGCCTACTCTTCGGTAGATGCGGACTATGATGCGATTGTGCCTTCGGTGTTGCGTATGCCGGGTGTCGTTGCCACCGAGACCGCCGATGTATCGGAGGAGGAGTTTCAGGCAATCCGCACGGTGGTTACCGAGTCTGTAAAGGCGTTGGACGCATTCCGCAGTCAGGAGGGTGCGACGCTGATTGCCGACCTGTTGCACCGTGTCGATAAGATAGAGGCGTTGCGCGATGCAATAACTCCGTTCGAGCAGGCGCGTGCCGATGCGATTCGTGCGAAAATTCGCGACAATATCGCAAAACTCGGCGTTGAGGTCGATAACAACCGCTTGGAGCAGGAGATGATTTTTTACATCGAAAAACTCGACATTACCGAGGAGAAGGTGCGTTTGCAAAACCATTGCAGATATTTCCGCGAGGTGGCAGACAATGAGCCACAGGCAGGTCGCAAACTCGGATTTATCGCCCAAGAGATGGGGCGCGAAATCAACACGACGGGATCGAAGGCCAATCAGCACGACATCCAGATAATAGTCGTAAAGATGAAGGACGAATTGGAGAAGATAAAGGAACAGGTACTCAACCTGTTGTAGTGTGTCAGATGGAACGATTGATTATATTTTCCGCACCGAGCGGTTCGGGCAAAACGACGATAGTACGCGAATTGCTGAAAAAGTATTCGCAGTTCGAGTTCTCGATATCGGCCACGTCGCGTGCTCCGCGAGGCACCGAACGCGATGGCGTAGATTACTATTTCCTTACGGCGGACGAGTTCCGCAAGGCTGTTGCCGAGGATAAATTCGTAGAGTGGGAGGAGGTCTATGCCGGTACCTATTACGGCACGCTCAAAAGCGAAATGAAGCGTATTTGGGATAAGGGCAACACTATCATATTCGACATCGATGTCATGGGCGGCATCAATCTCAAACGCATCTTCGGCGAGAAGGCATGCTCTATTTTTATTATGCCTCCGTCGATAGAAGAACTCGAACGCAGATTGGTCGGCAGGGGTACGGATGCTCCCGAAGTTATAGCCAAGCGGGTGGCAAAAGCGGAATTCGAGATTACCAAAGCCGAACATTTCGATTATGTCGTAACGAACGACAATTTGGCGACCGCCATTGCGGAGACCGAGTCGATAATCGATAACTTTCTGGCGAAATAGATGAAGCGGGTGGCATTATATTTCGGCTCGTTCAATCCCGTGCATCGTGGTCATATTGCATTGGCGGAATGGGTGTTGGATTGCGGTCTGTGCGATGAGACGGTGCTGATTGTCTCGCCGCACAATCCCGTTAAAAAGAGTGCCGACCTTGCCCCCGAATTCAATCGTTACGAAATGTGCGAATTGGCCTGTGCCGAATCCAAACACCCTGATAGAATTTTGGTTTCGGCAGTCGAATTTACGCTTGACAAACCCTCTTATACCATAAATACTTTACGCTACCTGAATCGTAATTTCGGTGCGCAGATGCGATTCTCGCTGTTAATAGGCGCCGACAATATGGCCATATTCGACAAATGGAGGGCGCACGACGAGATTTTGCGCGACTATGAAATAATGGTCTATCCGCGTCGAGGTTATGCCGATATAAAATATGCCGACCGTGTCAGATATTTGGCCGATGCACCATTGTTCGATATATCGGCAACCGCGATTCGTGATGCGGTAGGCCGTGGAGAGAGTATCGATGACAAGGTCTCTCCTGCCGTGGCAAAATATATTGCCGAACATCGCTTGTGGAGTCCGATGTCCCGTATAGCGTCGCTCAACGAGAGCATTGCGGCAACCGATACCCCCGATGCAGCGCTGTTCGTCGAACGCGGAATGTGGCATTACCGAATAGGGGAGTATGCATTGGCTCTTGCCGATTTTAGGCAGGTATTGGCAACCGATGCAGGGTGTGTCGAGGCCAAAGAATTTATTGAAATGACAGAACAAAAATTGCACAACAGATGAAAAAACTTGAAATAGCATTGCTCGCGGGTGGCAATTCGTCCGAACGCGGTATTGCGCTGCAAAGTGCCGCACAGATAGCGTCGGCACTCGATACGGCCAAATATAATGTAAAGATTATCGATTTGCACCATCGCGATTGGATATATACTGCACCCGACGGGCGACGATTTCCGCTCGACAAGAACGATTTTTCGCTGACCGTGGATGGCGAGCGTACCGAATTCGAATATGCTCTCATCATTATCCACGGCACACCCGGCGAGGATGGCAAACTGCAAGGTTATCTCGATATGATGGGCATTCCCTATTCGTCGTGTTCGCAGGTGTCATCGACCATCACATTCGACAAAATATCGACCAAACGTGCCGTGGCAGACTGCGGCATCAATTTGGCTCGCGAGGTGCTGATTGGTCGTGGCGATAAGGTCGATGCCGCATCTGTCGTTGCGCAACTCGGATTGCCTGTATTCGTCAAGCCGAATGCCAGCGGCAGCAGTTTCGGCGTTACCAAGGTGGCGGTCGAGGCCGATATCGAGCCTGCTGTCCGGAAGGCATTTACCGAGAGCGATGAAGTGTTGATTGAAGAGTGCATAGTCGGTCGCGAGATGGGTTGCGGAGTGATGATTGCCGACGGTAAGGAGTATGTTTTTCCTGTTACCGAGATTGTCCCGAAACACGACTTCTTCGACTACGAATCCAAATACGAGCAAGGCATGTCGGAGGAGATTACGCCTGCTCGCATATCGGACGACGTAAGACAAAAACTCAACCGTATGTCTTTGGCAGCGTATCGTGCTTGCCGTTGTCGCGGCATCGTGCGTGTCGATTTTATCGTTACCGAAGCAGGCGAACCATATATGATTGAGATAAACTCCATTCCGGGTATGAGCAGTGGCAGTATAGTGCCTAAACAGGTGCGTGCGATTGGAATGACACTCGGCGAATTGTACGACATCATCATAGCCGACACCTGCAAAAGCCGAGCGAGCCGATGATAGAGATTGACGACAAAATAGTCAGTACCGACATTCTGACCGAGCACTTTGCGTGCGATATTGCCAAGTGCAAGGGGCAGTGTTGCGTGGATGGCAATGCAGGCGCACCTCTCGAAATCGACGAGGTGGATATTTTGGAGCAGGAGTATGCCAACTACAAACGATACATGACGCCCGAAGGTATCGAATCGGTGGAACGCAACGGTTTTATGGTCGTCGATTGTGAAGGCGATTATACCACGCCGCTCGTCGGTGATGCCGAATGCGCATATTCGTATGTGGAGAACGGTGTTACGCTGTGTGCCATAGAGAAGGCTTTTTTGCGGGGCGAATGTTCGTTCCGCAAACCTATATCGTGCCATCTCTATCCGATTAGGTTGATACGATTCTCAAACGGCACAATAGGATTGAATTATCATCGTTGGAGTGTATGCGCTGCTGCTCGCGCCAAAGGACGCCAAGAGGGGTTGCCTGTTTATAAATCGTTGCGCCAACCAATCATTCGCCGTTTCGGTGAGGAGTTCTATAAGGCGTTGGAGTGCGCCGAGGAGTTGTTAAAGCAAAACGAACGTCAAAATAGATAAATTATGTCTGTTAAAACTGTGCTTGCTTCGATTATCGCAAGCATCGTCATATTGCCGAATGCGGCAGTGGCACAAAATACAGCGCCCGTGCCGAACGACAGCGCCAAGGTGGTTGTGAAACCGCAACCGATAGCCTCTGTCAAAGAACTTACTTGTGCCATTGTGGTCGATACGTTGCCGACGGACAACGAGGCACTCAGCATCGTGCTGTATAACGACAACACGTGGCGTTATGTGCAGAACCGCACCATTCGGCAGGATTCTACCGTCTATGACAGATATTGGAATACCGACACAATCTCGCCTTACAAACTCCAACTTGGCGAACTGCCCAAATCGGTGGCCATCCGGTTGGTAGATTCGCTGCGCAGTTACCACTATCCCTATATAGGTCGCATTACCTCCCGCTACGGACCTCGTCGCAGACGCAACCACAACGGTATAGACTTGGCGTTGAAAACGGGCGATACGATTTATGCCGTGTTCGACGGGCGCGTCCGTTTCTCGAAGAGTGCCGAGAACGGAGGTTATGGCGGTTTGGTAGTCATTCGGCACGATAACGGATTGGAGACCTATATGGGGCATCTGTCCAAGCGTCTTGTCGAGGCCAACGATTGGGTAGTGGCGGGGCAACCCGTGGCATTGGGCGGCAATTCGGGACGCAGTACAGGCCCGCATTTGCATTTCGAGGTGCGCTATTGCGGACAATCGTTCGATCCGGAGCGCATTATCG
>CALYVN010000059.1 GCA_945494785.1 uncultured Alistipes sp.
TAACGCAAAATATGTACCGAAAAATTGTGCGCGGATGCCGATAATCTTGCAAGAGGTATTGCAGATAAGGAAATTTTCACTATATTTGCAGGCTGAAATTATGTTTCAACGCATAACAAATTAAAAATGTACGTAATAGTAGAGATTGCAGGTCAGCAGTTTAAGGCTGAAAAAGGTCGGAAACTCTATGTTCACCGTCTTCAGGGCGAAGAAAATTCGTCCGTGAGTTTCGACAAAGTCCTGCTCGTGGACAATGGCGGTCAGGTAAAAGTCGGCGCACCTGTTGTAAAAGGCGCCTCGGTAAAATGTAAGATTCTGCGACACTTGAAGGATGACAAGGTCCTCGTGTTCAAGAAAAAGCGCAGAACAGGCTATCAGAAATGCAACGGACACCGTCAGTATCTGTCGCAGGTTCTTATAGAAGAGATTGTTGCATAATTAAAATTTAGAGAAACATGGCACACAAAAAAGGTGTAGGTAGTTCCAAGAACGGCCGTGAGTCGGAAAGCAAACGACTCGGCGTCAAACTTTTCGGTGGTCAGTTCGCTAAGGCAGGCAACATCATCGTCCGTCAGCGCGGCACTGTTCACAATCCGGGTGAGAATGTAGGTATCGGCAAAGACCATACCCTCTTCGCTCTGGTAAACGGTACGGTAGTCTTCACCAAGAAGGCTAAGGGTAAGTCGTTCGTCAGCGTAACCCCTCTCAACTAATCGCAGGGGCAATCGCCGACGCAACAGCGTCATAGACAAAAAAACCGGTCGCAAGACCGGTTTTTTGTTTTGCAGGGTGCGCTCGGCATAACCGAACCGATGATGCCGATTTTTGCCGCAACAGCCGTTTTTCTCCCGCTTGGTCGGGGGTGATGAAAGATTATTGCGTTAATTCGAAACAGGTGGTCGTCGGTGCGTTGCGATTTGACAGCAATTTTGTATATTTGTGCGAAATTAGCGTAATAGTACCTCGAAAGAGGGACGAAGGCGCAAAAGCGTGCCGGTTTTCGGCGCAAAGGTGCAAAAGCCCGCAAAGAAAAAGCATAACGAAAGCGAAACAACATACAAATTATGACACAGGACGAATTGTTCAAAAAACTTGTCGCTCATTGCAAGGAGTACGGCTTCATATTCCCGTCGAGCGAAATTTATGACGGTCTCGGTGCCGTGTACGACTATGGTCAGAACGGTGTCGAACTCAAAAACAACATCAAACGCTATTGGTGGGATTCGATGGTCAAGTTGCACGAGAATATCGTCGGCATCGATGCCGCAATTTTCATGCACCCGCGCACTTGGGAGGCTTCGGGTCATGTGGCGGCGTTCAACGACCCGCTTATCGACAACAAGGATTCCAAGAAGCGTTACCGTGCCGATGTGCTTATCGAGGATTGGATTGCCAAGCAGGACGAAAAGATTGAAAAAGAGGTCGAAAAAGCCCGCAAGCGTTTCGGCGAGGCATTCAACGAAGAGCAGTATCGTGCTACTTCGCCGCGTGTGAAAGAGACGGCCGACAAGCGCAACGAGGTGCATCGCCGTTACGCCGAAGCGATGAATGCCAACGATTTGGCAGGTTTGCGCCAAATCATCGTCGATTGCGAGATAGTATGCCCGATTTCGGGTACGCGCAATTGGACCGACGTGCGCCAATTCAATCTGATGTTCTCGACACAGATGGGTTCGACAGCCGAAGGTGCCAATACGATTTATCTGCGTCCCGAAACGGCACAGGGTATTTTCGTCAATTTCCTCAATGTGCAGAAGACGGGTCGTATGAAACTGCCGTTCGGTATAGCGCAAATCGGCAAGGCATTCCGCAACGAGATTGTCGCACGGCAATTCATCTTCCGTATGCGCGAGTTCGAGCAGATGGAGATGCAGTTCTTCGTTCAACCCGGAACGGAGATGAAGTGGTGGAACGAGTGGCGCAATACCCGTATGGCTTGGCACCGTGCGCTCGGCTTCGGCGACGACAACTATCGCTTCCACGACCACGAGAAATTGGCGCACTATGCCAATGCAGCCACCGACATAGAGTACAACTTCCCGTTCGGTTTCAAGGAGGTCGAGGGTATCCACTCGCGCACCGATTTCGATTTGAGCCGCCATCAGGAGTATTCGGGCAAGAAGATTCAGTATTTCGATCCCGAAACGGGCAAGAGTTATGTGCCTTACGTCGTCGAGACCTCGATAGGCGTGGACCGCATGTTCCTGCAAGTGATGTCGGCAGCCTACTGCGAGGAGAAATTGGACAACGGCGAGGAGCGTGTGGTATTGCGCATTCCGGCATGTCTGGCTCCGACGAAGGTTGCCGTTATGCCGCTCGTGAAGAAGGACGGGCTGCCCGAATTGGCACAGAAAATCGTCGATGACCTCAAATACGATTTCAACGTGGTTTACGACGAAAAGGACTCCATCGGCAAGCGTTATCGCCGTCAGGATGCAATCGGTACGCCGTTCTGCGTTACGGTCGATCATCAATCGCTCGAAGACGGCACGGTTACGTTGCGTCATCGCGATTCGATGCAGCAGGAGCGTGTGGCAATCGACAAGTTGCACGCGATTGTCGATGCTGCCGTATCGTTCCGTGCGCTCTACAAGAAATTGCATTTGTAGTGGTATATGGGGCGGATTCTGGCGATAGACTACGGCACAAGGCGCACGGGGTTGGCAGTCAGCGACCCCTTGCGCATAATTGCCGGTGCGCTGGAAACCGTCGAAACGGCATCGCTCGAACGTTATGTGGCTGCCTACTGCGAGGCTAACGATGTCGATACGATAGTCATCGGCAAACCGTCGCAGATGAACGGTATGCCTTCGGAGACGATGCGCTTTATCGAGCCTCTTGCCCGTCGCCTGCGCGAACGGTTTGCGGACAAAGAGGTGGTGCTGTACGACGAGCGGTTTACTTCGGTAATAGCCCAACGTACCATCCGCGAAAGCGGTATCGGGCGTATGGCAAGGCGCGACAAGGCTTTGGTGGACAAGGTCGCTGCGACTGTGATATTGCAGTCGTACATGGAGAGCCTGCAAAACAGGGAGTAATGGGAAGGATTGTTGCGATAGCGGTCGGCATCTGCCTTTGTTGCAGTGTCGCGGCACAGAAACCTGCGCCGAAGGAGCGCATGCAGTTCGGCCGATACAGTGCCGACAATGCGGCTGTTATGGAGAGCGGAGTGCGTCCGGATGCGGTCTTCATCGGCGACTCGATTTTCGAGTGCTGGGCAGATTGCGATTCGCTGTTTTTTGCCGACCACAACTTCATAGAACGAGGCATCAGCGGTCAGACATCGTCGCAGATGCTGGTACGTTTTCGTCGCGATGTCCTCGATTTGGCTCCGCGTGCCGTTGTGATTATGGCGGGTACCAACGATGTGGCGCAGAACGAAGGGGCGATAGCGTTGGAGAACATACTCGGCAATATCGAGTCGATGTGTGAGATAGCCGAGCGACACAAAATCAGGGTGGTGCTTTGTTCGGTGCCGCCGGCTGTCGGATTCCGTTGGCGGACGGGGGTCGAGCGACCTGCCGAGAAGATTGCGACGCTCAACGGCATGATAAGCGGTTATGCCGCCGAACACGGGTTGCCTTATGTCGATTTGCACGCGGCTTTGGCAGACGAACATGGCGGTATGCCCGCCAAATGGAGCAAAGACGGCGTGCATCCCAACAACGAGTGCTATCGCGAGGTGTTCGAACCTATGGTGTACGGCACTTTGCAGAGGGTGCTGCATATAAAAGAGAGACGAACCGAAAAGAGAAACAAAACATCTAAAAATATGATTTATCCGATAGTGGTGTACGGCTCGCCCGTACTGCGTAAGGAGTCGGTGGAGATAGACGCATCGTACCCCGATTTCAAAAAGTTGGTTGAGGATATGTTTATGACCCTGACGGAGGCGAGCGGTGTGGGTCTTGCGGCTCCGCAAATCGGCAAGAATATCCGAATGTTCATAGTCGATTGTACCCCGTGGGGCGATGAGAATCCGGAACTTGCCGACTATCGTCGCGTCTTTGTGAATCCGCAAATCTACGAGCGCAGCGAACAGACCGACCTCTTCGAGGAGGGTTGTTTGTCGTTGCCGGGGATTCACGAGAACGTGCGGCGTCCCGTAACGATACGCATGCGTTATCTGGACGAAAATTTCGAGGCGCACGACGAGGAGTTTACGGGTCTGCCTGCCCGAGTGATTCAACACGAATACGACCATATCGAGGGCAAGGTGTTTACCGACCATCTGTCGCCTTTGCGCCGCAACCTGCTGAAAGGCAAGATACTTAATCTCGCCAAAGGCAAATATCGTTGCGACTATAAAACCAAATAAGCGAAGAGGTTTATGACGCATCTCGAATACAAATATCTGCATGCCGTAAATTCGCCTGCCGACCTGCGACGCTTGTCGGTGGACGAGTTGCCGCGTTATTGCGACGAGGTGCGACAATACATCATCGAGCAGTGTGCCAAAAACCCGGGTCATCTCGGTTCGAGTCTCGGTGCCGTGGAGATAGCCGTTGCGGTACACTATGTTTACGATACGCCTTACGACCGTTTGGTGTGGGATGTAGGGCATCAGGCCTATGCCCACAAAATCATTACGGGGCGTCGCGATGCCTTTGCCACCAACAGAAAGTTGGGCGGTATCAGCGGATTTCCGCGCATGGCAGAGAGCGAATACGATGCCTTCGGTGCAGGTCATGCTTCGGTTTCCATCTCCGCCGCACTCGGTATGGCGGATGCTGCTCTGCTGAACGGCGAGCAGCGCAAGGTCGTTGCCGTAATAGGCGACGGAGCGATGACGGGTGGCTTGGCATTCGAAGGGCTCAACAATGCGGGCGCAAACAAAAATGCCGACATCTTGGTCATTCTCAACGACAACAACATGTCCATCGACAAGTCGTCGGGCGCACTCAACCGCTACCTGTTGCGGCTATCCACATCGAAGCGTTACAACCGCCTGAAACAGCGACTGTGGCTGATGTTCTCGCATACGCCTTATCTGTTGCGACTGCTGCAAAAGACGAGCAATGCGCTCAAACACGGGCTGTTGCAGAACAGCAATCTGTTCGAGAGTTTCGGTTTCCGCTACTTCGGACGGGTAAACGGGCATGATGTCAGGTCGTTGGTGCGCACACTGTCGCTGCTTAAAGAGATAAAGGAGCCGAAACTGCTGCACGTCATTACCCAAAAGGGGCACGGCTATCGTCCTGCCGAAAACGATTTGACGGTGTGGCACGCTCCGGGCAGATTCAATCCCGAAACGGGCGAACGGATAGTTGCCGAGGGGGTGCATGCCGACCGTTATCAGGATGTCTTCGGCGAGACATTGCTGGATTTGGCTCGCGAGGACGAGCGGGTCGTCGGGGTAACGCCCGCGATGCCTACGGGGTGTTCGATGAATATAATGATGAATGCCATGCCCGAACGGTGTTTCGATGTCGGAATAGCGGAGGCGCATGCCGTAACCTTCTCGGCAGGATTGGCGGTATCGGGCAAGGTGCCGTTCTGCAACATCTACTCCTCGTTCATGCAACGAGCCTACGACGGAATAATCCACGACGTGGCATTGCAGCGGTCGCCTGTGGTGATGTGTTTGGACAGAGCAGGTTTGGTGGGCGAGGATGGCGCGACGCATCACGGGGCATTCGACTTGGCATATCTCGGTTGCGTGCCGAACGTGGTGGTAGGTGCGCCTTCGGACGAACGCGAGTTGCGCAATATGATGTACACGGCTCTGCACAGCGGAGTGCCGTTTGCAATCCGCTATCCGCGAGGCAGAGGTCGTGGGATGCAATGGCGCGGATTGCCGTTCGAGAAGTTGCCGACGGGTCGCGGACGGCTGTTGCGCGAGGGTGACGATGTTGCGGTGTTGGCGATAGGCGCAACGTGCGCATTTGCTCTCGATGCGGCAGAGAAGAGCGCAACCGAAGGGGTGAGCGTGGCGGTGTATGATTTGCGTTACGCCAAGCCGCTGGACGGGCAGATGCTTGACGAGGTCGGCAACAGATATACCCGCATAATAACCGTCGAGGATGGCGTGTTGCGTGGCGGAGTGGGCGAAGCCGTGATAAAGTATTTCAACGACCGCGATGTCGATGTCAGGGTGCATGCGCTCGGCATAGGCGATGCGTTCGTCGAACAAGGTACGCCGGCACAACTCTATGCTCAGTGCGGTTACGATGCCGACGGCATTTTGAGGGCGATAAAGGAGAGTATGACAATCAAAAAATAGAACGGTATGAAAAAGATTCTGTTATTGGCGATTGCCGTTGTGGCGTTTGCAACGGTATCGGCTCAAAACAAGGGCGACAAGTATGTCGGAGGTATCATAGGCGTATCGACCGCATCGGTAATTACCGACGGGACATCGATTAACTCGACGAGTTTCAGCATTGCGCCCGAATTTGCATTCTTCGTCGCCAACAAATTCCGTATAGGCGGCGTGTTCAACTATACGCTCGGTGCTTCGCAGGGCGATGTTACACACTCGGTCGAATTCGGTCCGGAGTTGGCATACTATGTGCGCCTGTGCGACAAATTCTACTATGTGCCGTCGTTCTGCTGCGGATTTGCATATACCCATCTAGAAGACGTGAGCGGTGTGGGATTCGAATTGGGTCTCGGACTCGGCTCGTTCGAGTTCCGTCCGACCAAACATTTCGGTTTGGCGATGAACCTGCTGACATTCTCGTATGCCTACCAGCATTACAGCGATTTGGATGCGAGTGGCAGCAGCATCGGTTTGAAACTCGGCATCAATCCGTCGGTGGGTTTGAGATACTATTTTTAAGCGGCATTTAGCCTCGGCCAAAACAATCAACGGCGTTCAGATTTGCTGAACGCCGTTGATTTTATACGGAATCGACACCGCTATCGCAGTTTGAATTCGGGATCTGCCATGTGCGGAATAGGTTGCGAGCGATATACGCCTGCCTCGAACTTGTCGCGCACTGCCTTGAATGCGTTTATCGTGTACTCGACATCCTCCATGGTATGGGCTGCCGTAGGGATTACGCGCAGGATGATTTCACCCTTCGGAATCACAGGGTAAATCACTATCGAGCAGAACAGAGCGTGATTCTCGCGCAAATCGACGATAAGGTTGGTACCCTCCTCGTTGCCGCCCTTCATATAGATAGGCGTTACGGGCGATTGGGTTACGCCGATGTCGAAGCCGTTCTGTTTCAAACCGTTTTGCAGCGCGTTGGTAATCTGCCACAGTTTCTGCTGATACTCCGGATGGTTGCGGATGAGTTCCAAACGTTTGAGCGCACCGATGACCATAGGCATAGGGAGCGATTTGGCATAGAGTTGCGAACGCATGTTGTAGCGGAACAGGTTGATGAGCCAACGCGGACCCGATACGAATGCGCCGATGCCTGCCATCGATTTGGCAAAGGTGTTGAAGAGTACATCCACGCCATCGACAACGCCGAAGTGTGCCGCAGTACCGCGACCACCCGGTCCCATTGTACCGAAACCGTGCGCATCATCGACGAGCAGCCGGAATTGGAAATCCTTTTTGGCCTTGACGATGACATCGAGGAAACCGAGGTCGCCCTTCATGCCGAACACACCCTCCGTGATTACGAGTACACCGCCGTTCTGCTCGTTGGCAAGTTCGGTGGCGTGGCGCAGTTGCAGACGCAACGACTCCTCGTTGTTGTGGGCATAGACGAACCGCTTGCCTTTGTGAAGTCGCAGGCCGTCGATGATGCAGGCGTGAGCCTCGGCGTCGTAAACGACCACGTCGCGCGGCGTAAGCAGGCAGTCGATAATCGAAATCATGCCCTGATAACCGAAATTGAGCAGGAAGGCATCCTCCTTGCCTACGAACTCGGCGAGTTCGCGCTCCAACTGTTCGTGGTATTTGGTCTGACCGCTCATCATTCGCGCACCCATAGGGGCTGCCATACCGAATTCGGCGGCACCTGCGGCATCAGCCTTGCGCACTTCGGGATGATTGGCCAAACCGAGATAGTTGTTGAGGCTCCAGTTGAGCATCATCTTGCCGCGGAAACGCATGTGCGGTCCGATTTCGCCTTCGAGTTTCGGGAATGCGAAATAGCCGTGGACATCCTTCATGTATTGGCCGATGGGACCTCCCGCATTTCGCTCCAAACGTTCAAAAATATCTGTCATATCTTGTAGTAAAATTATAATGTGCCGAATTTTACGGCTGTAAAGATAGTAAATTATTCGTAATACGTCGAAAAAGTTGCACAGATAATTTTCGAACTTCGGCATATTATATATAGGTATGGGGTCGATGCGTGCGAATTGACCATTTTTTTTGCAAAAAAACGCAGCACAGTTTCATATTTCGCAAAACTATTCTATCTTTGCACTCGATTTTGCGAATGTCGCCTTGTTCGATGTCAGGTAGCAAGCCGCAGGGAGCAATGTGGTATGCAGTAGGGAGCGGGGAGCAGGAAACGACGGGTAGCAAAATCGGGTTCTTTGAGAACAGAGAAATTTACGCCAAAATTTTGCAGGTTCGGAATTTATCCGTATATTTGCAGTCCGAATTGGTAGCGACTGCCGATGTAGCTCAGTTGGCCAGAGCAGCTGATTGGTAGTCG
>CALYVN010000060.1 GCA_945494785.1 uncultured Alistipes sp.
ATTAGAATTCTTCGAAAACATAATAGATACTATGGTTGTAGGTTAGAAATATGGCATTTAATTGATTTTCTACGAAAATTATTATGGTTTAATCAATCCGATGGGACATATCCAGCCGGTATGAGTCAGGATGATTATGACCTAATGATTGAGATATTTAAAAGATATAATCCTAATTTAGAGCGTAAATAGAATAATTATGCTCGCTTACACCTACATATCCCACGGCAAGTTCGAGTTAATCGACAAGCCGAAGCCCAAGTTGCAAAGTCCGCGCGATGCCATTGTGCGCATTACGCTCGGCAGTATTTGCACCAGCGACCTGCATATCAAGCACGGCAGTGTCGCTATGCCGGCAACTGCCACACCGTCCGAAAACGCAGCAACAAAGACTTATAGTCCGGATGAAGCACTTACATGGACAAAAGTCGGATCATATTACATATATGATGAGAATTATCGGCAATTTTATGCGCAAGGACCTGTATGGGTAGCATTTATTGGCGGGCAGATGTACGCATCAATAAATGCCGGACAATATAATTACCACATAGTACGCAGAACTGTTCCTGCCGATAGAGGCTATTTCAAATTCTCTCACGTTTTCGACGACGGTACCAAAGCCTATTTTAACATTTCGGATTAACTGGTATTATTCGATTTGCCATTTATAATATTTGTTATCAATGCACAGCCAAATAGATAAATTACCCATTTGTATTTGTTTAGTTGCCTGCTTCGCAGAGGAATTTGATGCGGACGAGGCGAATCTCCTCCTCAGTATAATCGGCACCGAGTTCCTCGATGGCGGCATCGAGCGAGTCGGTTTCGGCATCCTCCTTAAAATATAGGTATATATCCTCGACCTTGTCGTCGTCCATATATTGGTTGAGGTAGTATTGGATGTTGAGTTTGGTGCCTGAATTGACGATAGCCTCTATCTCCGTCAGCAGTTCGTCGAACGACAGATTTTTGGCTCTCGCAATATCCTCGAAATCCATCTGTCGGTCGATGGATTGGATGATGAAAATTTTGTTGCCCGCCTTGTTGGCCACCGATTTGACGACCATATCCTGCGGACGGACTATCTCCTTCTCCTCGACATAAGCCTTGATTACCTTGATAAACTCCTCGCCGAATTTTTTTGCCTTGCCCACACCCACACCGGATATGTTCTGCATCTCCTCTATCGTAATCGGGTATTGGATGGACATATCTTCGAGCGAAGGGTCTTGGAATATGACGAACGGAGGCAGGTCGTGCTGCCGGGCGACCTTCTTGCGCAAATCCTTCAAAATGGCGAACAACTCTTCGTCGGCAGCACCGCCTTTTGCCGGTATGGCAGCCTCCTGCTCGCGCTCCTCCTCGTCGTAATCGCGGTCTTCGGCAACCTTGACGATGGTAGGCTTGGCGATATAGTTCTCGCCCTTGGCGGTTACGGAAATCAGGCCGTAGTTCTCGATGTTTTTGTCGATAAGTCCCATAATGAGACCTTGCCGTATCACTGCATTCCAAAAGCGTTCATCGCGCTCTTTGCCCTTGCCGAAATAGGCGTTGGTATTATGGCCGTAACTCTTTATGTTGGCCGTGGACTTGCCCATGAGCAGCGCAATCAGATGGTCGATTTTGAATTTGTCGCCGATTTGCCGCAACGCCTGCAACGCCATAACCAAATCCTTGGTGGCATCAATCTGCGGACGCGGATGGCAGCAATTGTCGCATGCACCGCAGTTGTCCTCCGTATATTCCTCGCCGAAGTAGTGCAGCAGCGTCTTGCGCCGACACATGGAACTCTCGGCATACGAGGCCGTTTCGAGCAATAGCAGTTTGCCAATCTCCTGTTCTGCCACCGGCTTGCCCTGCATGAACTTTTCGAGTTTCTGAATATCCTTGTAACTGTAAAATGTCAAACAATAGCCCTCTCCTCCGTCGCGTCCCGCACGACCCGTCTCTTGGTAGTAGCCTTCGAGCGATTTCGGAATGTCGTAGTGGATGACGAAGCGCACATCGGGCTTGTCGATGCCCATGCCGAATGCGATGGTGGCAACGATAACATCGACACCCTCCATCAAAAAGGCGTCTTGATTATCGGCTCGTGTCTGTGCATCCATGCCCGCATGATACGGCAGTGCCTTGATGCCGTTGGCCACGAGCAGTTCCGCAAGTTCCTCGACTTTTTTGCGGCTGAGGCAGTAGATAATACCGCTCTTACCCTGATTTTGTTTGATATATTTGATGATGTCGCGGTCGGGGTCGTGTTTCGGGCGCAATTCGTAATAGAGATTCGGCCTATTGAACGACGACTTAAAAACGACGGCATCGGTCATGCCGAGATTTTTCTGTATGTCCATCTGCACCTTCGGTGTCGCTGTTGCCGTAAGAGTAATCAGCGGAGCCGTACCTATATCGTTTATGATAGGACGGATTCGGCGATACTCGGGACGGAAATCGTGGCCCCACTCCGAGATACAATGCGCCTCGTCGATGGCATAAAACGATATTTTGATTTTGCGCAAAAAGGCGATGTTGTCCTCCTTCGTAAGGGATTCGGGAGCAAAATAGAGCAGTTTCGTTTTGCCCGCCAAAACATCCTCTCGCACCTGCTGTACGGCATTTTTGTTGAGCGACGAATTGAGAAAATGCGCTATGCCGGGGTTGGTTGAGAAGGTACGCATGGCATCCACCTGATTTTTCATCAGGGCAATAAGTGGCGAGATGATGATTGCCACGCCGTCCATCATCAGCGCCGGCAATTGATAGCACAACGATTTTCCTCCGCCGGTAGGCATCAGTACGAATGTATCGCGCCCTGCGAGAAGGTTACGGATAACGGCCTCTTGATTCCCTTTGAACGAGGAAAAACCGAAATACTCTTTAAGTTTCTCGTGGAGCAACTTCGTGTCAGCCAATTCTTGCGCCATTGTTTTTTACCAGATTGAACAGTATGTACATCAAAAATCAATCAAAGATATAAAATTATTTGGGAAAATATCATAACTTTGTAAAAAAATTAATAAAAAGAAAATGCGACTCTTCACCAAAGACCTCGTAAAGAAGTACAAAACGCGCACTGTGGTAGATCACGTGTCGATTGATGTCAAGCAGGGCGAGATTGTCGGTCTGCTCGGACCCAACGGTGCCGGCAAGACCACCTCTTTCTATATGATTGTGGGACTTATCAAGCCGAACGAGGGACGCATATACCTCGAATACGACGATGGCCGCGTGATTGAATTGACGAAGGAACCGGTCTATCGTCGCGCACAACTCGGCGTCGGTTATTTGGCGCAGGAGGCTTCGGTCTTCCGCCGTTTGAGCGTGGAAGACAACATCCGCGCTGTGTTGGAGATGACCAACTACACGAAGGAGTATCAGAACGAGCGGGTGGAGGCTCTCATCGAGGAGTTCCGTTTGCAAAAGGTGCGCAAGAGTTACGGTATCCAATTGTCGGGCGGCGAACGACGCCGTACCGAGATTGCGCGTGCCGTAGCCATAAACCCGTCGTTCATCCTGCTCGACGAGCCGTTTGCGGGTGTCGATCCTATTGCGGTGGAGGATATTCAGAGCATTGTCGCCACCTTGAAAAACAAAAACATCGGTGTCATCATTACCGACCACAACGTCGATGAGACTTTGGCCATCACCGACCGAACATATCTGCTTTATGAGGGCAAAATTCTCAAAACCGGTACGGCAGAGGATTTGGCAAACGACGAGATGGTGCGTCGAGTATATTTGGGCAAGAATTTCGAACTCAAACGCCCGCATACAAGTAAGGAATAATCGTTTTTATGGATAAATCCGTCCCGCGAGGGTGTGTCGCAGGAAAAATCACACCACCTTGTTCAAAGAGTTATGCGCAACGTGCATTGGCTGCGGCTTTGTTGGCCGACGGCGAATCGGTATTGCGTAATTTGGAATTTTGCAGCGACGCGCTCTCGGCCATAGGTTGTATAGAGACGTTGGGTGCAAAGGTGCGCCATATAGACGACCGTACGATTGCCGTTACGGGCGGATTGTCGCCGCGTGCCAATGTATTGTCTGTCGGCGAATCAGGTCTTGCAGCACGCCTTTTCACTCCGATTGTGTCGCTTTGCGATTGCGCCGTTACCATCGAGGGCACAGGAACGTTGCTGCACCGTCCGATGGATATGATGATTGCGCCTTTGCGACAACTCGGGGTCGATGTACGCGATGGCGGAGGACGCTTGCCGATTGAGGTTTGCGGTCCGATGCGTGGTGGAGAGATAGAGGTTGACGGCTCGGTCTCGTCGCAGTTCGTTACGGGTCTGTTGCTCGCATTGCCGTTAGCAGAGGAGGATACCGTCATAAGGGTTGAACATGCCGTTTCGCGCAATTATCTCGACATGACGATAGATACCGCCGAACGCTTCGGAGTGCGCATTCAGCACAACGACTACTCCGAATTTTACATCGAAGGAGGCCAACACTACACGCCGGTCGATATGTCGATAGAGGGCGATTGGAGTGCAGCCGCCATAATGTTGGTAGCAGGAGCGATTGCGGGCGAAGTGACGCTCGAAAATATGTCGCTGCTCTCCAAACAGGCCGACGTGGTCGTGTGCGATGCGTTGGTACGTGCAGGAGCATCGGTTATCAACGACGATCACAGCATAACGGTTGCACATCGCGATTTGACAGCTTTCGAGTTCGATGCCACGCACTGTCCCGATTTGTTTCCGGCTCTTGTGGCTCTTGCCGCTGCGGCAGACGGCGAGAGTGTCATAAAAGGCGTTACGCGATTGGAGCATAAGGAGAGCAACCGAGCAGAGGTGTTGCAAAGCGAATATGCCAAACTCGGCATAAGGATTGAATTGGACGACGATTTGATGCGCGTATATGGCGGAGCAATCCGTTCGGGTGTCGAGGTCGATAGTTTCCGCGACCACCGTATCGCCATGTCGCTGGCAGTTTCGGCTCTGCGTTCGGATGAGGCAATTACGATTCGCGATGCCGAATGCGTCGCAAAGAGTTATCCCGATTTCTTTGAAGCGTTGGACGCATTGCGTTGCAACGACAAATAAAGTTTGCCCGATATGAACAGGTTTGGGACATGTTTCCGCATAGAGATATGGGGTGCATCACATACGCCGCGACTCGGTATCCGCATCGAGGGCATACCGGCGGGCGTCGAATTGTCGCCTGCCGATTTCGAGCGCGACATATTGCGGCGCAAGGCAGGCGCAAGCGGTACGACCATGCGCCACGAGTCGGATATTCCCGTCATCTGCGGCGGTGTGTCCGACGGCATAACCACAGGCCAACCTGTCGAAATATCGTTTGCGAACGAGGATGTACGTTCGCAGGATTACGAAACCTTCTCACACCATCCGCGCCCTTCGCATGCCGATTTTGTCGCTCGCGTCAAATATGGCGACAATGTCGATTCCCGCGGCGGAGGCATATTCTCGGGACGCATGACATTGCCGCTCGTGGCTGCCGGTGTCGTCGCCAAAAAACTCTGCCCGCAATTCGTGTTCGCTACATCGGTCGTCGAAATCGGCGGCTCTCGAAACGAGGCCGATTTCGGGCGTATCGTTGCCGATGCAGCGGCAGCAGGCGATTCGGTCGGCGGTGTTGTCGAATGCAGTGTTTCTGGTGTACCTGTCGGTTTGGGAGAGCCTTTTTTCGATTCGGCAGAGAGCATCATCTCGCATCTGTTGTTCGCGATACCTGCTGTTAAGGGTGTCGAATTCGGAAGCGGTTTCGAGGGTGTTCGCCTGCGCGGCTCGGAGCGCAACGACTGCATCATAAACGCCCAAGGCGGCACACTAAGCAACAACGAAGGTGGCATCGTGGGCGGCATTACCAACGGCAACAATGTCGTGGTGCGTGTTGCCATAAAGCCTACGCCGAGCATCGCCCGCGAACAGCCGACCTACGATTTTGCAACGGGACGCATCGCTCCGCTCGCAATCAAAGGTCGCCATGATGCCTGCATAGTTTTGCGTGCCGGAGTGGTTGTCGAATCGGTTGTTGCCATCGCTTTGGCAGACCTGATGTTGCAGAGAGTTTGATATGGCATCGCGCAGAGATATTATTAGCAAAATAGCGGGGTCGATAACACCGCTGTACGATGGTCGCGAGGCAGAGAGCATCGCGCGGATGGTCGTTATGGATAGGCTCGGTATAGATTTTACGCATCTGGCAGCCGACTATGATGCGGAGTGCAAAATAGACAATCTCGATGATATTCTCACCGATTTGCGACGAGGCAGACCTGTGCAGTATGTTTTGGGGCATGCACAGTTCTGCGGATTGGATTTTGTCGTGCGGGAAGGGGTGCTGATTCCGCGTCCTGAGACCGAAGAGTTGGTCGGACAGATAGTTGCCGCGACACGGACAGGTGCACGTATTTTGGATGTCGGTACGGGCAGCGGAGCAATCGCCGTTGCATTGACACGGATGATTCCCGATGCCGATGTAGAGGCAGTCGATATATCGGACGATGCGCTTGCCGTTGCAGTGGAGAATGCCAAGCGGAACAACGTGTCGATAAAATTTCACAAGGCCGATGCGTTAGGCGATTTAGGTGCATTGGGTCGGTTCGATGCAATAGTATCCAATCCACCTTATGTGCCGCAGAGCGACAGGGCAAACATGCACACCAACGTACTCGATTTCGAGCCGAGCGAGGCACTATTTGTCGATGACGCCAATCCGTTGGTCTTTTATCGTTCGATAGCCGCCAATGCCGCCGTTATGCTGACAGAGGGAGGATGGCTGTGGTTCGAGATATATGAAAAATATGGCGACGATATATGCCGAATGTTGGCGGAATCGGGATTCCGCGACATAAGGCTAGCCGCAGATGCCAACAATAAACCGAGAATGGTATGGTGCCGAAAATAAAACGCGACAAAACTCCCGAGCAGGCTCTTGCAGCGCTGATGCGGCTTTGCGCGAAGGCCGAGCGGTCGTCGGGCGACGCCTTGCGATTGATGCGCCGTTGGGGATTGTCCGACGCAGATAGCCGCAAAGTGTTGGAACAACTTGTCAAGGAGCGATTTATAGATGATTGTCGTTATGCCGAAGCATTCGTCCGCGAGAAGATGAATTTGAGTGGTTGGGGTACCTATAAGATTGCAGCGGCATTGCGTGCGAAGGGCATTGCACAGCCAATCATCGGTCAAGCCTTGGAGCAGTTGGCTGCCGCCGATATGCAGGAGCGTCTGCAAACGCTCATTGCACGCCGATTGCGCACGCTCAAAGCCAAGTCGCCGTTCGATGCACGCGCCAAATTGTCGCGCTATGCCATCTCGCAGGGATACGACTATGGAACGGCACGCGAATGCGTGGAAGCAGCCGTTGCAGCCGACGGCGATGAGGGCGAATTATAAGCCGGCGTGGTCGGCAAACGCTTTTTTTGAAGGTCGCGGCAATCGATTTGGACGGAAAGTTTGTGCGATTCGATAAATTATTCTAATTTTGCGGTGCATTTTTTTGATGTGTAGGTTCCGTAGCTCAGTTGGATAGAGCAACAGCCTTCTAAGCTGTGGGTCGCGCGTTCGAACCGCGCCGGAATCACAAATTCGAGGAGCAGAGATTTCTGCTCCTTTTTCTGTGTCAAGATGTTAGCTGATGTCGGG
>CALYVN010000061.1 GCA_945494785.1 uncultured Alistipes sp.
TCCTAGAGCCAATTCGCCGGCTTCGGTCGAGGAGCCTTCGGTCAATATCTGACCCTTCTCCACGCGGTCGCCCGGAAGCACTACCGGCTTCAAGGTAACCGAAGTATTTTGGTTGGTACGACGGTAACGAGGCAGTTTGTAAACGGTTATCTCCGGCTCGAACGAGCATACAATCTCCTCCGGAGTACGGTCGTACTTGATTTTTATCTGCGTTGCATCGGCAAATACCACCTCGCCGGCACCCTCTGCCACAATCTGGATACGGCTGTCGGAAATCATATCCTTCTCTATGCCCGTACCCACGATAGGAGCCTCGCAGGTGATGAGAGGCACTGCCTGACGCATCATGTTCGAACCCATCAACGCACGGTTGGCATCGTCATGCTCCAAGAACGGAATCAGACACGCCGCAATCGAGGCGATTTGGTTAGGCGCAACGTCCATCAAATTAACCTCGTTGTCGCGAACGACAGGGAAATCGGCACCGTCGCGTGCTTTGATACGGTCGGGTTGCAGGAAATGGCCGTCATCGGAGAGAGGTACGTTCGACTGTGCGACGATTTTACCCTCTTCCTCCTCTGCCGAATAGTATTTGATATGCGAGTTATCCATATCGACCACGCCGTCCTTAACGGTACGGTACGGGGTCTCGATGAATCCCATGTTCGAAATCTTCGCATAGACACAGAGCGACGAAATCAGACCGATGTTCGGACCCTCAGGCGACTCGATAGGGCAAAGACGACCGTAGTGGGTGTAGTGTACGTCTCGCACCTCGAAACCTGCTCTGTCTCGCGACAGACCGCCGGGACCGAGTGCTGACAAACGACGCTTGTGGGTAATCTCGGCAAGCGGGTTGATTTGGTCCATGAACTGCGACAACTGGCTTGTACCGAAGAACGAGTTGATGACACTCGTCAGCGTCTTGGCGTTAATCAAATCGAGCGGAGTGAACACCTCGTTGTCGCGAACGTTCATACGCTCGCGGATGGTGCGCGCCATACGCACGAAGCCCAACGAGAATTGGTTCGACAACTGCTCGCCCACGGTACGCACACGACGATTCGACAGGTGGTCGATGTCGTCGAGTTCCGCACGCGAGTTGATGAGTTGAATCAGGTAGCGTATAATCGCGATGATATCCTCGCGGGTAAGCGTACGAATCGAAGGGTCGATGCCGAGTTCGAGTTTCTTGTTGATGCGGAAACGACCCACGTCGCCCAAATCGTAACGCTTGTCCGAGAAGAACAACTTGTCGATTGTATCGCGCGCCGTTGCATCGTCCGGAGCCTCCGAAGCACGCAACTGGCGGTATATGTATCGGACGGCATCCACCTCCGAGTTGCAGGTATCCTTCTGCAACGTATTGTATATTATCGAGAAATCGACACCCGACGGATTCTCTTTGTGGAGAATAATCGTCTTCACGCCGCTCTCGATGATTGGCTCTATATGCTCCTCGGTCAATACGGTCTCGCGGTCCACGATGACGCTGTTGCGCTCGATGGAGACAACCTCGCCGGTATCTTCATCGACGAAATCCTCCACCCATGTTTGCAGAACACGTGCCGCAAGTTTGCGGCCTACCGCTTTTTTGAGGTTTGTTTTGGTAACCTTCACCTCGTCGGCAAGGTCGAATATATCGAGAATCTGTTGGTCGGTTTCATAACCGATTGCACGCAACAGAGTCGTTACAGGCAATTTCTTCTTTCGGTCGATGTAGGCATACATCACGTTGTTGATGTCGGTTGCGAACTCTATCCACGAACCCTTGAACGGGATGATACGTGCCGAATAGAGTTTCGTGCCGTTGGTATGTACGCTCTGTCCGAAGAATACGCCGGGCGAACGGTGCAACTGCGAAACGATGACACGCTCCGCACCGTTGATGACGAATGTACCGCGCTCGGTCATATACGGAATCGTTCCGAAATAGACGTCGGAAACGGTTACGCCGAAATCCTCATGCTCTTCATCGGTACAATACAGTTTGAGTTTCGCTTTGAGCGGAACACTGTATGTCAATCCTCTCTCCAAACATTCCTCGATGGTATAACGAGGCGGGTCGATGTAATAATCGAGGAATTCCAGCACGTAATTGTTTCTGGCATCGGTAATCGGGAAATTCTCTTGGAACACCTTGTACAGACCCTCGTTTTTACGATTCTCTGCCGTAGTGTCCATTTGGAAGAAATCCTTGAATGATTTGAGTTGTACCTCTAACAGGTCAGGATAAGGAACTCTGTTTTTGACCGTAGAGAAACTGATTCTTTGTTGTTGTGTTGTGTTGGACATCTTCTAATCCATTTGTTTTTCGTATGAGCACTCATCGGGGAAAAACCACCCCTGCGACGGGACTTTACTATCCCGTTAATGCTCCCAATATAAGCGTATTACGCCCCGAGAGCATTCAAAAAGCCAAGACGCGGACACAGCTCTGTCGGCACTTCCGAGCCTTAGACCACAAAAGGCATAGTGCTTACACTGCAGTCGTAAGCACTACACCTGAAATGTGTGGTTCAGTCAAGTAAACCCAATTACTTGAGCTCAACCTCAGCACCGGCCTCCTCCAAAGATGCCTTGATAGACTCGGCCTCTTCTTTGGCAACACCCTCCTTAACGGTCTTAGGAGCACCGTCAACCAAAGCCTTTGCATCGCCGAGCGAAAGACCGGCAACCTCTTTAACGACTTTGATGACCTGCAATTTAGCCTGACCAGCCGACTTCAAAACGACGTCGAAGGTCGATTTCTCAGCAACTGCCTCGCCTGCAGCAGCAGGTGCAGCAGCAACAGCAACAGCTGCAGCAGCCGGCTCAATACCATACTCCTCTTTGAGGATAGTAGCCAATTCGTTTACCTCCTTAACTGTCAAATTTACCAATTCTTCAGCTAATTTCTTTACATCTGCCATAGTTGTAATTCTTTATTAAATTTTTGTTTTTGATTCGTTTGTTTAATTGTTTCTTTCTTCGAGTGTCTTTACGAGACCCGCAATTTTCTGACCTGCATTTGACTGCAAAGCCGAGATAACATTCTTGGCAGGCGACTGCAAGAGCGAAATAATATCGCCGATGAGTTCCTCTCTGCTCTTGATGTTGCACAGAATGTCCAATTGGTTGTCGCCGATATAGTAGCAACCCTCCACGCACGCAGCCTTCAAAACCGGCTTGTCGCAACTCTTACGGAACTCCTTGATGAGTACCGCAGGCGTTTTGCCTGTCTGGGCGAACATGATGGATGTAGGACCCTCCAATACATGAAGCAATTCAGCATCAGCCTTCTCTGCCTTTTCGAGAGCCTTGCCGAGCAAAGTGTTCTTTACAACGACGAGTTTTACGCCGTTCTCGAAACACTTGCGACGCAATGTTGCGGTCTGCTCCGCATTCAAAGCCTCGATGTCGGTGAGATAGAAGTGAGGATACTCGCCAAGTTGAGCAGCAATGTTATCTATTACAAGTGCTTTTTCTTCCTTTGTCATCGTTTATCCTCCTCCGTTATTTGGTTTCTACTGATTTAGCATCGATTTGCAGACCAGGACTCATCGTAGTCGAGAGATAGATGCTCTGAACATACGAACCCTTTGCTGCTGACGGCTTGAGTTTGAGAATCATTCCGATTACCTCACGCGCATTCTCTTCGATTTGTGCGGCGGTAAAGGAAACTTTTCCGATGGAAGTGTGAACGATACCGAACTTATCGACTTTGAAGTCGATTTTACCTGCTTTGACCTCTTTCACAGCCTTTGCCACGTCCATTGTAACCGTACCGGTTTTAGGGTTAGGCATCAAGCCGCGAGGACCGAGGATACGACCGAGCGCACCGACCTTACCCATCACGTTAGGCGTACAGATGATAACATCGACATCCGTCCAACCGGACTTGATTTTCTCGACATATTCATCCAAACCTACGTAATCTGCACCGGCTGCCTGTGCCTCTGCCTCCTTCTCGGGAGTACACAGTACGAGTACCCGTACCGTCTTACCCGTTCCGTTAGGAAGAGTTACAACGCCGCGCACCATTTGGTTGGCCTTGCGAGGGTCTACGCCCAAACGCACGTCGATATCTACCGAGGCATCGAACTTAGTAAAGGTGATTTCCTTCAAAAGAGCGGCAGCCTCACCAAGTTTGTAAGCCTTTTGTGGCTCAACCTTTGCGTAGGCGATTTTTTGATTTTTTGTCAATTTACTCATCTCTTCAATTACTTTTTAGGAAATTCACCAACTATGTTGATACCCATACTGCGAGCAGTACCGGCAATCATACGCATTGCAGACTCAACAGTGAAGCAGTTCATGTCGGACATCTTGTCCTTGGCAATCTCCTCGACCTGCGCCCAAGTTACCTCGCCGACTTTCGAACGGTTAGGCTGTGCGGAACCCGATTTGACTTTGGCTGCCTCTTTGAGCTGAATGGCTACCGGCGGCTGTTTTACGACGAAATCAAACGATTTATCGCTATAAACCGTGATGATGACCGGAAGCACCTTGCCTGCCTTGTCCTGCGTACGGGCATTGAATTGCTTGCAGAAGTCCATGATATTGACTCCCTTGGAACCCAAAGCCGGACCGACCGGAGGCGAAGGATTGGCGGCACCACCTTTAATCTGCAATTTGATAAATGCAGCAACCTCTTTTGCCATAATTTTCCTTGATTTATTACTCTTTTTCTACTTGTGTAAAGCTCAACTCCATAGGAGTCTTGCGACCGAATATCTTCACCGAAACAGTAAGTTTCTTGGCTTCGTTGTTGACACTCTCAATGGTACCTTGGAAGCTTGAGAACGGACCGTCCGTAACCTTGACGGTCTCGCCGACAACAAATGGAATCTCCTGTTCCTCTTCCATCTCGTTCATCTCATCGACACGACCCAATATGCGGTTCACCTCTTGTGGACGAAGCGGTGTCGCATTCATCTTGCGACTGTCTTCCTTGGTGTCGCCAAGGAATCCGAGAACGTTAGGAATGTTGCGAATGATATATGGAATTTGATCTTTCAAATAAGCCTCGACCAACACATACCCCGGATAAGAAACCTTCTCCTTCGAAACTTTCTTGCCGTTGCGGATGGTATAGACCTTCTCGGTCGGGATAAGGACCTGCGATATGTACTCTTCGAGATGGCTGCGACGAATCTCGGCATCGAGGTACTCTTTGACCTTGCCCTCTTTGCCGCCAATCGCGCGCACTACATACCACTGTTTTTGAATCTCGCTCATAAATCAAACGATGGGGTTTAACGACCCAAATTACCCAAAAACTTATAAATTCCTGCCATGATGTTCTCAAACGACATATCCATGGCCAATACCACGATGGCGAAGATTACCGAGGCAACCATCACCACTATTGTGGAACCCTGCAACTGTGCGAACGAAGGCCATGTTACCTTCTCGACAAGTTCCTTGTAAGAGTTTTTAATGTATCCCATAATTGTTTCTCTGTTTTTTTTGCAGGAGCAGAGAGATTCGAACTCCCATCAACGGTTTTGGAGACCGCTATTCTACCCTTGAACTATGCTCCTGTAAAAGGAAGGCAACCTTCGATTCGGTTACCTTCCGCGAATATCGAAATTACTCGACAATCTTCAAAATCTGACCTGCACCTACCGTACGGCCACCCTCGCGGATTGCGAAACGCAAGCCCTCGTTGAGTGCAACAGGATAGATTAAGGTAACAGTGATGGTAACGTGGTCACCCGGCATCACCATATCTACGCCGTCAGGGAGAGCTACCTCACCGGTTACGTCCATGGTACGGAGATAGAACTGAGGACGATACTTGTTGTGGAACGGAGTGTGACGACCACCCTCTTCCTTCTTCAAGATATACACCTCTGCGGTGAACTTGGTGTGCGGAGTAATCGAACCCGGTTTAGCGACAACCATACCGCGCTTAACCTCTTTCTTATCGATACCGCGCATGAGCAGACCTACGTTATCGCCGGCCTCACCCTCGTCGAGCAACTTACGGAACATCTCGACGCCGGTGCAGGTCGAAGTCAAAGTCTTCTCCTCCAAACCTACGATTTCAACAGGGTCGCCGACCTTGATGACACCGGTCTCGATACGGCCGGTAAGCACGGTACCACGACCGGTAATCGAGAACACGTCCTCAACAGGCATCAGGAACGGCTTCTCGTTGTCGCGCTGCGGAATCGGAATATAAGAATCGACTGCATCCATCAACTCCATAACCTTCTCCTCCCAAGCCGGCTCGCCGTTGAGAGCACCGAGAGCGGAACCGCGGATAATCGGGCAGTCTGCATCGAAATCGTATTTTGCCAACAGGTCGCGAACCTCCATCTCGACGAGGTCGAGCATTTCAGGGTCGTCCACCATATCGCACTTGTTCAGGAAGACAACAATCTTCGGAACGTTCACCTGCTTTGCAAGCAGAACGTGCTCGTTGGTCTGAGGCATAGGACCATCGGTAGCCGCAACAACGAGGATGGCACCATCCATCTGAGCAGCACCGGTAACCATGTTCTTCACATAGTCGGCGTGTCCCGGGCAGTCAACGTGAGCATAGTGACGGGTTGCAGTCTGATACTCAACGTGTGAAGTGTTGATCGTGATACCACGCTCCTTCTCTTCCGGTGCGTTGTCGATGGAGTCGAAAGAACGAAGTTCCGAAAGACCTTTCTTTGCAAGTACGGTGGTAATTGCAGCAGTAAGGGTAGTCTTACCGTGGTCAACGTGTCCGATCGTACCGATGTTTACGTGCGGTTTCGAACGGTCGAATTTTTCTTTTGCCATAATAGTAAAGTGTATTAAGTTTAATTTATAAAGTACCTTTAATTCTCTGTCTGTTTCAATCCTTTGTTTATACAGATACGGGCAACGCCCCCTTATTCTTATCGATAAAGGTGCATTGCACACAATCCGTGAGAGCGGAAGACGAGGCTCAAACTCGCGACCCTTAGCTTGGAAGGCTAATGCTCTATCAACTGAGCTACTTCCGCATTTACACCAAACAAAACCGTCGTTTCACACTCTCGGAAACACGGATTTGCAGGCCTATCGTTGTGTGGGAAGAGATGGATTCGAACCACCGAAGGTATAAACCAGCAGATTTACAGTCTGCCCCATTTGGCCACTCTGGTATCTTCCCAAGGCGTATTTTATCCGAATTGGCTTTAGCGTTCCGACACCGACGACTTTCTCGTTTCCGGCATCGGTTTGAGCCGATGGAGGGATTCGAACCCCCGACCAGCTGATTACAAATCAGCTGCTCTGGCCAACTGAGCTACATCGGCAATCTCTACCAATTCGGATTGCAAAGATAACCGAAATTTTCGAATCTGCAAAATTTTGGCGTAAATTTCT
>CALYVN010000062.1 GCA_945494785.1 uncultured Alistipes sp.
ACAGCAGGAGTTCTGCCGTGCATAGCGGCACTTTCAAAGCATCGAATCACTTAAAATAATTAGGTTATGAGAAAGGAATATTTAGAGTACTTGGCACCCGCCATGTCGGTGTGCTACATCAAGATTATTTCCGGATTCGGAGGTATCTCCGATTCCGGTGTGTGGGATAACTCGGGAACCGGCGATGCCGGAGGGGAGATAACGACAGATCCCGAATGGTATTTGTAAGTCGAACGTTAAAACAGAGAAGACAATGAAAAGAGTACTTACAATCATATCGGTAGCCGTATTGGCATTGACGACTGCCGTATCATGCAGCAAAAACAACGCTATCGACATCGACCGGTCGCACACCATAACATTCGTGGCTGACGACGAAGTGGCATTTTCGCGCACGGAGTTGGATGCAACGGGCAAAAAGGCACAATGGGTCAGCGGCGACAAATGTCATCTTGCATATCACAACGATACGACGGGTGCATGGAAGCAGACCTCATCCACGGCGACACTGACCGAGGGCAAGGCGACATTCTCGTTTACGCAGTGGGGAACGACCTATCCGCTGACATTCTATTTGGTATATCCGCTACTCGACCAAACGGGCGCATCGACCACCGTCGATGACAACGGTACATGGGCAGGTTTCAAACTTCCTGCCAATCAGACACCGACGCTTACCTCGTTCGATGGTCAGTCCGATGTATTGGTCAGCCAACCTGTGGCATGCGAGGCTGCGCAAAATTTGACGCTGAATACCAAATTCATCCGCAAATCGGGACTTATACGACTGCATCTTGCGGGTCTCGACGAGGCACTCGCCTCGACCAAAGTCAATACCGTTACGGTAACCGCACAAGAGGGCGCGTTATTGGCAGGAGAGTGGATAAGCATCAATCTGGATACATCGGCGGCAGACCCTTATTCGTTCGCTGCCACTTCGGATACCACTCCGAGCAACTCCATTGTTGCCGATTATTCGGCACAGGAGGTAACGGTTGCCGATTTGCAGACTACGGATACCAACAAAGGCGTATGGTTGTCGATGCTGCCTGCGGAGATTACCTCGCTGACGGTAACGGTGGCGTTGGACGGCGGCGGTTCAATCGTCTTTGCCGAGCGTAACCCGACAGGTATGCAGATAAGCGAGAACAACATCACTCCGATAACCCTTACATTCGACAAGGGCAAGGGCGACAAGGCGACAATCAAAAGTGCCGTCAAGCAGACATTGACCATCAAAAACTCCTCTTCGGGTCTGACTGCTTCGGTAACCGATGCCGACGGTAATGCAGTGGATATTGATGCGGTATCGGCATACGGATTGACGACCACTGCGGCAGCAAATGCCTCGTATTTCAACATTTCGACGACAAGTGTTTATATCCGCAACACCAAGGCAATCGGCGACTATATCGGCAAATTGAATATAAATGTTTCCTCAACGTCATATCCTGTACGCTATTCGGTCGCTACCGACGCAATTAACTCAACAGGTTCCGGAACCAATACGTCTTCGGCTACGACCACCAAGGAGTACACGAGCGATGATGGTTACAAGTATTTCAACATCTGTAAACACACAGCGAAAACAGGACGTGTAACGGGCATAGTGATAGAGTACTACACGGTTTCGACAACGGAGTTGTAGTACGTATCGGTAATGGAGAGAAAAACAGAGATGATACAACACGTCATAAAAGCATTGTCAATCGCAGGCATACTCTTCGGAGGAACCTGCGGTTGCAGCAAAGACGGGACAACGCATGCGGAAGGCGAATACACACCGAAAAATATCGTTGTGGAGGCGTCTCCTGCTTCGCTTTTGTCGTTGGAGGGCGGAGAGCAGGGCTCGGTGGCACTGGCGGCGACAGGCAACGATGCCGTAAACCTGACGGCCTACGTAACCGCAGTAACCGATGGTTGGAGTGCCGAAATAGTCGGTTGGTCGGCAACGGGCAACGGGTATGCCGGCACGATAAACATTACGGCACCAGCCAAAACCTCGAACGGCGCAATCTGGATAGCCGTCAAAGATGCGGAGGGCGAGGTGCGTACCAAAGAGATAAAGGTGGCATGCCGAGGCATCGATGCTGGCGATGACCCGTATTCGACACCATCCGAGCAGTGCTATGTCAAGGCGGAGCAGATAGGCGGCTCGCCCGTGGCATGCAACGTGCGTCTGACTCCCAACGGCAGTGTCAAGAGGTATTATTACGCATGTTACCAACGCAAGGAGATAGAGAAATTCGAATTTTTCTATCCCGGCACTTGGCGCACCGACATCCGCGACGGCATAATCGAGCAACTCAACGCCTCGTCGTTCGACTATTGGCTGAAAAACAGCGTCGTATTCCGCTACGACACGATAGACGACGGCGAAACGGAGATGCCGCTGACGCCGAACAGCGAATACTATGTGTTGGTGGTCGTGCAACTTGCCGACGGGTCATACGCCGACCTCGAAATCTCGCATTTGCAGACGCTGCCAAAGAGCGAACGCGAATACGAACCTGCGCCTGCCGAACATGTGGCGGTCAAGGTGGAGCAGACGGCGTACGACAACATTATCGCAACGGTAACTCCCGACGAAACGGTCGAATGTTTCCGTTACGAACTCGCAGACGACTACGACATCGGGGACTACAAGGCGTTGTACGGCAAAAGTTGGAACGTGGGATATTTGGATTTGTGGATGTACAATCTGAAATACTACTATCCGTCGGTCTATCCCGAAGGCCTCATAACGGGCGAACACACATATCAGTTCACCAACTGCACCCCGTCGAAAACCTACCACCTGATGATAACATACGTGGATAAGGCGGGCGAGATGCACCTCGAAACAACCGACATACGCACAGCCGACAAACCCGCCATCAAAGGGTCGCCGCAGGTGGCAATCACCCAAAAGGCGATAACCGAAACGACCGTAACGTTCGATTTCGCACCGAACGGGGATTGCGGATTGTTCACGGTGGACATTTGGAGCGAATCGGACACCGAACTGTTCAAGGCGAAGTATCGCGAAGGGTATCCGCAGATACTTATCCAATATGCTTCCAAATACGGCATGATGCTCGACAAGGCTGCGGAGGTAACCTTGGACATCAACGATTTCTATCCGATGGCAACGGGCTACACCCGTTATTGGACGAGCAACGACTACCATTTGGTGGTGATGCCGTTCGACAAGGATGAGGTGTACGACGAAACGGCGATAACCTATACGCCTATCCGCTATACGGGTTCGACCGCGACAATCGCCGACAAGTCGAAAGAGTCATCGGGCAGACCGTGCATCGTGGAGATAGCCGAAGAGACACCCGCCAGGGCTTGGACCCGCAGTAAACGGGTTGAACGAATAATGTTGAAAACCAAATAAACAGAGATATTCATGAAAAACAAACTATTTTCAATCATCGTCGCATTCTCGGCTCTGCTGTTTGCCGCAGCGTGCGAAAACAACGATGGCGACCTCGACGGGAACAACCTCAAAGTAACTTTCGCCGAACAATCGCTGCAATTTGCCGCCGGCGAGGAGGCAACGGTGGCCTTCATCGTAACGGGAGCAACCGAAGTCTGCACGATAGACGAGGAGCGCACGGAAGCACCCGCAGGATGGCAGGTGCGTTACGGCGACTTTTCGCGCACGGAAGCAAGCGTCTTCATGGGCAAGTTGCACATAACCGCACCGAGCGAAGAGAGTACGGGTACGATAGTCATCTATGTCAAATCGGCTTCGGGAGCAATTGCTTCGGGCAGCATCGATGTCGCTTCGTCGAACAAACTCTCGGAAGATGTGGTGCTGACCGTCGAGGAGAAGACGATAGCGATGAACGCTGCCGAGACGAAGACCGTCGCATTTACGGTACGCGAAGAGATTAAACGCGACCTTGCGGCAACAATCTCGACATTGGACGACAAATGGGCTGTACGCATAGTTTCGTTCGTCGAGGTAGATGGCGGATATGACGGACAGGCAGAGATAACCGCTCCGGCAGATAACGGCAAAACCTCGATTTCGCTGCATATCGACAACAAGGCCGACAACAAGACGTTGGCTGCAACGACAATCAGCGCAACCTGCACGGCACCGGAAAGCGGTGTCGTATTGACGCTCGAAACGCAAAGCTTAACGCTTACTCCGGGCAAATCGACCGAAATAGCCTTTACGGCAACGGGCAAAGATGCCGTGGATTTGCAGGCAAATCTGACCGTAAGTTCGACGAATTGGCAATGCGCCATCGACGGGTTCGCTCCTGCCGAAACGGGCGGATATGCCGGCAAAATCGCAATAACCGCACCTAACAGCGTCGAAAGCACGAAGGCACGGTTGGCTGTATGCAACAAGGCCGGCGACGAATTGGCGGTAGCGTCGATTACTCTCGCATCGTCGAACATTCAGGTCGGTTTCGACCAACAGATATACCGATTTGGTGCATTGGAGGAGATTAAAATCAACCTTACGGTAACGTGCAGCGAGGTGGTAACGCTGAAATCGATTACGACGGCTTTGTGGAGTGTCAAAGAACAGTCGGCACAACGCAACAGCGACAACTCGGGATATACGGGTTATGTTAAACTCCAATCGCCGTCTATACCCGACGAGGCCGATTTCGTGATTCGCGTAATCGACTCCGACAACCAAGAGAGCGAATTTGCGGTAAAGGTCGTTTGTGAGGGCGGAATCGTAAAACCTGCCGCACATGCAGGAGCGAACTGCATCGTGGTAGAGAATGCCGGAACGGTGTCGTTCGATGCCGTAAAGGGCAACGGAGAGGCTGTCGCAGGCTCGAATGTCGTGTGCATCTGGACTGATGCGGAGGGGCTTATCGAGAGCGGCTCGCTCGCATACAAAAACGGCAAAATATCGTTCAAAACCGGCTCCTCGTTCACAGCCGGCAATGCTCTCGTCGCTCTGACCGACGATGCCGGCACAATCAAATGGAGTTGGCACTTGTGGTTTGTGCAGGGGCTCAACCTGAATGCCGCTTCGGGAACGTTTATGAATATGAACCTCGGTGCAACCTCGTCGGATAAGGTGGCAGAGTCGATAGGTCTGCTCTATCAGTGGGGTCGCAAAGAGGCATTCCCGGGTCCGAAAGACTTTACTACCGATGTCGAAAAAGCCGACAACGCATTCAATGCCGACAACATGCGGCCGTTCGTTCTCGCCGACGGTTACAAATGGGGCGTATTGGACGAGGATATGACCTCGCACGAAGCGGCAGCACAACATCCGACCGAAATGATGTATCTCGCTTCGCAGTTGCCTTCGAGCAAGACCACTGCACCATGGTCGGCAGAAGCAGACCCTTGTCCGAAGGGTTGGCGCGTGCCGAATCACCACGAACTTGCAGAACATTGGGGCGTAATCGATGGACATGTATTTGTGCCGAACAACTACTCGCAGTTCGGTAACGGTGCCGTGCCGACGAACTATCCGGACGAGTGGTGGCCGGCAGCGGGCAATCGTATGACGCACAACGGTATCAGCGGCTGGAACGGCGCATTGCGCTTGACCAACTATGCGGGATATTATTGGTCATCGACATCGAACTATTGCCAATCGGAGTACGACAGCGAAGCCGATATTCAGGATATAGGCTACAACAGCGCAGCCGTATTGTCGTGGTCCACATACAACAGTCTCAACATCTGGCTGTCGGTATCGAACGCCAAAAGTACGGCAACATCGGTACGCTGCATAAAGGAGTAGGCGGCAACAAAGCATAATGCCAAAGGCGGCTGTCTTGTAAAAGGCAGCCGTTTTCGTTTCGGTGCGGCAACGGAAACGATACGGCATAACGATATTATTACTAATTTTGTCGCAACACAATTTTTTGCATTATGAAACGCATATTTGTTTTTGTCGTGCTGTTGGCTGCGGCACTTGTGCCGGCAGCATGTACGCAACGCACCGTTGCTCCCGCCTTCGAAGCAACGCCGACCGATGGCGATACGCCTATCGAAGCACGCATAAGGGCGAGGGGATTGGTCGATATTGCCGAGCAGGATTCGTGCATCGCCGTACATTTGGTTTATGCCACGCCGTACAATTTCATGGGCAGAACGTTGTATCACGGGCTGAACAAGGCGTTTATGTTGCCCGCACTCGCCGAAAAGGTGGTTGCGGCACAACATCTGCTCAAATCGATTCGTCCCGATTTGAATCTGCTCGTGTATGATGCCGCACGACCGATAAGCATTCAGCACGAGATGTGGAACATGGTCGAAGGGACGCCGATGGAGGATTTTGTCGCCAATCCCAACAAGGGCAACGGCATGCACAATTACGGTGCGGCAGTCGATGTTACGCTTATGGATTGCACGGGACAACCATTGCCGATGGGGTCGGAATACGACTATTTCGGCGATGAAGCGCGGATAACCGACGAACGGGGGTTGCTCGAACGCGGGCGCATTACGCAGCGCGAATTGGAAAACCGACTGCTGTTGCGTCGTGTAATGACCGAATCGGGGTTGTACACCATCACGTCGGAGTGGTGGCACTTCAATCTGATGCCGACCAAAGAGGTACGCGGAAAGTTGCAAATCGTGGAGTAGTAAATTGTAGAGTACAAAAAATCGGCACGGACGCAAATCCGTGCCGATTTTTCAATACCTCGGGCTTAATCCCGCAAGCCGACATCGCAGCAGTCGGGCTTGCCGTATCGCGCTGCCCGACGACTAATAGTTCTCGGCTTTAATCTCGAAGTAAGCCTGTGCGTGTGCGCAAACAGGGCAAACCTCCGGAGCCTTCTTGCCGATAACTACATGGCCGCAGTTGGAGCACTGCCAAATGGTATCGTTGTCGCGGGAGAATACCAAACCGCCCTCGACATTTGCGAGCAGTTTCAGATAACGTGCCTCATGCTCCTTTTCGATGGCTGCAACGCCCTCGAAAAGCGCGGCAATCTGCTCGAAACCCTCCTCGTGAGCCTCTTTGGCGAAGGTGGCATACATATCCGTCCATTCGTAATTCTCGCCCTCGGCTGCTGCTTTGAGGTTTTCGATAGTCGTGCCGATACCGCCCAAAAGTTTGAACCAAATCTCGGCATGCTCCTTTTCGTTGGCGGCAGTGGCCTCGAAAAGTTTGGAAATCTGCACATAGCCCTCTTTCTTGGCTACCGATGCGAAATAGGTGTACTTGTTGCGAGCCTGACTCTCGCCTGCAAATGCAGTCATCAGGTTCTGTTCGGTCTTTGTTCCTTTTAATTCTTTCATGGTAAAGTGATTTTAATTGTATGGCAAAGGTACGATTTTTGCCCGGAATATCAAAATTTTATTTTTTATAAGACGATAAACGCAAACTATACCTGCCGAT
>CALYVN010000063.1 GCA_945494785.1 uncultured Alistipes sp.
TTCGGGGGAATTTCTTATTTCCGTCTGCTAAGATACAAAATATTTATCACATTGATAATCAATTCATTGTGTTTTTTAATCTGATTTCGCGACTGCCCCTATAATAATTAAACGATTGACATCTCGTTTGTTTTATACCCTACGGCGATCAGTCTGTACAAACAACAAAATATAGGAGAGCAAATTTGCCCTCCTATATTTTGTTGCATCTACTATGTTAGTCAACAAGGTTCATCTTGAAGAACTCCATAATAGCACGGCAAGAGTCAAATGAGTCAGTTGCCCAGTTGTGACCACCGTTGCGAACCTCATAGAAGTGTACCTCCTTGCCCGATGGCGAACCATAGTAACGACGGAGTGTTACTCTATTCTTAATTTGAGGCAACTCGGTAGTCTCCTCATACATACACTTGTTTGCGGCAGCAACAGCACCAACAGCGATAGGTACAGGAATATATGCACCCCATCCACCTTTATTTTCAGGGTCACCCTCCCAAAGCGATGTCTTATCGCCTGTGCCGTGAACCTCCATAAAGGCAATCGGATCGGTAAAGTTGTGACGCTTGGTCATCTCAACCAATGTAAGACCCGCCATCGAAGCAATCGCAGCAAACTCCTTCGCCTTGCGATAAGCCAACAGATAGCACATCTCGCCACCGTTAGACATACCGGTCAAAAATACATTCTTCGACGACAAGTTGTATGTTGCCTGTAAATGTTTTGCCAATGTGCAGATGAACTCACAATCGTCCACCTCCATTGCACCTATCTGCCAAGGATAGTACACATTCCAACCATTCTTGTTTTTAGGGTCAGAGGTCGCTTGTGGATAGCACAACGCCATTTTATACTCCTCGGCAAGCTGCTTGAAAGAAAGGCTGGTATTGTTTACATACGAGCTGGCAGTACCTCCATAACCGTGAAGGATAAATACGAGCGGTGCATCAGCCGGAAGATTGTCCGGAATATAGATATGGTATGTTCTGGTAAGGCCCTGATCTACTATCGTCTCGGTCTTCATTGTAGCAGCACTCGACACGTGGCAGAGCAGGAGCGCCGCAAATAAAACTATAATCTTCTTCATAGTGTTTAATGAGTTTTAAAGAAATTCCAAATTTGGTTATACACTTCAAATTCTTCATCGCACCAACCGCAGGTTGTACTCTCAACGCTATACAATTTCACGTCACAACCCGAATCTCCACCGCGATAGTGTGTACACGACACTTTGCCTTTGCCCTCACGTGGCAACAACTCGGAAGTCTCGATAACAACGCTCTTATTAACCGCCACAACTGCACCAACGCTCAAAGGAACCGATACCGACTTACCCTCGACACCATTCCACTCGTAGATGCGGTTTTCGGTAGCGTGTACGTGTACGAACGATACAGGCTTGGTGAAGTTGTTCACCTTGTAAGCCTCTACATCGATTGCTCCCGAAACACAACCATACGCAGCAAACGCATCAGGCATCTGCATTGCAGCCGTGTACGACAAACCGTTGCAATAGCTCAACAAATAGAACTTTGAAGCCTCCGGGAAGAACTCCTTAACAGAGGTCAAGAAAGAGAGATCATCTCTATTAGTAGCTGACACTACACAGAGCACATAGCGACCGATAAGGCAATGCTCTGCCGCCTTGAAGTTAATATCTGGCGTCTCGGCAGCAAGTGTGCGAAGTTCCAAATCCTCGGCAAGAACAACCACAACAGGTGCGTTAGCCTCGATATCTTCCGGTTTGATAACCACTGCTTCGTGGTCAGCAATCGACTCAACCGCATAAGTGAGCGACAACGAACCGGTATTTGCGGTATCATCTGTGTTGCTGCTCTCGCAAGCGACAGCAAACAACATCAACGAAATTACAATATAAAATAGCTTTTTCATATTATTTTAGTTTCCAAATTTTACATAAACAGTATATGGCTTACTTCCGCTACCCTTTGCATAGGTCTCGTAATTTTCGGCTGTAATAGGAATAACGGTTTGACCACCATCGTTAGACATACTACCGCCAAGAATCTTGATAGGCTCATCCTCGGTACCCATAACAACTGTGGCCGTAGCGCTATAATTCCAACCAATTGTCAAACCATACCACTTGTGGTTACCCCAGTCGTAAACGATATCGCAATTAACAACGCAACCACGACCTTCGCCAGCATAACTATTAACACCACCGTGCTGACCTACAAGACCACCGATCTCTACAACGTTTGTGCCGCCGTTGATATTGGTCAACACTCCGTAGCTCTCGTTGTACTCGAACTTATGACCCTGCGACAAGAATGCAGAGATACCGCCGATAGTTGCATCTTCGTATGCAATACTACCATTGATATCACCATAGTTCTTACAATAGGTAACGTTACCTGTTCCACCGTTGATACCGCCAACACGAATCTCATCACGCGCAAATACGCTTATTGCACCATTATTGACGCAACGAGTAATGAGGTTGGTTTGAGCAGCATTCTCGTATCCAGGATATCCGACAATACCTGCACAAGTTGGGACTGCACCATCGCAATATGTTACGCAGGAAATCTCTCCGTTGTTCACACAATCCGTAATATCACAACCCGAAGCACCGGTTGCATTGTTGAATGCACCACCGGAGATACCACCCATATTTATAGGGAAGTTGTTTGCCTTGTAATCCGACAAATCCGATGTAGTTACGCGAACATCAATCTTACCGTAATTGACACAAGAGGTAATGCTACTGTATGCCAAACCGATAATACCACCCATACGAGGACGGTTTGTACCGCAAGTAATAGACATATTGTCGATAGTAGTAACATCGTAGTCGATATTACCCTTGTTAATCGAGTTGCTGATAGGAGCATTCAAACCGAGAATTGCCACCAAGCCGGCGATATTTGCAGGAACCAACTCCATAGCCTTGATAGTACCGTGGTTCGAGAGGTAAGGAATCGACAATGTTACATCACCGTGGTTCTCGCAGTTGTCAATAGCTGCACCCTCGCTATAAGCTGCCAAACCTGCTACCAAAGCACCATACGATGCAGCAGTGTTCACATACGATACATTACCATAGTTCTTACAAGCCTCCAATTTTGCACTGTTAAGTGCCACAAGACTTGCAACTGCTACAGTTGCATCACCTGCACTTGTCATCGAGATAGATACATCAGCCTTGTTCACAACATTCGAGATTGTACCTGTTGCCTCAACAGCCAAAGCTGCAAGCATAGTAGCCTTCGATGCCTCAAACTTACCCTCTATTGTCAAATCCTTCGCATTTGCAATCGATGCGAACAATGCGTGGTCAGAAGAGATATTGCTGATAGTAAAGTTATTACCGTTCAATGTACCAGGGAATACGACACCCTCAGGCAAAGTCTTACCTGCAAAGTTGAGATTAGCGGTAATCTGAATCTCGTCGGTTGCGATTGCTGTACGCAAACCATCGGCATCGTTAAGAATTGCTATAAACTCATCAACTGTACTTGCAACCTTTGGGAAAGCTGCTTTTTGAAGAGTCTCAACAGTCTGAACATCCGAATACTCTGATTCGCTTGCTGAAACAGCCTCAACAGCCTTGACACGAATTTGATAAGTTGTCAAGCCTTTCAAACCTGTGATTGTATGCTCTACAACATTACCAAGTTCAACAACTGTGTATTCGGCAGCACTGCTCTCCTTATATTCGAGAACATAACCCGAAGCCTTCTCAACTTTGCTCCACTTAACTACAATCTCCTCGGCAGTTGCCTCGGCAGTGGTAATAACAGGTTTAGCAAGGTCGATCTTCGATGACTCGTAAGCAACAACCTTAACGATAATGTTATCAAGATACATACGGTGCTGCGACGAACCAGGAGTCGAACCATCCTTACGGATTGGGCCAATACCGATACGCGCACCCGGAACAACGTTTTTGAGCGTAATCTTCTCGGTTGTAAATACACGACCAGCCTTGATTTCAAACTCGGCAGCAGGAACAAGATCTGCAATAGCAGGAGTTACCTCGTATCCGCCCTCCTTACCTGCGTGCTGCGACTCGTTGAGTACATAAACCGCACCTGTAACAGGATCCGAATCGTAACGTGCCTGATCGAATTGAACTTCAAGAGTAGCCACCGATTTGAGGTTTAACAACTCTGGTGTACACATAAGAGCGGTCTTGTTGCTTGCACCCAATTTAAGGTGACCAACTCGACCACAAACAGAGGTGTTGCCACCGCCTACAACTTCGTTACAGATACCCCATTGAGCAAGACGCGAATTTTCAACTGCGTGCTTCATAGTACCGAACAAGCCAATCTCAATCGACGGAGCAACCAAGTACCACTTCCAAGCACCGCCATTGATTGGGTTTACACCCTCTGCCTTGTCGAATGCAGTTGCAAGGTTACGGTCATCTGCCGAGTAAGCAGAAGAGCCACGCAGATAGTTCGCACCCCAAACGAGTTCGCTGAAATCCTCTGCCAAAACAACATCGTTAGCCTCTGCCATCTTTGCTGCGTCAGGAACTACAACCGCAAAGTCCAAAGTCTCGGCCTTGATAGGTGTAGAAGCAACATCGTGATCGAGATCCTTCACGACAAACCAATAAGGAGTTTTGCTATCCAAACCGGAGAACTCAAACTGTGGGAAACCATCAGCGAGATCGGTTGTCCAAATGGAGTGGTTTTTACCTGTCTCCCACGAAACAACGAGATCTGTACACTCTGCGTCTCTGTAAACACCGAAGCTGTAAGCAGTTGCCCAATCCTCGGCCATATCTTTGAATCCGCTAACGCTCCAAGAGAATGCCAATGTCGAAGATGTTGCATAGACAAACTTAACTGCTAATGTAGCACCTACGATGCTGATTTTAACGACAGCACCTTTGGAATCCTTTACATATACAGGGTCTGTCGATGTTCCGTCAGGATAGGTTGCATAAACAGATGCTGTGTAAACTCCAACAGGAAGATTTGCAAAGAGGTAACTGCAAGCGTCTGGTGCAGTGACCTCGCGTGTTACCGAGATAGGCTCGGCTTCACCTTCTGGAGTAAGAGTAGCGGTAAAACTTACTGCTCCGGCCTTAACTGCTGCCTGGCCATTGAAAACAAGAGCAATAGAGTTCTCTCCGCACGCATCGTCATCTATGACAACTGCCTCCGGAGATGGGTAAAGCGGATCTTTGGTATCGACGCTCTGTTTCTCACAAGCGATAAATCCTAAACCCATGATCGAAATTAGAAATAATGCTAATTTTCTCATAATAGAATTTGTAGGTTAATAATTAGGTTAATAATTTAATAATTAATAAATGTTATTTAGTGAAATTGGTATAATCCTCACCAGCGGAGTGCTAAAAACTCCCAACCAACTACAAAGATAATAAAAATCTGTATGATTCTTCTCTTTCCCATACATATTTTCGTTGCAAAATCAGCATTTATCAAAAAAATAAGAGAGTCTTGACTCACCAAACAATCTAAACACCTAAATATCAATTCGATTAAAAAGAGAAACTCTATGTATTTGTAAAAAAACGCTCTCCGCAAAAGAGATTTTTGCAAAGGAGAGCAGTTGTTGTAAGAGGGGATTGACTCGCGGCGTTCGTCGATCCCTTTGCTCCAGCAGGGCTCCTTTGCAAAAATAAGAAAGACCACGACCATTTGTGAAAACAAATATATTTATGCAGCAAAGCAGCAAGTGGATAGACTTCCCTGCTGCTTTGTTGCATAAAAAAAACCTCTGCATTTGATGCAGAGGTTCGTGGTCTTTCTTCTCTTTTGCGGAGGGAGAGGTTACGATAATTATTTTTGTAACTCTTTGGTTGTTAGCATATTGTGTACGCTACGCAAAATCAAGGTCACAAGTCGGTTACAAGAACTGCGACTACATTGGTAGTCATATATGCGACATCGGTTTTTGCTAATTTTAGGCATAAGTTACGCACCTTTGGCTTTCAAAGAACGCTTGTTCTAATGCAAAGATGCGTACACTATTTTGAATAAGCAAGTTTTTGGCTTATAAAGATATAAGCAAATGATTATTTCCAACCTAATCGATTAGAGATAGTCTCCAAAACCTCATCGACAGTGTCAAATTCTTGTAGCCATGTAGGAATGTCTTTATTAATCCAGTTCAACACTTGCAGTATCTCTTTGTGCATATTGTCAATATAATTTCGATTCCAGCAGATAGGCTCGTTATGGAATACTCGATTTCTAAATGCTCTAAAATTATTAAGTGGAGCTGATACATTTTTGCGCTGTCTTTGAGCTTTTGGCATAAACGGAAAAGCTCGTCTCAAATCATGCCACAAAACCTTTTCATATTGGCTATTCATCAATGATACCCAGAAGCCAAATGTGAGTTCGGCAACAATTTTAGATGCTGTTACAATCTCACCTCTATTACTGATATGTTTTTGTGCTTCAGTAATATAATAATTAAGACCATTTAGTCCTTGAGTCGATTGAATGACACGATACCAATCCTCCCTGCCAAATTTTGCTATCAGTTCCCTATTGAGTGAATTTCTCAATGCAACTTCAAAAACAGACAGGCAAGCATAGAAAGAGCTAGACAACTCTATGTTTGACTGATAGTGTACAATTGCTTTATTTTCATCATTAGGGTGAGCCGCATAATAACGGCCCATTCTCTCTGTAGAGAAAACTTTTTCGAAGAAATATTTGGTTTGCATCATTTTTGTTTGTATATTTGCAACGCAGTCCCGGGTGTTCCTCTCCCAGTTTCTAGATGCTGGTGATGAATCCGGGTTTTTTTTATTTATACTGCAAAGGTAGTAAAAAAGAAGTTGGGCTTATTGGTCAAAATAGTACATAAAATCGGGGCGGTTTTTGTTTATTGGTCAAAATTAGTACATAAATGAGGGTATTTGCCCGCATTTTCTACTTGTATTTGAGCCTGAAATACTCGTCTATAAAGAGCTTGCGATACCTCTTTGACATTCCATTATGTATCCTCAATTTGGTTTTCAAATCGGTGTTAATGGCCTCGAGAATATTATTCGTATTAGGGATTGGAGTGTCGGGATAATCATACCAAGTCCACAGCCATTTCATATGTCGTTTCATCGAGAAATAAGCACTCCTCACTCGTTGATGGGTATATGATTTCTTTCCCGTCTTTCTATCCAGAGTTCGATGTTTGAGCCACTCGCCCCATTTCTCATACCACATCTCTAACATACCCGTAAAAGACTCCTTATCTGTATGGCAAAGCAGGTGTGCTATCCTCTGTAATTCCTTGCCGGCATCGGTTTGTGGATTCTTCGTCAGA
>CALYVN010000064.1 GCA_945494785.1 uncultured Alistipes sp.
TGTGCGACAGACGAAAACGGATTGCGCAACGGCGATTTGATATTCGAAGCGGTCGGCAACAGTGCAGCGGCCAAGGCGATAGATGCTGCGACAGCCCGCAAGAGCGGCGAGAGTTTTGCGCATGTGGCAATAATCGAAGTGGCAACAGACGGGGTTTATGTCATCGAGGCTGCGTCGGAGAGCGGAGTGCAAAGAATAGCGTTAGCCGAGTTTCTTGATACGGCAACGCACGACGAAGCGGGGAATCCTGCGGTTGTCGTCATGCGGCTCAAACGCAGATACGACACCGCAACATTCATAGCCAATGCGAAACGACATATAGGCGAGCCATACGACCACTGTTTCATGCCCAACAACGGACGGATGTATTGCAGTGAACTCGTCTATGAAAGTTACCGCGACGAGAGCGGCAAGCCGATATTCACAGCCCGACCGATGAATTTCCGTGCGGCAGACGGGTCGATGCCTACATATTGGGTCGAACTGTTCGCAACGCTCGGAGAGGCTGTGCCGCAAGGGGTGCTCGGCATCAACCCGAACGATATGGCACACGAGCCGATTCTCGAACGGTTGCCAAATGGTGTATTGAAACGGTAAAATGCAAGGCTTCGAGAAGGAGGGCAAAGGAGTTTGCTCGGTGCAAATGACTGCGCCCGACGACGAGGATAACGCAGCAGTTTGCCGATTATTACGCACCGCATCTCTCGCGGAACGACCCTACTCCATCGGCCTCACCCGCACCTCGCAAACTCCCGCAAGTTCGCGCACAAGACGGTAGATGTCGGTCTTCTCCTCGACCTGCCCGTAGTGATAAGGGTAGAATATCTTCGGACGAATAGCCTTGACGGCACGCACAGCCTGCTCAACAGTCATTGTATATGGTTGATTGACCGGCAGAAATGCTATATCGATGTCACGCAGAGCCAACACATCGTCGTTATCCTCCGTATCGCCCGACACATAGAGCGCCGTACCGCCCATAGTCAGAACATAACCGCAATCCTCGCGCTCTTTCGGATGGAATTGGGTGTGGCCGTCGGTGATATTGTATGCACGAACAGCCTTGACCGACAACCCTTCGAACGGAACGGCAGTATCCCCCGGCAACATCGTCGTACAGTCGTGTTCGAAGGCCTCTGCCGTTGTCTTGTCGCAAATTATCTCGCAGTTTTTGCCGCGCAAAGTCTCAACGACGGACAAATCGAAATGGTCGTAATGCGAATGGGTAATCATTATCGCATCCGCCTTCGGCAGTTTTTTCCAATCGATATTCTCCCCGACAGGGTCGATGTATATACGTCGGTCGAGCCAATCGATGGCAAGCGACGCATGTTGGAAGAAGGTAACGGTTATCGGCGAGCCGTCGGCAGCCGTAATCGTATCCTGCGGATAGGCAGGTGCGCTATTTTTGGCACATCCAAAAATCGAAAAAAGCGACATAAGTATAAGAATTTTACGCAGTATCATAGTACAAATATAACAAAATTCCCGATTCCCAAAGGCGGAAAATCGAGAATAAACCAAAAATAGCCATGCCGGCTTTTACAACAGCCCGTGTCCGAAAAAACTGAAATGGTCGGAACCCGCAATTATCAAATGGTCGAGCAGTCGGATATCGAACAATGCGGCAGCCTCGCGGATTTTGCGGGTAAGGGCAATATCGGCTTCGCTCGGTTCGGCACTGCCCGACGGATGGTTATGCACGATGACGATTTGCGTCGCGAGCAGTTCGAGCGCACGTTTGATTATCAGTTTGCTATCGACTATCGTCGCCTGCACGCCGCCCTGACTGACACGTTGCTGCTCGATGATTTTGTTGGAATTGGTAAGATACACCGCCCAGCACTCCTCGTGGGAAAGACCGTCGGTAACGGGACGGAACAGACGGACTATATCGTCGCTCGAAGCAATAGTATCGGCGATTGCGGTTTGTGCCGCAGCAAGTCGACGACCAAGTTCGGCCGAGCAGACAATCTTCTCGGCGCGGTGCAGCCCAAGCCCCTCAAACATTCGCATTCGGGGCAAATCCATACGCATCAATGCCGTAAGCGACCCGCATTCGGCAACGATGCGTTCCGCCAAAGCCTCGTCCTCGATAAGCGCGGCAAGCAGTTCGGCATCGGTCAAGGAACCGACACCATGCACGGCTATCTTTTCGCGGAGGGATTTCATGGTACGGACTATTTGCTCATTCTGTCGATTTTGTCGAGCAGTCGTGCGCACACCTCATCGCTCATCTCGCGTGCGACCGATTCGGCAGCAAGTTGCTCCGCCTCCTTTTTGGAGGCAGCGACACCATGCCCGACCTCGATGCTGTCCACAAATACGACGCAGGTGAAAGATTGTGCGCCCGGTTTGCCACCATCGCCCTTTGTACGGAAATGGATGGTGTGATGATTCTTTTGTCCCCACTCTATCAGGCGGCTTTTGAAATCGGTTTCCGATTCGTCCACCTCCTCTATCGAGGCATGATTCGGGTAGATGTCGTTGATAAGCAGACGATTGACAAAATTATAGCCTTGATCCAAATAGATTGCACCCATCATCGCCTCAAATGCATCGCCAAACATGTGTTTCTGTGCGAGATTGCCGACAGAACGGCAAATCAGGCACTTGTCCAAGCCTATTTCGCTTGCGATGGCATTGAGCGACTGACGCGACACGAGTTTGGAGCGCAATTTGGTCAGTTCGCCCTCCTGATATTCGGGGAACTCGATGAAAAGATAGTCCGAGGTAACGCTCTCGATAACCGCATCGCCCAAAAATTCGAGACGCTCGTTGTTGATGCTGTGACCGTCTATCGATACGGATGCCGAGCGATGAATCAGCGCGAGTTTGTACAATTCGACGTTATGCGGCAGAAAACCGAACATATCGTCAATCATACGATAGTATAACTTATTGCGTCCGAAATTGCGTTTTATCGGACGAAGCAAAAAATCGAACACTGTTGCAGATTGGTTTACAACTTCCGGAAGACGATGGTCGAGTTATGACCTCCAAAACCGAAGGTGTTGCTCATGGCAACATTGACTTCGCGCTTTTGAGCCTTTCCGAGAGTCAAATTCAACTTTTTATCGATTGCAGGGTCGAGATTCTCCACATTTATCGTCGGAGGAATCACTCCGTGCGTAATTGCAAAGACGCATGCAAGCGCCTCAACAGCAGCGGTCGCTCCGAGCAAATGCCCCGTCATCGACTTGGTGGACGATATGTTCATCTTGTAGGCATGGTCGCCGAACAGAGCCTGCACTGCCGTAATCTCGGCAAGGTCGCCAATAGGCGTCGATGTACCATGGGCATTGAGATAGTCCACGTCCTCAATCGTAAGGTCGGCATCTTCCAACGCATTCCGCATCGAGATAACGGCACCTTTGCCTTCGGGATGCGGTGCAGTTATATGGTAGGCATCGGCCGACATTCCGCCGCCTGCAACCTCGCAATATATTTTGGCACCGCGAGCCTTGGCATGTTCGTACTCCTCGAATACCAACGCACCCGCACCCTCTGCAATGACAAAACCATCGCGCTCCAAATCGAACGGACGCGAGGCGTGTTGCGGGTCGTCGTTACGGGTCGAAAGAGCCTGCATGGAACTGAATCCTCCGATCGACGGAATAATGATGGGAGCCTCCGAGCCTCCGGTTACAATCATATCCGCCTTACCCCAACAGATGAGGTTGAAGGCGTCTATCATTGCATTGTTGGACGATGCACAAGCCGATACGACGCTGTAATTGGGTCCCATAAAGCCATACTTTATGGAGATGTGGCCTGCCGCAAGGTCCGGAATCATTTTAGGTACGAAAAATGGGCTGAACCGAGGTATTCCGTTACCTTCGGCCCAACCCATCACTTCATCATGGAATGTCTGCATTCCGCCGACGCCCGAACTCCAAACTACGCCTATACGTTCGCGATTCGCGGTCGCAAGGTCGATAGCACAATCCTTTACAGCCTGCTCGGCAGCCACAAGTGCGTACTGAGCGAACAAATCGTACTTACGAACCTCTTTGCGGTCGAAATACTCCGTCCAATCGTAGTTCTTTACTTCGCACGCAATACGGGATTTAAAATTGGTCGCATCGAAACGAGTGATAGGACCTGCTCCGCTGACTCCGTTCTCGAGATTCTGGAAATAGTCGTTTACGTTGTTGCCAAGAGGGTTGATTGTGCCTATACCTGTTATTACTACTCGTCGTTGCTGTTTCATTCTTCGTTGTATTGGTGAGAAATTGGCCGGCAAAACGCCGATTGCATTCTAATTGTCGAAATATCTATTTCTTGTGCTCTTCGATGTACTTGACTGCGTCGCCTACGGTTGCAATCTTCTCGACATCCTCATCAGGAATCTGAATGTCGAAAGCCTTCTCCAACTCCATAATCAACTCCACCGTATCCAAAGAGTCTGCCCCGAGGTGTGCAGTAAAACTTGCTTCCGGAACAACTTCCGACTCTTTAACGCCCAACTTGTCAACGATAATCTTGACAACCTTTTCTTGAATTTCTGACATAACTTTCAAATTTTGGTTAAACTTTTTGTATGTTTTTAGTTCACAGTAGTTTTCTTGCTACAAATCCGTTTCTGCCAAATATACCCGCACATATAAAGCAGGGTTATTTTCCGAAACAATACCGCGCAAAAATAACACTTTTTTATTATCTTTGGCATAATAAAGTAAAGAATTTACAATAGAGTTACAGACACAACGCCGTAAACATTTCATTATCAAAACTATAAAAAACCTATGAAATTATTGTTGATTTCCAACTCCACCAATGCGGGCGAAGAGTACCTCAAATATCCCATCCGACAGATAGGCGAGCATCTGTCGGGAGTGCGCGAAATAGTGTTCGTGCCATACGCCGCCGTAACATTCTCTTATGCCGAATACGAGCGCAAGGTACAACGGCGATTCGACGAAATCGGCGTGAAAGTGCGCTCGATACATCGCGAAAAGAATCCGCTCAAAACAATCTGCGAAGCCGAAGCGATATGCGTGGGAGGAGGCAACACCTTCGCACTCGCCAAAAAGATGCAGGAGCAGGGGTTGATGAAGGCCATATTGCGCAAAATCAAAAATGGCACGCCGTATGTCGGTTGGTCTGCCGGCAGCAACGTCTGCTGTCCGACAATCTGCACGACCAACGACATGCCGATAGTCGAGCCGCAATCATTCAAGGCCATAGGCGCGATTAAATTCCAAATCAATCCTCACTACCTCGATGCCAATCCCGCAGGACACGCTGGCGAGACTCGCGAGCAGAGAATTTTGGAGTATATCGAAGCCAATCCGCGCCGATATGTCGCAGGATTGCGCGAAGGGTGCATGCTTCGTTACGCGGACGGTAAACTGACGCTCATCGGCGAGCGACCGATGCGTATTTTCAAAAAAGGCATGGCTCCGCGCGAGGTAACCGCATCCGACGATCTGTCGTTCCTGCTATAATATACATAAGGTAACAGAGATGACCGACAAGCAAGAGAGCGGTGCCGCAGGCGAACGGGCGGCAGTGGATTGGCTGCGAAACAACGGTTTTATGATAGTCGAACAAAATTGGCGGGCGGGACGATACGAAATAGACATCATCGCCTCGCGCTGGGGGATATTGCACATTGTCGAGGTCAAAACCCGCCGAGCCGATTCGCTGACGCAACCCGAAGATGCCATAACCAAACAGAAGTTCCGCTCGTTGCAACGGGCGGCATCGGCATATATCGCTCAACGCAGGTTACAAAACGAATTGCAGTTCGATTTGATGGCCGTCGAAATACTGTCGGACGGCAGTCTGAATGTGAGATTCATCGAGAATGCGATGCAATGCGCTTGGTAATTTTGGATTTACAACAAAAAAAAGTACCTTTGCACCGTTTCTCAAAATTCCGCAAATTTTGATGTGGCTTTATAACATAGGAATAACGCTGTACGAGTTGTCTATCAGGATTGCCTCGCTGTGGTATCCGAAGGCGAAATATTGGTACGAAGGGCGTAAAAATCTCTTCGACCGTATGTCCGATGCCATCGATGCAGACGACCGTATAATATGGATACACGTGGCATCGCTCGGCGAATTCGAACAGGGTCGCCCGATTATCGAAAGAATCCGCAAAGACAAACCCGAATACAAAATCCTCGTAACCTTCTTCTCGCCTTCGGGCTACGAAATCCGCAAAAACTACGCAGGGGCAGACTATATATTCTATCTGCCGTCAGACCTGCCATCCAATGTCAAACGCTTCCTCGACATAGTAAAACCCGAAATCGCAATTTTCGTCAAATACGAATTTTGGCTCAATATGCTCGGCGAATTGCGTCGTCGTAAAATCCGTTCATACATAGTTTCTGCCATATTCCGCCGCAATTCGGTATTTTTCCGTCCTTACGGCGAGATGTGGCGCACAGCCCTCGAAACCTTCGACACTATTTTCGTACAGAATGACGAATCCAAGCAGTTGCTTGCCGAAATAGGCTACGACAATGTCATCGTTGCAGGCGATACCCGTTTCGACCGAGTATCGCATATTGCCGCCAATGCCAAGAAAATCGACATCATCGAGAGGTTCAAGGCAGACAAACGGCTCTTTGTCGCCGGCTCCACATGGGGTCCCGACGAGGCTGTTCTGCAACCGCTTGTCAATGCCAATCCGGAGATAAAATTCATCATGGCACCGCACGAGATGGACGAGGGGCGTATAGCCAAAATCATCGCCGAGACCAAAGGCGGAGCAGTGCGCTATACCGAAGCCGAAGGCATCGATTTGGAGAACAAGCAGGTACTGATTCTGGACACGGTCGGGTTGCTCGCTTCGGTGTACGGTTACGCCACTTGGGCATATATAGGCGGAGGTTTCGGCGTCGGAATCCACAACACGCTCGAAGCGGCCACTTTCGGACTGCCGATAGCATTCGGACCCAACTACGCCCGATTCAAGGAGGCTTGCGATTTGGTCAATCTCAAAGCGGCACAATCGGTCGATTCGTTCGACGCGTTGGAGGCTTGGTTCTGCCCGTTACGCGACGATGCCGACAATCTTGCCGAAGCAAGCCGCATCGCAAAGGAGTACACCTCCAAGCATCAGGGAGCAACAGAGATATTCGTAAAAGCGATTTTCCCGAACAAATAGGACAAAGGGGCAAGGCAAGGCAAGGCAAGGCAAGGCAAGGCAAGGCAAGGCAAGGCAAGGCAA
>CALYVN010000065.1 GCA_945494785.1 uncultured Alistipes sp.
CGTCGATTTCGTGTTCCGATTTTTCGGTATCGTCGAATTCGGGCAGAACATTGCACAACGCCTCTTTCTCGGCTTTCGCCTTCGCATCGGCTATGGGCTGCTCGGTAATCATATTGACGACACCGACGCATGCCGAGCAGACAAGAGTAATGGCGAACAACACCAATACCATATTTTTAAGCGAACTTTTCATACTCTCACCTCCCCCTATTTTGCGCCGAACCGCTTAGGTTTGACATATTTGTTGATTAACGGTGTCATGCCGTTCATTATCAGAATCGCGAAGGACATACCTTCGGGATATGCTCCCCACAGACGGATGCACATCGTCAGCGCACCGATACCTACGCCGTAGATTATCATTCCGCAGCGGGTCATAGGCGAGGTAACATAGTCGGTTGCCATATATATCGCACCGAGCAAAGCACCTCCGCCGAGCAGATGGAACAGCGGATATTGCCACAGCAAATCGACATCGCCCTGCAAACGGGTTGCAGCAACGCAGACGCCGAACACCGCCATCGTACCGAGAACGGCAACGGGAATATGCCACGAGATAACCTTGCGCCACAACAGATAGGCGAATCCGACGAGCAGTGCCAGCGATGCTATCTCTCCGAGCGAACCCGACATCGCGCCCAAAAACATCCCCTGCGCATCGAATTCGGCAAAATCGACTTTGCCTTCGTTCAATGCCGCAAGCGGAGTCGCTCCCGAGTAGGCATCGACAAAGTCGATGCGCGGAGCAGGAAACGAAGTCATCTGGACAGGATAAGCGATAAGCAGGAACACGCGGGCGGCAATGGCGGGATTGAACGGGTTTTTGCCCAAGCCGCCGAACGGCATCTTCGCCACACCGATTGCAACCACCGCACCTATGACGACAATCCACAACGGAATGTCGGCAGGCAGATTGAATGCCAGCAGCACGCCCGTAACCACTGCCGAGAAGTTGAAAATGGTCAGCGGTCCGCGTACGACGAATTTCTGGATAAGAAACTCCAACAGTACGCAACTTACGACCGCTACTGCCGTAACGAGCAATACTTTCAGCCCGAATACCCACGCCGATACCGCCAATGCGGGCATAAGCGCGATGACGACATCCGCCATCAGACGCGATGCGTCATAATCGCTGTGCAGATGGGGTGCCGAGGCTATGAAAAATCTGTTTGCCATATTTGTAATCTTTTGTTTTCTTGAATCGGTATCTACTTTTTGGCGTTACGCGCACGGATGATGCCCATCACCGTCTGTTTGCCGAAACGCACCTGGTCCAACAACGGAATATAGGCAGGACAGGTGAATTGACAACAGCCGCATTCGATACAAATCGGAATATCGTTGCGCTCCAAATCGTCCCACGCCTTTTTGCGGATAAGTTTGTACATCAGGTAAGGTTCGAGACCCATAGGGCATGCCTCGACACACTTGGCGCACTTGATACATGCGCTCTCTTTGCCTCTGTGGACATCGCCACCGTCCATAACCACTATACCCGAACAACCCTTCATGACCGGCATGGAGATATTCACCAACGGACGACCCATCATCGGACCTCCGTTCAAAACCCTCACATCGCCCTCCGGCAAACCACCGCATTTTGCCACAAGAGCCTCGACAGGCGTACCGATGCGGGTCAGCAGATTCTTCGGCGATGCGAGGTGTTTGCCCGTAACCGTTACCACACGCTCGATAAGGGGTTTGCGTTTCTGCACGGCTTCATAGACGGCAACCGCCGTCGAAGCGTTGCAGACCACTGCGCCCACGTCGATAGGCAGTGCAGGCGGAGGAGGTACTTGGCGACCCGTAACGGCCGCTATGAGTTGTTTCTCGCCGCCCTGCGGGTATTTTGTTTTGAGACTCAAAACCTCGATTGATTTGTCGCCGCCCAACAATTCGCGCAGATGCTTTACCGCATCCGGCTTGTTGTTCTCGACACCTATGTATGCTTTATCGACGCCTATGGCACGCATAATGATTCGCGTACCCGCAATCAGCAGTTCGCCGCGTTCGAGCATCGTGCGGTAATCGGAGGTAAGATACGGCTCGCACTCCACTCCGTTTATAATCAGCGTTTCTGCATGCTTGCCTTCGGGAATCGACAATTTGACATGGGTCGGGAATGTCGCTCCGCCCATACCGACGATGCCTGCTGCCTTGATGCGTTCGATAATCTCTTTCGGCGCAAGGTCGCAATGCTCCACGAGCGTCGTGCTGCGGTCGATTTCGGGCAACCACTCGTCGCCCTCGCGCTTGATTGTAACCATCATTTGGCGCAAGCCCTGACCGTTGGGCTGCATATCGACTGCCGTAACCGTTCCCGAAATCGGAGAGTGGACATTGGCCGACATAAAACTTGCAGCCTCGCCTATCAACTGACCGACCAGCACCTTGTCGCCCTTGGCAACCTTTGCCACTGCCGGTGCGCCGATATGTTGCGAGAGAGGTATGTTCACGACATCGGGCAACTCCATCGTTTCGATGGCACTGCCACGACTCCATGCCTTGTTGTCAGACGGGTGAACTCCGCCAATAGGAAAGCTCCTCATATCTTTGTTTGCTTTATTATTCTTTACTCTTTTCGATGACTGTCGGCTGTGCTGCCTCAGGTTGCGGTGCTGCGGCAGGTTTCGGTGCCTCCTCTTTCTTTGCGAGAGGTGCCAGACCAATCATTTTGATTGCTCCCGTCGGACATTCGCCAACGCACTTGCGGCACAAACGGCACTTGGCAGAGTCGATAAACGCCAAATTGTTCTCGATGGAGATTGCGCCGAATTCGCACACCTTAAAACATTTGCCGCAACCGATACATCCCGCCTTGCAAGCCTTCATCACTACCGCACCCTTGTCCTTGCTGACGCACGATACATAGATGGCGCGATTTTTAGGCCACTTCTTTCGCAATTCGATTATACCCTTCGGGCAAGCCTTGACACAGGCTCCGCAAGAGGTACATTTGTCGGCATCGACCTCCGGCAGACCCGTTGCAGGGTTGATGCTTATGGCATCGAAAGCACACGCTGCCACACAGTCGCCATAGCCGAGACAGCCGTATGCGCAACCCGTTTCGCCGATATATACCGACGATGCAATGGCGCAGGATTGCGTACCGACATAACTATTCGTATGCGGACGTTTCTCGCACGTTCCTCCGCAACGGACTGTTGCCACCATAGGCTCTTTGACAGGTGCAGCCTTGCCCAAATAGTCGGCTATGCGTTTCATGCAATCGGCACCGCCGACGGCACAATAGAGCGACGAAATATCGTCGCGCTCGACCATTGCCGCAGCAAATGCACGACAGCCTGCAAAACCGCATCCGCCGCAATTCGCACCCGGCAGCATCTTTTCGGTCTCGTTGATGCGCGGGTCTTCTTCGACCTTGAACCGCTGTGCCACGAAATAGAGGACTATCGCCGCAACGATGCCCACGACACACAATGTAACAACTGTAAAAATCAGAGTATTCATCTTTACCTTATTCGGTTTTTGATATTGTAAAGTTTACTTTTTTCGAGATTGTACGACGAAGCAGATACAGCGCCGCATAATATAGAGCAATCGCCGCAATCGAAACGATTGCAGCAATCCGTTCGCCGACTCCCGCACAAATCGCCGCAACGAGCGTTGCGAGCATGACGACCAAAGGTACCACATAGCCCAACACGACAGCCATGGCTCCAACCTTGCCCTGCGACGCGACCATTACCCTCTCGCCTGTACGGAAAGTGGCTGCATCGCCCGTTGCAACGGTTATCGTGCGGCTGTTCGAGACCTGACCCATGACACACTGTCGGCGTGCTGCGCATGTTCCGCATGCCTCGCCCGCTTCGACCTCTACGCGCACCGTATCGCCGGTCACTGCAACCACTCTGCCTTCGTGTTCGATTCTGCTCATTGCACCACTGCGACCTGTCGCATCAATATCCGTATTTGTTGATGAGCGGCATCAATCGCTCGTGTTTGAAGGCGCACGATGACAGACGCAGCACGGGAGGAAATTGGTAGCGTTTCTTCTCGTTCTTCATAATCATCGCATGGATACGCTCCACAACTTCCGAATCGAAGCCGGCATTGACAATCTCTTCTCGGTGCTGCCCCTGCTCTATCATTCGCAACAGAATAGCGTCCACCACCTCGTAAGGCGGCAACAGGTCGCTATCCTTTTGGTCGGGATGCAACTCCGACGAAGGCTCTTTGGTAAGGATGTTTTCGGGAATGACGTTATCGAACCGCTTGTTGATATAGCGTGCCAAATCGTACATCTCCGTCTTGTACAAATCGCCCGTAACGCTGAATGCACCGGCCGTATCGCCGTACAGAGTACAAAGACCCAAAGCATTCTCGCTCTTGTTGGAGGAGTTGAGCAGGATGTAATCGGTCTTGTTCTGGACTGCCATGAGCATAATGGTACGGATTCGCGCCTGAATGTTCTCCTCGGTCGAATCGAAATCGCGACCGCCGATGGCAGGTTTCAGGGTATTGACGATTGAGACATAGGATTCCGTAATCGGCAACACACTATATTCTATGCCCAAACTTTTGGCAAGCATCTCCGCATCGGTTACCGAGTGATCCGACGAATACTGCGAAGGCATCATCAAACCGCGCACGTTCTCCCTGCCCAAAGCTTCTGCTGCGATACATGCCACGACCGACGAATCGATACCTCCGGAGAGACCTACGCAGGCCTTGGTATAGCCGTTTTTGTGGAAATAGTCGCGCAATCCGAGCACAGCCGCACTATAATTCATTGCGGTACGGTCATGACGGAACAGCGAATCGGGCAACTTTATTTCGGCATGTTCGGCTGCTGTGTCGTAAACTGCGAAATCCTCCTCGAAACTCTTCATCTTCAACGTCAGTCGGCCTTGTTTGTCGATAACGCCCGAAGTACCGTCATAGACTATTTCGCCCGAGCAGCCTATTTGGTTTACGATAACGATGTTTTTCGATTCGACGAATGCTATGTTGTGCATGGTCTCGTAACGTTGCGAGAGCATGCCTTTGCCGTAACGACGGGCGTTGATGCTGATAACCGTATCGACATTGCGGTCAATCTCGCGGATGACCTTCAAATCGTCGCCGACCACGACAGCCACCTTTTCGCCGGCAATTTCGACGCTCTCCACACCATCGCCACCCACGATAAAGCCCATCTCTCGACGCGCCGTAATGTTCTTTTTGGTTACGCAGCGGACGACTCGGCGATTCTCGATAACGGCTGCCGCACTCAACGTTCCGCGCGAAGAGAGTATCGGCAGACCGACTATGGCTGCCACAGTGTCGCAATGTTCGGCTATGCGGGCAAGCGACTCTTCGCACAATTCGAGGAATGTCGTTTTGCACAAAAGGTCGAATGCGGGAGTACCGCTTACCGACTGTTCTGCAAAGATTACCAAATCCGCCTTTTCACGTTTTGCACACTCTACGGCATCGATGATTTTGGAGGTGTTGCCGTCGATGTCGCCAATCGTGTAGTTCAGTTGAGCAAGAGCGATTTTCATCTGTTTTGAAATTTGTCTTGATTATTTCAAGTGGCAAATTTAGTCATAATTTCCCAAATTATAACCATTGGTCTGTTTTTTGCCGTTTGCCGCCACTCTTCCGGTATTCGGCACGCCTCTATTTGTCGGTCGTAAGTATCCGGTACGACCATGCGGGAGTATCGCCCCAAACATGCTCGTTCAGAACATATCGTTCGCCCGTCATTGCATCGCGATATTCGCCCGCATAGATACCCGTGCGGTAATCGCTCAACACATTGTAGGGCGACAGATTCATCAGCGCAACTACCCGATTGTCCGCAGTTTCGCGCACGAAGGTCATCATGCAGTCGGGCGCATTGTTGTTTATCTCCGTAAACGAGCCTCCCGCATCGGCGGAACGGAGTGCGGAATTGGAGTGTTTGAGCGCACACAAACGGCGATAGAGCGAGGTAAAGCGGTTGTCCTGCTGCAACGGCATCGGATCTTTGTCGAAGAAGGCGAACGAGTGGTCGTAGCCATACTCCTGCCCCGTATAAATCAGTGGCAGGGATTGAGGCAATACGAATGTCAGTGCGGCCATAATCTCGGCTGCCGCTCCGAAACGCGCAAATTCGCTGCCATTCCACGAATTTTCGTCGTGATTCGAGGTAAACATCAGGCGCATGGCACTTTGTGGATAACGCCCACGGTCGGCATAAATGTAGTTGCGCAAATCCCATACGCGCCTTCTGCCCTGCGCCACATCGCAGAGAATATGGTGCATCTCCCATGTATAGGAGGCATCGAAAGCGTTGTCGAACAGATTTTGTTCCTCCGCTTCCGCCAACATAAACACATCGGGGTTTATGCGTTGCAGTTCGCTGCGTGCCTGTTGCCAAAATTCGATGGGTACGAGCATCGCCATATCGCAGCGGAAGCCATCGACATCGTGTTCGCGAAGCCAAAACGACATCGCATCGATTTCGCCGCGCCAAACCTCGCGGTTGGCATAGTTGAGTTTGGCCGTATCGTCCCAATCGCACGGCACCTTTGCCGAGCCGTCCGCATTGCGTTCGTACCAATCGGTCGGACATTCGGAGAGCCACACGGCATCGCGCGAGGTGTGGTTGGCCACCCAATCCAGCAAAACCCGCATGCCGAGTCGGTGAGCCTCGGCGACAAAATCGTCGAAATCCGCCATGGTATCGAATTCGGGATTGACGGCACAATAGTTGCTAATCGAATAGTAGGAGCCGAGAGTGCCTTTGCGGTTGATGCGGCCTATCGGATAGACAGGCATCAGCCACACGGCATCGACACCGATGCTTCGCAACAGAGGCAGTCTCCGTGCGGCAGACCGAAAAGTGCCTTCGGGCGTGGTCTGACGGATATTCATTTCGTAAATTACGGCATCGTAACTCCATGCGGCGTGTTTCATAGGGACAGGTCGATTGTTTGCTCTGCAAAAATAGTACAAAGAAACGAATTGGGCAATTCATATTTTTGCGGTTTTTTTATTTGGAAATTCGTCATGAAATCATACCTTTGTGGCTCCTTTGCAGGGGTTTGTCGTATGTCTTGAGCCTCCAGCGGAACGGATGCAGTTCAGTATTCCGCAAC
>CALYVN010000066.1 GCA_945494785.1 uncultured Alistipes sp.
AAGCGTAGGAGCAGTATACTCCCCCGCACAGAAAAGTTTTTTGTTCATAAGCATTTGTTTGTTAAGTATTGGTTATTAATTGGTTATTGTATTCTTTACTCTTATACCCGCAACTGTTTTATGGGCATTTCGCAGCACTAAGTTATGGATTTTTATCTTATCGTGCAAATTTTTTGTGTTTTTTCTCGCCGAAGGCAGTTTGTCGCCCCGTCGGCAGCGATGTTGCCACCCGCCATAAAACAGCGAGCGGGCGACTTTCGGCCGCCCGCTCGTGCTAAAAACATATCGGTCGATTATTGTTTCGACGTAAGAAATTCCACATCCGATTTGAGGCCTACAACGAGATTCTCGTATTCGCGCAGGCCCGTACCACCCGGAATAAGATGACCGCAGATAACGTTCTCTTTGAGGTTCTCCAACGGATCGACCTTCGCCTGAATTGCAGCCTCGTTGAGTACCTTGGTGGTCTCTTGGAAGGATGCCGCCGAGATGAAACTCGACGTCTGCAATGCCGCACGGGTAATACCCTGCAACACCTGATTCGACGTTGCCGGCACGATAGGACGCACCTCGACAAGTTTCAAATCGCGACGTTTGAGAGCCGAGTTCTCGTCGCGCAGTTTGCGCACCGAGATAATCTGACCCGGATGTACATTGGCCGAATCGCCTGCCGACGTTACGACAACCTTGTCGTAGAGTTCGTCGTTCACATCCATAAACTCCCACTTGTCCACAATCTGGTCTTCGAAGAAGCGCGAGTCGCCCGGATCCTCGATTTGCACCTTATTCATCATCTGACGGACGATGACCTCGAAGTGCTTGTCGTTAATCTTAACGCCCTGCATACGGTAAACCTCCTGCACCTCGTTCACTATATACTCCTGAACGCGCGTTGGACCGAGAATCCGCAGGATGTCGCTCGGCGTAATCGCACCGTCCGACAAAGCCATACCCGCCTTGACGTAATCGTTCTCCTGAACGACAATCTGACGCGACAGCGGTACGAGGTAGCGTTTAATCTCGCCGTCCTTCGCCGTAATGACGATTTCGCGGTTACCGCGCTTAATCTTGCCGAACGAAACCTCGCCATCGATTTCCGAAACGATGGCAGGATTCGACGGGTTACGAGCCTCGAAGAGTTCGGTAACACGAGGCAGACCACCCGTAATATCGCCACCGCTCTTGCCTACGGCACGCGGAATCTTGATGATGATGTCGCCGACACGAATCTTGGCGTTGTCCTTGACAGCCACGTGAGCCGAAACAGGCAGGTTGTACGACTTGACCTCCTCGCCCTCTTTATTGACGATTTTGATGACAGGGTTCTTGTTGCGGTCTTTCGATTCGATGATGACACGCTCCGAGAGGCCTGTCTGCTCGTCGCGCTCCTCGCGATAGGTTACACCCTCGATGACGCTGTCATAGACGGCCTTACCGTCGAACTCGGAGATGACGACTGCATTGTACGGATCCCATTCGCAAATCAAATCGCCCTTCTTAATCTCCGCACCGTCCGCCTTGAAGAGCGTTGCTCCGTAAGGCAGTGCGTGAGTGTAAAGTACGATTTCGGTCTTCGGATCGACGATGCGGAATTCCGACTGACGCGAGATGACGATATTGATGGCCTCGCCCTGCGAGTTCTTGCCCTTAACCGTGCGCAAATCCTCGATTTCGAGACGACCCTCGTATTTCGAAACGACATTGGTCTCGACTGTCGAGCCGCCGGCAACACCGCCGACGTGGAATGTACGCAGAGTCAGCTGCGTACCCGGCTCGCCGATGGACTGTGCGGCAATGACACCGACAACTTCACCCTTCTGTACCATACGGGCTGTCGCAAGGTTGCGACCGTAACATTTTGCACAAACGCCATGACGCGAAACGCAGGTAAGCACCGAACGGATATCGACCGATTCGATAGGCGATTTTTCGATTGCAGCAGCAATAGCCTCCGTAATCTCCTCGCCCGCCTTGCACAGCACCTCGCCCGTAAGCGGATGAATGACATCGTTGAGCGCAGTACGGCCGAGAATACGGTCGTATAGCGTCTGCACGACGTCGTCGTTGCGTTTAATTGCGGTTGCAGTCAATCCGCGCAATGTACCGCAGTCCTCCTCGACAACGATGACATCCTGCGCAACATCGACCAGACGACGTGTCAGATAACCGGCATCCGCCGTCTTCAACGCGGTATCCGCCAAACCTTTACGCGCACCGTGAGTGGAGATGAAGTACTCCAACACCGAAAGACCCTCCTTGAAGTTCGAAAGAATAGGGTTTTCGATAACCTGCTGGCCACCCTCGACACCCGATTTTTGCGGTTTCGCCATCAGACCACGCATACCCGAGAGCTGACGAATCTGCTCTCGCGAACCACGCGCACCCGAATCCAACATCATATATACAGGGTTGAATCCGTCTTGGTCTTTGGTCAGCGTATCGACCACCTCTTTGGTGAGTTTGTTGTTCACATTCGTCCAAACGTCGATAATCTGGTTGTATCGCTCGTTGTTCGTAATAAGACCCATGTTGTAATCGTCGATGATGGCATCCGCCTTTTCGTAACCCTCATTGACAAGTTTCTGCTTCGATTCCGGAATAACCACGGCATCGAGGTTGAACGACAAACCGCCCTTGAATGCCATGCGGTAACCGAGATTCTTGATGTCGTCAAGGAAATCGGCCACTTTGTCGGCACCCGCCTTCTTCATAACGTCGGCGATGATGTCACGCAACGATTTCTTGGTCAGCAGCACGTTGATATAGCCGACCTCCTCAGGTACTACCTGATTGACGATGATACGGCCTATGGTGGTGTCTTTCAGTACCTCGACAGGTTGCCCGTTCTCGTCCAAATCGCGCACCTTGCACTTAACCTGCGCATGGATGTCGGCACGACCCTCGTTGTAGGCAATGATGGCCTCCTCCGGACCGTAGAATATCAAACCTTCGCCCTTGACTCCCGCGCGAGGTTTGGTAATGTAGTACAGACCGAGCACCATATCCTGCGAAGGCACCGTAATAGGCGCACCGTTGGCAGGATTGAGGACGTTGTGTGAACCGAGCATCAACAACTGCGCCTCCAAAATAGCGGCATTGCCGAGCGGCAAGTGTACCGCCATCTGGTCGCCATCGAAGTCGGCGTTGAATGCGGTACATGCCAGCGGATGCAACTGCATTGCCTTACCCTCGATGAGTTTCGGCTGGAATGCCTGAATACCCAAACGGTGCAACGTCGGAGCACGGTTCATCAAAACGGGGTGCCCCTTGATGACATTCTCCAAAATGCCCCAAATGACAGGGTCCTTGCGGTCGATGATTTTCTTTGCCGACTTGACAGTCTTCACTATGCCGCGCTCGATGAGTTTGCGGATAATGAACGGCTTGTAGAGTTCGGCAGCCATATCTTTCGGAATACCCATTTCGTGCATGCGCAACTCGGGACCGACGACGATAACCGAACGAGCCGAGTAATCGACACGCTTACCGAGCAGGTTCTGACGGAAACGTCCCTGCTTACCCTTCAACGAATCGGAGAGGGATTTGAGCGGACGATTGCTCTCGTTCTTTACGGCATTGCTCTTGCGCGAGTTGTCGAACAAGGAATCGACAGCCTCCTGCAACATACGTTTCTCGTTGCGGAGAATCACCTCCGGAGCCTTGATTTCGATAAGGCGTTTGAGGCGGTTGTTGCGGATGATGACACGACGGTACAAATCATTCAAATCGGAGGTTGCGAAACGACCACCATCGAGCGGCACCAACGGACGCAACTCCGGCGGAATGACCGGAATAACATCCAGCACCATCCACTCCGGTTTGTTCTTGCCCTCCGATGCACGGAACGACTCGATAACGTTCAACTGTTTCAGAATCTCGCTCTTGCGTTGCTGCGACGTCTCTTTCGAAGCACGGTCGCGCAAATCGTAAGACATTCTGTCGAGATCCACCTCCTGCAACAATACCTTGATAGCCTCCGCACCCATCAATGCGACGAACTTGTTCGGGTCGTCGTTCGGAAGCGATTGGTTGCCCTTCGGCAGTGCATCGAGTATGTCCAGATACTCCTTCTCCGCCAAAGTTTGGAGTTTGGTTATGCCATGCTCTGCGGCTGCACCGGCATTGATTACGACATAACGCTCATAATATATTATCGCTTCGAGTTTCTTCGACGGAATACCGAGCAGGTAACCGATTTTAGAAGGCAGCGACTTGAAATACCAAATGTGTACCACCGGCACGACCAACGAGATATGTCCCATACGCTCGCGACGCACCTTCTTCTCGGTAACCTCCACACCGCATCGGTCGCAGACGATACCTTTGTAACGAATACGCTTGTACTTACCGCAGTGGCACTCGTAATCCTTTACAGGACCGAATATGCGTTCGCAGAAAAGACCGTCGCGCTCCGGCTTGTAGGTACGATAGTTAATAGTCTCCGGCTTCAACACCTCACCGCTCGACTGTGCCAGAATCTCCTCCGGCGAAGCAAGACTTATCGAAATACGGTTGTAACCGGTTGTCGTATTATCTTTATTGATTGCCATAATTCTTAATGCTTTTCTAATTTTATACCTACAATCATACTATGCGAGTTCCACCTTCAATGCCAAACCGCGCAACTCGTGCAACAGCACGTTCATTGCCTCCGGAATACCCGGTTTCGGCAGATTGTCGCCCTTGACGATAGCCTCGTAAGCCTTGGCACGTCCCGTAACGTCATCCGACTTGATGGTCAAAATCTCCTGCAAGATGTTGGCGGCACCGAAGCCCTCCAATGCCCAAACCTCCATCTCACCGAAACGCTGACCGCCGAATTGCGCCTTACCGCCGAGCGGCTGTTGCGTGATGAGCGAGTAAGGACCGATTGAACGAGCGTGCATCTTGTCGTCAATCATGTGGCCGAGTTTCAACATATATATCACACCCACGGTTGCAGGCTGGTCGAAACGCTCGCCCGTACCGCCATCGTAGAGGTAGGTACGACCGCTGCGAGGCACACCCGCTTTGGCGGTATATTCGTTGATTTGGTCGAGCGACGCACCATCGAAGATAGGCGTTGCGAATTTCAGTCCGAGTTCACGACCTGCCCAACCGAGCACCGTCTCGTAAATCTGACCCAGATTCATTCGCGAAGGCACACCCAGCGGGTTCAGGCAGATATCGACAATCGTACCGTCTTCGAGGAAAGGCATATCCTCGTCGCGGACGATTTTGGCAACGATACCCTTGTTACCATGACGTCCCGCCATCTTATCGCCGACCTTCAACTTACGCTTCTTGGCGATGTAAACCTTTGCCAACTGGATAACGCCCGTCTGCGGAAGTTCATCGCCGTTGGAGAGGTTGTAGGTCTCGCGTTTCAGGTTCGCATCGGCCTTCTTGACCTCAATCGTATAGTTGTTTATGGTACGTTCGATGAGCGAATTGAGGTGGGCATCCGATGTCCAGTTGCACGAGCCGAGATTGAGGTAGCCCGAGGCTATGCCGCTCTTCTCGTCGATGCTCTTGCGTGCGATTTCGTCGAGCATCTTCTGCGTAAATTTCGCACCCGCACCATAGAGTTCCGTACCGAAATAGTCGGTAATGCCCGTCGTGGTCTTGCCTTGAACGAGCGTCCAGAGTTTCGATACGAGAATCTTCGTAAGCGCAGCAATATCCTCGGCGAATTTTGCATTGAGTTTGTCGATTTGCGCCTTCTCCGCATTGCGACCCTTCTTGTCCGCCTTGCCGGCACGACTGTAAAGTTTGGTATCGATAACGACACCGTGCAACGACGGATTGGCTTTCAACGAAGCGTCCTTCACATCGCCGGCCTTGTCGCCGAAGATTGCACGCAGGAGTTTCTCCTCCGGCGAAGGGTCGCTTTCGCCCTTAGGGGTGATTTTACCGATAAGGATGTCGCCCGGGTGAACGTTGGCACCTATGCGGATGATACCGTTGGCATCCAAATCCTTCGTGGCATCCTCGCTCACGTTAGGAATATCCGAAGTCAGTTCCTCCAAACCGCGTTTGGTATCGCGCACCTCCAACAGATACTCGTCCACATGCACGGAGGTAAAGAGGTCTTCGCGCTGGATGCGCTCCGAAATCACGATTGCATCCTCGAAGTTGTAACCCTTCCAAGGCATGAATGCCACTTTCAGGTTGCGTCCGAGAGCCAATTCGCCGGCTTCGGTCGAGTAGCCTTCGGTCAATATCTGACCCTTCTCCACGCGGTCGCCCGTAAGCACTACCGGC
>CALYVN010000067.1 GCA_945494785.1 uncultured Alistipes sp.
CGCGTCGGAGTGCGAGCCTTATGGATACAGCCTCGTGCTTCGTACAGGGAGTAATCCCTTACGGCGCACAGATGCTGATGGCTTCGGGTCTTGCGTCGGTGTCGCCCGTCGAGATTCTGGCGCACCTCTACTATCCCGCATTGCTCGGCGGTATGTTGTTGCTCTCCATTGCTTTCCGCTACCCGAAAGGAGGAAAGTGCAATAATCGTTAGTCAAATCATCGGTTTTAATAAAATTTGCCTTATATTTGTAAACTTTACAACAAAACGAAGGTATGAAATACAATCGGTTTAATTATGTTGAACCCGAAATCAAAGTGTTCCTAATTGACATGGAACGGGGTTTTGAACTTTCGGGCAATTTCGAACAGCCGGAATATGGCGGCGAAGATAATTTGTAGGAGGGCAGGCACGATGAAAAAATTACTCTTTTTTGCATTGGTTGCGGCTTCGACCGTTGCGTTGTGGTCGTGTGCCCGAAACACGGATACGACCTTGCCGCAAGGCGGGCGTGAATTGACGCTCCGTGTGGATTTGGATGAGCAATCGCGTATCGTTTTCGACGAGAGCGGTTATGCGTGGGTCGGAGGCGAGGCGATTGGTGCCTACGTTATTTCGGGTACGCCGACACTCAACGAGGAGACTTCGATTGAGTTGCGCGACGGTGCGGGTTACTGCAATCTCTCCGCATCGTTTACCGAAGGCGACAAGATGTACGCCTATTTCCCTTATTTGCGCGACAACTCGTCGAATATGCCGACAAATGTCGTACTCGAAATTCCCGACCAGCAGATTCAGTTGGAAGCGGGCGTGTTCAATGTTGAGAATATGCCGATGGTTGCCCGTCCTGTCGTTTTGACGGAGAGTGCGCAGTCGTATGCGGTCAAGATGTATGGCTTGGGCGGATTCTTGCGCATCAACGTATTCTCGGGCAGCAAATATGCGGGCGAGCATGTGCAGAGCATCTCCTATGCCACGACCGACGATGCGCCTTTGGCTGGTTCGTTCAACTTCGATATGACCTCGTTTGCCGATGGCGAATCGCTTGCCATATCGGGCTATTCGGCAACGGCGGTGGATGTCGATTTGGAGACCGTCTATACGGTAACGTCGGCAGCCGACAAGAGCAAGGGCGTATATATGGTGCTTGCTCCGGGTACTTACAACGGCAAACTGACCATTACGACCGACCAAGCCGTCTATGTATTCAACTACAACAAGACCATCGAGCGCAATACCTACTACGATGTCAATGCCAATCTGGACAATGCCGAGCGTATTGCGGCAGTCGAGCCAATCGAGGCAACGCTGACTTATGCCGAAGTCAAGGCTGCGGGAGTGTCGATGGCGTACGGCAGTCCTAAAACATACAGCAACAAGTTCGGCGAATGGACGGTGTGCGCATATGATTACGGCTCTGCCTTCCAAATCAACAGCGGAAAGGTCGCCTATATCGGTACGCCTGTGTTCGAGGGTGCAATTACCGAGATTGTTATAAATACCGTCGCTAGTTTTACCGGTACAATAGCAATCTGCACCTCCAACAGCGTCTCTTCTGCCGTCGTAACCCAAACCGGTGGCGGTGCGACGACAAAGGTCGAGTTGGCAGACAAGAATCTGAAACAAATCTATATATTGTCGGCTGCCAATGCGTGCCGTATCTCCGACATAACCGTCTATTGCGGTGGCGGAGGCGATGCGCCCGTGAAGCCGACAACGCCGAAATTCGTCAATCTGACCGCTTTGGTCGAGGGTGCATCGTCGGCTACGGCTACTGACGGTTGTGCAATCCTCTCGGCAGAGGTCGATTACAACTCGACGCAACTCTCAATCGTCAAGTCGGGTATAGCCTACAAACTCTCGACCGCAACGACATTCATCGAGAACGATTGCGGCGCATCTGCCAATCCGGAGATTATGCTTACGACGTTGCGTGCCGGCAACTACGACTACTACGCCTATGCGCAGATGAGCGACGGCAACACCTATAAGAGCGACGAGGCATCATTCATCATTCTTAACAAGGCTGGCGAGCCTGTAAACGAATACAAATACGGTTGGTTCGAATTGCCGTTGCAGCACGATGCGGACGACAACGGCATCGAGGATACCAATGCCGATTTGTACTATTCCCATACATTCCGTGCCGATGCTTCGTCCATCCGCAACTTCTCGGCATGTTACAGCAAGGGTATGATACATCCCGTATGGGTGGCTGCGCCTATGCACAAATGCTATCTCGGCAGTTCGGGACGTAACAACTCCTATCGCAACGACCCGAATATAGGATGTACGCAGAACAGCAAATTTACGGGCTACACGCGTGGCCACATGATAGGCTCGTCCGACCGTACTATATCGGTAGCCACCAACAAGCAGGTGTTCTACTACTCCAATATCGGTGCGCAGTTGTCGAGCGGCTTCAATACGGGAGGCGGAGCGTGGAACAACCTCGAATCGCAGGTCGATGGCTATCTGTGTGCCGATACGCTCTATCAGGTTGTCGGTTGCGTGTTCAAGACATGGACGGACAAATACGGCAAAACCATCAGTGCCAAAACCGCGAGCGGAGCCAACGGTACGTTCCAAGTGCCGACGGCTTGGTATAAGGTGTTGCTGCGTACCAAGAAGGGCAATACGGGCAAGTCGGTCGATAAGTGTTCGGCAGACGAATTGCAGTGCGTGGCATTCATACTCGGCCACTACGGCAACCAAAGCCATAAGCCTACGACCAACGATATGTATTCGGTCACGGAGGTCGAGAAACTTACGGGTTTGACCTTCTTCCCGAATGTGCCTAATGCTCCGAAGAGTTCGTTCCAAACCTCCGATTGGGGGCTGTAACCGCTGTTTCGGTGGATATGAATTAGTGAATAGTGAGTTTTTTGATAAGAACAACTGCGAGGCGAAAGCCCCGCAGTTGTTATATACCCACTACGTCATTCTGAGCGAAGTGAAGAATCTCGGGCAGAGGCGCGCCCAAAAGTCTTTTTATTAGTTTTTTATCGAAAAATTTGGGAATTAGAAAAATTTTTACCATCTTTGAAAAATAACCTGTCAAACCAAAACATAACATAACATAACATAACATAACAATAACCTAACACAACAAACCTTAAAATCCATGAAGCAAATTTCCAAATTTTTCGGGGGGGGGGGATTTCGTATCTTCCGCCTGAGATTGAAGTTACCGAGATAGCGTGCGACCGCGGTTTCGGCGACAGTATCGAGAACGAATCGTTCACTCCCGGCGACGAGTGGGAGTGGGACAAGTAGTACAATGTTGAACTTAAAAAGGAGAAAACGATGAAAAAACTTTCAATTATTCTCGGTTTGGCATTGGTAATGCTGACCGCAGGTTGCAGCAAGGATGCGACAAACGATGTCGTCATCAACGACCGAGTAACGGTTTTGGATATGAATATCGAGAACGATGCCGATTCGCGTACCTCGTTGGGCGAGGACGGTTACGCCGTTCTTTGGAGCGCAGGCGATTGTGTCGCAGTCAATGGCGTAAGTGCGACCATCGCCGATGAATATGCGGGCAAATCTGCTGCCGCATTTGCGGTCAGTGGCGTTGCAGCACCTTACAACGTGCTTTATCCTGCCTCTGCACTCAACGAAGACGGTACTATTACCGTATCGGAGGTTCAGCCTTACGCCGCCAATTCGTTTGCGCAAGGTGCGGCCGTTATGGTCGGCTACTCCGAAACAACTACGGTGCAGGTCAAAAATCTCTACGGCTTGGTCAAACTCACCATTACAAAGGAGGGTACCGAACTTATCAAGAGCATAACCATCCACTCCAACAATTTGAAGGCCATGACGGGTGTCTTCTCGGTTGATTATGCCCATGCCACGATTACCCCTATGTCGGGTATGGACTTTGTCAAGGTGGTTGCACCCGAAGGTATCGCCTACGATGCCGAGGGCAAAGTGGTGATATATGTGGCAGTTCCTGCCGGTACATACACCAAAGGCTTTACCGTTAAGGTGGCAACCGACGCAGGTACGATGTCGAAAACCGTCGGCACGAGTGCGGGTATTACTGTCGCGCGCAGCAAAATCTATACTCTCCCTGCCATAAAATACTCTTCGAACGAAGCCGGTGCCATCGAGATTACCGATGCCACGACATTGCAGGCGTTCCTTACAGCCGTAAAAGCCGGCGATTATTCAAAATACAGAGCGGGTAACGGCGAGGTGCAACTCGGTGCGGATATAGATATGAAGGGCGTAACCATCACTCCTGCCGCATCGTTCGACGGCGTATTCAACGGTCGCGGTTACAAACTGAAAAATTGGACGTCCGACGGAACGGCACTCTTTACACAAACAGTTGCCGGCTCTGTCGTCAAAAATATCGTTATCGACGCTTCGTGTTCGATGGATGTATCGAAAGCTGCTGCGGGTTATAAGGCATTTGTCGTTGCCGAAAACTTCGGTACTGTTTCGGGTTGCTCCAACTATGCGAATATGAAATTTGCTCCGACTGCGGATTTGAAAGCACAATATATGATAGGTTCTATTGTGGGCAAATCGGGTAATCAAACCACGGCATTGGTTACCAACTGCTACAACGAGGGCAATCTGACAGTAACCATACCGTCGATGACGGGTGCTTCGTACTATTTCGGTGGTGTTGTTGGCAATACATCGGGTAAAGCGGGCTCAATATCGATGTCGTATTGTATAAACAAAGGCGCTGTTACGGTTACTATCGATGGCTCCAGTGGATTGAAGAATACATATATCGGCGGCGTTTCGGGCTCATGCAATCATGGCGGTATTATCAACAACTGCGTCAATGAAGGCAATGTTGATCTTACTATTGCCAAAGTAAGCGAGCGATCGTATATCCATATCGGCGGTGTTATGAGTTATACTGCTTGCGCCATCAACTATTGCAAAAATTATGGTGATGTACATCTGCATGCCACAGGATATAAGGATGAGAAGAATCCTACGCTTACCCGTCCTGCAATCGGCGGCATTGCGGGTTATCTCAACGGTGATGTAACGGGTTGCGAGAACCATGGTCATGTTCTGCTGCAAGGTACAAATGGTGCTTGGTTTGGTAAAACAGAAGTTGATCCTAATACAGCCGGTATCGGCAAGATGACTCGCCCTGTAATTGGAGGTGTTTGCGGAAGTTTGGGCTATCCTTCCGGAACTTATATAATAACGAACGAAGACACCAAAAAGACAGACACAATAGTCATCAATGTCAAACCTCGTACCATAAAAAATTGCCAAAACTATGGCAAGGTGGAACTCGAGAATCCTGCCAGTATGGTGTATGTGCCGATTGGCGGAGTGGTCGGTTTCCCTACGGGTACAGTCAGCAATTGTACGAACCATGGCTATATACATGTTATCAACGGTGGCCGTCAGACCTATCTTGGCGGAGTGGTTGGTTGTGTGCTTGAACCGAGCAATACTTTTGAGAACTGTATCAATGATGGAGAGATATATTTCGAAAAAAGCAATGTGGAGGCTCTCGATCAAACGACTATCCGCAGTTATATAGGAGGTGTCATGGGTGGCTATAATACGACAGGTCAGGATAATAGCGTAACAGGTTGCGAGAACCATGGCTATGTGCATTCCGATGCAAAGGCTGTTACCATTGTAGGCGGTGTGTTCGGATCGCTTCACGACACGATTACCAACTGTATCAACCGCGGATCTGTTACAATGAATAATGCGACAGGCGAATCGGGCTTTGCAAGCGAACTCGGCGGTATCGTAGGTTATACCAACTGTAAGACAGACATTATGGTATTGATGGACGGTTGTGCAAATTACGGTACGCTTACCAATAATTCGGCGTCGGGTACCGATACGGGCGGATTGATTGGAGCGATAGGCGGAGGAAGATATATACAAAACAGCATTGTCGATTGCACAATCTCGTCGGCAACAGGCACCAATGCAGGCTTTGTTATCGGCAGTACGCGCGATATCAAAGCAGCTGTCAAACTCGGTGACAAAGATGCTCCTATTACAATTCAGAATACCACTACTCTGAACGGTACTAAGGTAAAGGATGCCGATATTGCTACTCCTGACAAAGGTGGTAAGTTGGCAGGTATTCTGCGCAATTCGGCGACTATTACCATCAACAATGTGCTAATCGGCAAATAGCCATTACAATAGACCAACACCCTTGTATAAAATATCGACCCCCCCTTTCGGGGGCGGCCGATATTTTGTTGCTTTTTCCGCAACCCCTATCGTT
>CALYVN010000068.1 GCA_945494785.1 uncultured Alistipes sp.
CCTCCTGACCCACCCACTCGACCTGAGCATCGGCAACATCGCCATGATATTCGCCCAATGTCTCGATGGTGTGATAGACTATGTCGTTCATCGATACGATATGCGCATCGCCGCGATTCCACGAATAGTCAATCGGGCCGAAAACAGCCTCGAACATACGCTGGAAACGGATGGTCGGGGTCGGATTGCCGGCATTCAGCGCAATGGGCTGATACTCGTTGTCGTGATTGCCTATGGTTTGGAATATGGGTATGCCCGTCTTCTCTTTCGCCATCTCTGCCTTCATCAACGGCAAGACGTATGTGGCATTGTGTTTCCGCTCCGTATAGCCTATGTCGCCGAGCGAAACGCCGTAGCAGGGATATTTGCTTTTGGCGACCAATGCACGCACATCCGGCACCGTCTCGTGTCGAAAGCGATTGACATGATGAACGGTATAGCACTGCGGGTCGGCGATGCAGAAGAGCGTAAAGTTGCGCTCCGCACCCTTTTTCAGCGGACGCAATACGAAATCGTAGCGACCTCCGTCGGACAATTTTTTGTAAAAGCATGGCGCACCGTGCCGCAAAGGCACTGCATATTCGGCAGGTATCGAGCAAAAGACGAACTCGGCTGCGGAGGCTCTGTCGAAACGGTATTCGCCATTGCCGTCGGTTGCCACCACCGTATATCCGTCGCTGACGGCCACGCCCTCGATAGGCTCTCCCGAAACGGATACGACTTTGCCGCGCACCTCGACAAGCGGGTTTTGAGCCGATGCAGTTACGGCAAGACACAAGACTGCCGATACAACAATCAGAACTTTTTTCATAATAGAGTTGTTCGTTTTAGGTTTTAGCGGTGTAAAGATAACCAAATTCTTAATACCTTTGTCGGAAAAAGAGGCACAAACAGATGAAATTTCGCACAGAAGCAGAGATAAAACCGTTCGACCGACGCATCGGGTACGAAACCCGACTGCTGTCGCTCGGCTCGTGCTTTGCAGAGAACATGGCAGAACGTCTCAAACGCGCCAAACTGCAAATCGCGGTCAATCCCATGGGTACGCTGTTCAATCCCGCATCCATAGCATCGGCAATCGAACGTTTCGCCGAGCATCGCGCCTATACCGAATCGGAGATTACCGAATCGGCAGGCAGATGGTTTGCCTTCGATGCCCACACGTCGCTCGACGGCTGTTCGCCATCATCGGCTCTGCAACGGCTCAACACGGCGTTGGACGAGGGACACCGAGCGTTGTGTGCTGCCGATTGCATAATACTCACCTTCGGCACGGCTTGGATATACCGATTGGCGGAGAGCGGCAAAGTGGTCGCCAACTGCCACAAACTGCCGCAGTCGATGTTCCGCCGAGAAAGATTGTCGGCAGAGGAGATTGCAGAGTTGTACGCACCTCTCTTGGAGGGCATTCTGCGCGACAAACTCGTCATTCTGACCGTCAGCCCCGTCCGACACACTGCCGACGGATTGGAGGAGAACAGCATCAGCAAGGCAATTTTGAGGCTTGCCGTCGATATGTTGGCACAACGCTTCGACAATGTACGCTATTTCCCATCCTACGAGATAGTGAACGACGATTTGCGCGATTATCGTTTCTATGCCGACGACCTCGTTCATCCCAACCGTCAGGCAATGGATTACATTTGGGAGAAATTTGCATCAGCCCTCCTTTCGCCGAAGGCGCAGAGTCTGTTGCCGAAGGCGGAGCAGATTGTGGCAGCAGCCGAACATCGACCGTTCAATCCCGACAGCGGGGAGTATGCCGCATTCTGCAAGCGCATGTTGGAGTGCATCGAGGCTTTGCCGGATATAAATTTCTCTGCCGAGCGGGAATTTTTCGCGCGTCATGCAAAATAAAATCGTAAATTTGCACTTCGAAAAACAGAGTTGTAATGCGTTTGAAACACCCCATACTTTTATATTGTGCAATTTTGTGCATCGCAACGGCAACGGCTCAACCCCGATTGGCAGTGAACATCGTGGTCAGCGGCATGCGGGCAACCGACATCGACCGCTACAGAGCCAACTTCGGCAACGGCGGATTCCGACGGCTGACCGACGGAGGAGCCGTATTTACGGAGTGCTATGCCGACTATGCGCAGACATCTACACACTCAGGGGCAGCAACGCTCGCTTCGGGTGCGCTGCCTTCGGTACACGGCATCGTATCGCGCATCTGGTACGACCGCACGACCAACAAGCCGATAGAGTTGTGCAAAGCGGCCGGCAACAACCAAACCCTGCCATATACGGGCATCACCGACGAGTATTCGAACGACTGCATGCTGTCGCAAACTCTCGCAGAGGCAGTCGCCGCCTATTCGCCGACTTCACGTTCCATCACCATCGCGCACACTCCGCAATCGGCAATCCTTACAGCAGGCCGCTCGGGCGAGTGCTATTGGTTGGACGAACGCGGCAGTTGGAGTTCGGCAAAGTGCTATGCCGAAGAGTTGCCTTCGTGGGTGCGTGCTTACAACGACGATGCCTACAACAACATCTTCGCCGGTTACCAATGGTACGGCAAATACACCAAAGAGCGTTATCGCAACAACCGCTCCTCCGTCGTGGCACTCTACGACAACGACAGCAAAGCCAAACGCCCTGCGACCAAGCCGACTGCCTCGCGCAATGCCGTTGCGAACATCCTGACAACACCCGCAGGCAGTCCTGCGATTTTCGAGTTTGCCAAACGCGCCGTAAGTGCGTTGTGTCCGCTCAAAGCCGACGAGCGCAAGGTGTTGAACATCTATATCGACGCATCGCGTGCCATTGTCGAGAGATTCGGCAGCGATTCGGCAGAGTACGAGGATATGCTCTATTGCTTGGACGACACGCTCGCCGATTTTCTGACATTTCTGTACGCCCAAACCGACCATGCGGAGCAAATCGTGGTTACGCTTGCATCCGACCACGGCACAAGTCGCACAATCGACGCGGCACAACACGACGAGCGGTTCAATGCGCAGCAATTCGAGGTCATAGTAAACGCCTTTCTCAGCGCACGGCACGGGCAGGACGAATGGGTACTCGGCTACTGTGACAATGCGCTCTATCTCAACCGCGACATCATCTACAAACATCGCAAGACGGTGGCCGATATCCAAACCGAAACGGCATCGTTCGCTTTGCAGTTTCGAGGCATATCGCACGCCGTATCGGCGACAGCGATGCAGAACGGTTATTTCGGCAGCGGCATAGCGCACTTGATGCAGAACGGCTTTTATCCGCGCCGTTCGGGCGACGTACTCGTCTGCCTGATGCCTGAACGGATAGAGAGCATCGACGACACCGTCTCGTGTTCCGGCTCGCCGTACAACTACGACCGCCATGTGCCGTTGATAATCTACGGTGGCGGAATCGCACCGCAACGCATCGACAAGCGCACCGACACGACATCGATTGCTCCGACTGTGGCACGCCTTTTGGGAGCGGAGAGACCGGCTACTTCGACAGCCGAAACAATTACAGATTTGAAAACAGAATAGAGATATGACAGATAAAAGACAGGAGGAGATAATCGAGGAGTTCTCGATATTCGACGATTGGCTCGATAAATACGAATACATCATCAGCCTCAGCGATTCGCTACCCGCAATCGACGAAGCACACCGCACGGAGAAGTACCTAATCGAAGGGTGTCAGTCGCGGGTGTGGATTGATGCCGAACTCAAAGATGGCGCGGTTTACTACTCGGCAGACAGCGACGCAATCATCGTCAAAGGCATCATAGCACTGCTTATCAAGGTATTGAACGGTCGTTCGCCGCAGGAGATAATCGACCTCGACCTCTATTTCATCGAGGCCATTGGACTGAAAGAGAATCTGTCGCCGACACGAGGCAACGGGCTTTTGGCGGCAATAAAGCAGATGCGGTTGTATGCACTCGCCTTCTCGGTCGAGAAAAAGTAGAAGAGCAACAAACGCATCGCAGCCCGCAAGAAGCAAACAAGACAAACAACACAATGGGCAAAACAGCAATGGAACCGGCAGAGATACTTAAAACAGAGCAGGATATTATTCTGACGCTCAAAAACATATACGACCCCGAAATTCCCGTGAACATCTACGATTTGGGGTTGATTTACAATATCGACTACGACCCTTCGGGCGAAGTTACGATACAGATGACGCTGACCGCGCCCAATTGTCCCGTGGCAGACCAATTGGTAGCCGACGTGAATACGCAGGTGGGCAAGGTCGAGGGTATCAAGAAGGTCAATGTCATCCTCGTCTTCGAACCCGCATGGGACAAAAGCATGATGTCGGACGAAGCGTTGATGGAACTTAATCTGTTATAGCAGATGGACGAGCGCACTCGGCTGATAAACAATCTCAAAAAGAGCGCAGCGTCATTGAATTGCGGAGGGTATCTGCGGAGATTGGACGAGGTACACCGAGGCGAAATTTTCGTCGATGCGGCATACGACAGGCTGATACGCAAATACCGCAAAATAAAGGAGATTTATCTCGGCTCGGGCGAGAATTGGAATCAGACGTTCTATGCGATGATGTTCCGTGCAATGGACGTTACGGGCAATCGTGCCGCCTATGAGCGACTTGCGCGGATAGTCGGTTATTCGATTGTATTGCGCGAACAGCAATCGCCGCTGTCGGTCGAGGCTTTGCTCATCGGTACGTCGGGACTGCTTGCCAATTACAAAGAGGACGACTATATCCGCACGCTCCAAAGCGAATACTTCTATCTCGCCAAGAAATATGCGTTGCAGCCCATGCGTGCCGCCGAGTGGCGCATTGCGGGTGTACGTCCTTACAACCATCCCGTATTGAGATTGGCGCAAATAGCGTCGTTTTTGGCGCAGAAGGATTTTGTCATGAACAAACTCCTCGAATGCCGCACGCCTGCCGATGTCGAACGGCTGTTCGGTGTGGAGGCATCGGAGTATTGGGCATCGCACTTTATCCCTGCCGAATTGTCTGCCGACGTACCCAAACGCATAGGGCGCGAAAAGAGCGCATTGCTCGGCATCAACCTCGTCGCGCCACTGCAATATGCCTATGGCAGTTATGTGGACAGCGACGTTTTGCGCGACAGGGCTATTGCGCTGTTGGAGGCCACACCTGCCGAGAATAACCAATACATACGGCAATGGGAGCGCAACGGTATACGGCCTCACAACGCCTTCGAAAGTCAGGCATTGCTGCAAATCGCAACCGAATACTGTCGAGCCGAAAGATGCGGCGAGTGTCCGCTCGGGTCGAAACTGATAGAAAAGGCCATGCGCCAACGCGAGCCGTACATGGAATAGAGCCGCACAAGAGACGATGGCACGAGCCGAAGAGGGTTTCAGATGGCTTTGGTTGTGCGTATGACGGGTTTGGCATCACGTGCCAACGATACTAAGAGAACTAAGAGTTCTACGAGGGCATACAGCAAATATAAGAGTTTAAGAGTTTTAGGGCAGATGCCGAAATAACAAACCTTGCGGCTTATCTTAGTTCTCTTAGAACTCCTATAAACAGCCGCAAGTGATAAGATAACCGTTATACCCGATACCAAACATAACATAAAATTCCAATTATATATTTTAATGCACCAACCCTAATTTAAGTATAAATAGTAGTATAATCCCAATATCAACAAATAAATTCCTTGATACTTAGGATAAACAACAATGGCGGCGAATATCCCCTTAATATATAGAATTTATTGTGTATCAATCAGATATATATATTCCATCTTTGATGGTTAATGCGGTGGAGAAAACAAAAGTTATTTTCAATTTAATACTAAATTTATTTGTTACACTATATTCTTGCACTTACAGAATGCTAAATGTATTATTTCTACTTTGTAGCCTTCCCTATAAGTGTAGCCTTCCCTATAAGTAGGACAGTTCTGAATTAG
>CALYVN010000069.1 GCA_945494785.1 uncultured Alistipes sp.
GAGCGAGAAAGAGAGCTGATAGATACAAGCCAACGCCAACAGAATGGCAAGCAGTTTGATTGCACCTTTACTTTGCATTTGTAGAAAATTTTATGTTAGATATTATCGTTATTTCTTTTAATTTTTCGCTTTGCGCACCTTATATATACGACAAAGCATGCAAAGATAAACAAAATTTTCGTTACGAGCAATCTCCGAGCGCAATTTTAACGGCAAAAGCGATTTAATACGACCAACGCCTATCCTGCCGACGGCATCGAACAAAACGAAACGGGCAGGAACGGTTGTTGCCGTTCCTTGCAGCCATACTCCCCTATCGGTCGTTGCCGAGCAGGGGGTTGTCTTATGTCGATAGGACGATGGCGCGAACCCGCGAGAAGTCGGAGCGATGAAGTGCTTCGGGCGAGATGAGGAGGTCGAGAACGCCGAAATCCATAAAATTGAGGTTGAAATCCATACCCGAGAAGGAGTCGATTTGGAGAAGAATCTGCCAATCTTCGTAAGGGCAATCCCACGATTCCCACTCGCGATGGTCGGGTCGGGCGAAGAGGCAATGGTCTTCATCGTTCAGCGGGTCGTGGTCGCAGGTAAACGAGATTGCAAGTTCGTCGGGCGACACCGGACTATCGTCATCATCCACGAGTACGACCTCGCGCAAATCCGACAAATCCTCTATATGGATAACCTTGACTGCATCGGCAGCACTGACCGAGCCTCCGATGCAGTCGGTATCGGCAAACAGTCCGAAATAATGGTCGATTTTGGCAAAAAAGAGCAGAATGCCGGTTTGTGGCAAAGGATTGTTTTGGCAAAAGGCTGTCAGGTCGGCAAGGTTGATTTGGCAGATAAAGACATAGGGGTACTCGTCGCCCTCGTTATCGATATATTGAGGATAATCCATACCCTTCGGCAGAGCCGGATTGCCCCAAAAGCGCGACGCAACCGTATCGAGTTTTTCGAACGGTTTGGAAAGTTTGAGATATATCGGTTTCATCTGTTCAATCCTCTTCCTGACAATTTTCGGGTTCCCATATCATGTCCATAATTTCGCGGGCGTCCGGATTGCCATTTTCGGTAGCCGACATCACTAGGTCGTAGTAGCAATCCGTATCGGTCATGAAATCGGCAGGGTCGTTCGACAGCGAGGCAAACTTCATCCACGACCACCCCTCCTGATTGTCGGGTGCAAGCGCACCTTTCTCGATACCTTCGAGAAGGACATCCCGAAACAGACCTTCACGGACAATCGTGAAAGTGTACCAATTGTTGCTTGCCATAAGCAGTGCTTTCAGCGGATAGAGGCCTGTTATCCCCTTATCAATCAAGCGGTCGATATTGCCGAGAACCTTTGCTTCGCTGCCTTCGGTTTCGGGGCAGGCCACCGCACTTCCGAGCGTCTCGTGTACCTTGCCGATTTCTATCAACAGAATCACTATCAAACGATAGAGCATTCTCGTTCCTTTTTTGTCGTCAGTCATGGTAAAAGCGTTTTAGTCGAATATAACATGGGGATTCATAACGGATGGAGAGCGCCATTCGATGCCGTAACGGGCAAGGATTGCGGTTTTGGCCGACCAATAGCCGAAGCAGAAGCCCATACCGCGCAAACAATCTTTCAACTCTTCGGCTGTTTCTGCCTCGACATCCGCAATTACTGCCTCATATTCGGCAGTGCGCTCTACGGGGTCGAATTGCAGATGCCGACCGTAACGATGGCAAAATTCCTCCATCGGCAACGACAGGTCGATGTAGTCGCGCAGCATTTGCAACTCTTCGCGGTTGCCTTCGTTTTGCGGGTCGATACGGGCTATCTCCTCGCGTACCGAGATACAGAAGCGCGGTGTAACGGTCTCGTCCATCCTGTCGAGCATTTGGTCGAGAAGACCCGCTTTCTCCGCCATGGTCTCGTATTCGCCCGGCAGCACATCGGGCAGTGAGCGCATTATGTCAAAGGCTTTGACGCCGAGTTTTATATTGCGCCACGACTCGCCGAAAGTGTCGTGATTATGCACCATCTCCGCGAAAATTTCGGCGAGTTCGGACACGGCCTCTCCGTACCGACTATTCTCCTGCGCCTTTTGTTGTTGGTTATACTGTTTCATCATTCCGGTTCGCAATAAATGTCGATTCTGCACGAGGCGTATGAAAGGCCGATGCCTTCGATTGAGATACGGTTTCCGCAGCGGAGCGGTACCGAAGTCGTCTTGTATTGCGACTCTATTTTCAATTCCTCCTTCGTGCGGATGATGTCGATGGGCTTCACATACGCCAAATGAGTGTCGGGAAGCCATTGATTAAGACGCACGGGGTTGCCTAACGGAAAATCCTCGACGGGAATTTGTTTGCCCGTACCGCTGATATATCCGAGAGCATTGGTCTCGATTGATATGCCGATAATCTTTACTTCGTTCATGGCACTGTGGGGTTTGTTCTACAAAGTTATACAATTATTTGTGTAACAAGCAACATATCGCACCGCAAAAGAGAAAAAGGGGTTGTGTCTATATGCAATTCGGCACGACCCCTTCAAAGTGTGTAAGAAGAAGCGGAACGCAAGGCACCGAAAAAAGTACAAAAAAAAACGGAGTATAACCCGCAGGTTGTACTCCGTTCGTTATCATCAGGCCTTATTTCACCTCCTCGAACTCTACATCCTCAGGCTGTGCGCCGCCGTTGCCGGCATTGCCCGTCTGTGCATTGCCCTGTGCGCCGGCACCCGCATTGGCTTGTGCCTCCTGTGCGTTTTGTGCCTGTTGAGCCGAATAGATGTCCTGCGATGCAGCCTGCCATGCGGTATTCAACTCTGCGATTGCCGCGTCGATTGCCGCAATATCGGCGTTCTTGTGCGCCTCCTTCAATTTGGCGAGCGCACCCTCGATAGCCGATTTCTTGTCTGCCGGAATCTTGTCGCCGTACTCTTTGAGTTGCTTCTCGGTTGCAAAGATATTCGAATCGGCAGCATTTATCTTTTCGATACGCTCCTTCTCCGCCTTATCCTTATCCTCGTTGGCCTTGGCCTCGTCGCGCATACGCTGAATCTCCTCCTCGGTCAGACCGCTCGAAGCCTCGATACGGATTTTCTGCTCCTTGCCCGTACCCTTGTCTTTTGCCGATACGTTCAGAATACCGTTGGCGTCAATATCGAAGGTAACCTCGATTTGAGGCACGCCGCGCGGAGCAGCAGGGATGCCGTCCAGATGGAAGCGACCGATGCTCTTGTTGTCCTTCGCCAGCGGACGCTCGCCTTGGCATACGTTAATCTCTACCGAAGGCTGATTGTCGGCAGCCGTCGAGAATACCTCGCTCTTGCGGGTAGGAATGGTGGTGTTCGACTCGATGAGTTTGGTGAACACACCGCCCAAAGTCTCGATACCGAGCGACAGCGGAGTAACATCGAGCAACAGCACATCCTTCACCTCGCCTGTCAGCACACCGCCCTGAATCGATGCGCCGATGGCAACGACCTCGTCCGGATTGACAGATTTGTTAGGCACCTTGCCGAAGAATTTCTCGACAATCTGCTGAATTGCCGGAATACGGGTCGAACCGCCGACCAAGATGACCTCGTCGATTTGCGAAGCCGACAGACCTGCATCGCGCAGAGCGATTTTGCACGGCTCGATGGTCTTCTGAATCAGGTGGTCGCACAACTGCTCGAACTTCGCACGGGTCAGCGTCATGACCAAGTGTTGCGGAATACCGTTTATCGGCATGATGTAAGGCAGATTGATTTCGGTCGATTGCGACGACGACAATTCGATTTTCGCCTTCTCGGCAGCCTCTTTCAGTCGCTGCAAAGCCATAGGGTCCTGACGCAAATCGACACCGTGTTCGGCTTTGAATGCCTCTGCCATATAGTCAATCAGCACGTGGTCGAAATCATCGCCGCCGAGGTGCGTATCGCCGTTGGTCGATTTAACCTCGAACACGCCGTCGCCCAACTCCAAGATGGATATATCGAACGTACCGCCACCGAGGTCGTACACGGCAATCTTCATATCCTTGTTTTTCTTGTCCATACCGTAGGCAAGTGCCGCTGCGGTAGGCTCGTTGATGATTCGGCGCACTTTCAGGCCTGCTATCTCGCCCGCCTCTTTGGTTGCCTGACGCTGCGAATCGGAGAAGTATGCCGGTACGGTAATAACCGCCTCGCTCACCTCCTGACCAAGATAATCCTCGGCAGTCTTTTTCATCTTTTGGAGGATGATTGCCGAAATCTCCTGCGGCGTATATTGACGACCGTCGATATCCACACGCGGCGTGTTGTTGGCACCCTTTACTATCGTATAAGGCGCACGCTGTATGTCGGCAAGCACTTTGTCGTACTGCTCGCCCATAAATCTCTTAATCGAGAATACGGTACGTTTAGGATTGGTGATTGCCTGACGCTTTGCAGGGTCGCCCACCTTACGCTCGCCGTTGTCGGTAAATGCCACTACCGACGGCGTTGTACGATGGCCTTCCGAGTTAGGGATTACAACGGGCTCCGAGCCCTCCATAACTGCCACACACGAGTTTGTGGTTCCCAAGTCGATACCAATAATCTTTCCCATAATTGCAAATTTTTATTCGTTATTATTATTTTTTTGTTTTGATTTTTCGTTTTCAAAATCGACTTACAATCGAACAAACGCCGTACCAAACGACGTTTCACACAAAAAATCCTGCATTTCCGCCATATATCTGACAAACCGTGCATCGCACGCCACCATTTTTCTGCCAATGTGTCATAACCTGACAGTATCGGCATACACCCCCGACTGCCTCCGCAGATTGTGCGGACACAAAAAAAGGTTGTGTCGAAACTGACACAACCTCTGATATGGCGTATGCAAATTGCGACGATAACGAAGCAGTTTGCCGATTCTTACACACCGTCCTTTTCTATTTTATATTGTATTTCGCCAAAATATCAAGAATAGGCTGCTGAATCGCATCTGCCCAACGCTTGTAACCCCAAGAATAAGGGTGTACGCCGTCTGTCGAAGTGAGGTGGTCGGTACCGGTCTGATCGACTACATCGATATAATACACGTCGGCAAACTCTTTCACGATATCCTTCATCAGTGCATCGACATACTCTATACGTGCCTGCTCTTTCTCCTCTGCTTTGAGGTCGAACATACGGCCTTCGCGATAGATGGTTTTGAGGAAGATAATCGGAGCCTTTTTGTTCTTGGCGCGTATCTCGTTGATGAACGGACGGATGCGCTCGCCTATCTCCTTAATAGTAGGATTCGAGAAGGCGTCGCATATATAGGCATCGGCCTTCGTACCACCGAGAATCTCGCCCATGACGCGCTGCAATTTGCTGTTGCCGCTCATACCGAAACTGCACAGATACAGACCCGTCTGACGTTGCAGGAATGCAGGGTATGTCATACCTGCACACGTTGCACCCGAGCCGTGCGTGTAACTCGAACCGAATATGGCGATGCGGTGACGGAACGGGTTCTTCAACGCCTTGATTTTGGCACCCTCCGGCACACCTATTTCGAGCGATGTGAGTTCGGCATACAGAGGCAGATAAAGGATGCACTTTTTCGTCTCGTCCGACATATTGGCGATAAGTTTCAACGGCTTGTCGATTTTAGACTCGCCCGTCTTTTTGTCCTTACCGTCGGCGTTGCATTTCGAAGCAGCCCACAGCCACTCGCCGTCTTTCTCTATAAACAGGTTGAAACCGACGCCTGCGGTTGCCGGCATCGCACGGTTGAAGCCGCGAACACCGTATTTGGCAACAACCCAGATTTCGGTGGCATTGGTCTCGAAAAGGATTGCCTCACCCGAGCAATAGCGCAACAGAGTAGCCTCCTTCTTGTTGAGTTCGGGATAGTTATCTAC
>CALYVN010000070.1 GCA_945494785.1 uncultured Alistipes sp.
GCACCGTGTTCGACAGCGGCAAGACGAACCTTATCATCGGACAGAGCGGCAGCGGCAAGACGGTGCTGATGAAGAACTTGGTGGGACTGCTCACGCCGACAAGCGGCGAGGTGCTCTACGACGGTCGCGACTTCGTGACGATGTCCAAGAAGGAGAAGGTGATGATGCGACGCGAAATGGGAATGATATTCCAGAGCGCCGCCCTCTTCGACTCGCTACCGGTGCTGGAGAACGTGATGTTCCCACTCGACATGTTTTCAAACATGAACTACCGCGAGCGTGTTCGCCGCGCACAGGAATGCCTCGACAGAGTGAACCTCGTGGATGCGGAGAAGAAATTCCCCGACGAGATTTCTGGTGGTATGCAGAAGCGTGTGGCGATTGCCAGAGCGATAGCGCTGAACCCTAAATACCTGTTCTGCGACGAGCCGAACTCCGGTCTCGACCCTAAGACATCGCTCGTTATCGACGACCTTCTACACGGCATCACTGAGGAATTTGACATCACCACAATAATAAACACCCACGACATGAACTCCGTGATGGGTATCGGCGAGAACATCATCTTCATATACCAAGGCGAGAAGGAATGGCAAGGCCAGAGCGCCGACATCATGGGCTCGACAAACAAAAAACTGACTGACTTCATCTTTGCCAGCGACCTGCTCAAGAAGATGAAGGAGAGCGAGATGAAGGAAATGAAGGAAAAGAAAAAGGGATAAGGCGAAAGATGCGAGGATAACCATAGCCTATAGAGAAGGACCATCTACAGCGCCGACAGGAAACCTGACCATCCTATCAGAACAACAGGAAGACAAAGGGCAGACAAGCTCTATACACATAGCGCCGGAACACGTTTCAATCAGTGATTGACGTGTTCCGGCGCTTTATTGTAACAAGACTGGAACATAGTCGGCAGAAATAAATGTCAGCATAGATTTGGACAAGAAAGAAAATAAGCATATCTTTGCAAAGTATATCGCAAGCGGTTTGCCCTCACGGGTGATTAAAAGGGAATCGGGTGCAAATCCCGGACAGTCCCGCTGCTGTAAGGCTGCGTCGCGCGAGCGACACTCCGCCACACAATGCCACTGCAAGCGCAAACCTGCGGGAAGGCGTGGTAGGAGGATGCCGAGTCAGAAGACCTGCCGACGACACGGAAATTAAACACTGCGAAGGACAGTAACTAATTTTAACAAAAATTTATAGCACAATGAAAAGATTTAACGGTGTGCGTTACGACGCACCTTCAATCCGCCCGATTGCGATTACGGTCGAGGCGGGGTTCGAGACCTCGATTTCCGGCGCGACCGGCAACGAGAATTACGGTTATGCAGACGAGAAGTGGGACGAATAAAGCGAGAGGAGAGACTATGAAAAAGTATATTGGCACTTTGGCACTCCTCGCGACGATATTCGCCGCAGGTTGCAGCAAGAACGAGACAGAAGGGACAATCGACACTCCTGCCGACAACAATGCACTGACCATCCGCGCGACAATAGAACAGCCTACCCGCACCACGCTCGAAGAGGGTACGGAGGCGGCTCTGGTAAAGTGGCAGAAGTACGACCTTATTGCCGTCATAATGAAGCAGGCATGCGAGAATGCACTTGATTTGATAGACAGCGATTCGCAGTACAAGAATTACAAGGTCTATCCCGATTTCTTCTCCATGAAGGCGGATGCCGCGGGCAAGACCGAAGCAGAGTTCCGCACGACATTCGATGATGAAAGCATAGTTCAGGCGGTCGATGTCGATACCTACTATGCGGTCTATCCATATCGTATGATAAGCACGACCGAGCCTTACACGCGCAGCAAAACCAAATACGCGCTCAACCTCGCCGATACGCAGGTTGCCGATTTTGCAACCAACTTCGCCAATAACGGAGCAATGGTTGCCAAGACGGTCGATGCTCCGCGCACGGGCGTTGCGCTGTCGTTCAAGAATGTACACGCGATTCTGAAATTCACCCTCACGGGCGACATTACACTCGACCGTATCGTATTTCGTGGCAATGACAACGAGGGAGTGGCAGGTAATTTCGCCATTGATTTTGCAAACGACGACTTCGCCGTCGCCGATTTTTCGGCAGCAACTGCCAAGGAGATAAAAATTGCTTGCAGCAAACAACTCTCCGCCGAGCCGCAGACATTCTATATGATTGTACCGGCACGTACATTCGCCAAGGGCTACTCTGTTGATTTCATCGCTTCGGACGGCGAGAAAATCACCAAGAGCGTCGGCAACAGCACAGAGAAAACGCTCAAACGCGCAACGATTTACGCCTTGCCTACTGTCGATTTCAAGGCGCAGGGCGGTGGCGAGGCTACGGCAGATTGGCTGTGGCAGACCACGGCAGGTTTGGTTTCCGAAGTGTCGCTCGATGAAATTGCAGGCGCGACCGACCTCGGTGCCGGTGCCAACTGCTATATGGTCAATGCGGCAGGCGCATACAAATTCCCGATTGCCAAGGGCGACGGCTCGGCAGTTAAAGCCGACCTTGCAGGCAAATACATCTACTTCAAGGCTTCGGCTGCCAAGGGCAACGCCGTCATAGCACTGAAAGTGAACGACCGAATCGCATGGAGCTGGCACATTTGGGCAACCGATGCCGTGGGCGAGGGTGCAGCCGCTGCGGGACACATCGTCCTCGACCGCAACCTCGGTGCAACAACCACCGAAATAAGTCAGGCTTCGTCGCTCGGTCTCTACTACCAGTGGGGACGCAAGGATCCGTTTATCGGTGCGAAATCGGCAGGTGCAATGGTATCGAAAGACAACACTGCAAAGATAAAAGAGACTACCGCATTCGGTACATTAACGGCATCATATATCGGTAACGGCGATGCAAAATTCAAGGGAGAGACAACTTCCGCGACAATTACCGACTGCGTAGGATATACAGTCGCAAATCCGATGAACTATCTCGTAAGCAATGGAGCAGTAAATGGCGGAGGAGTCAATTCGTGGTTTACAAGCGATTACAACAATTACACAGATTTGTGGGGCGGCGTCAGCAAACAGAAGAGTGCCTACGACCCATGTCCTGCGGGCTACAAAGTACCGGAGGATTCCAACGTTACTTGGTCGGGCTACTCCAAGACCAAAGGCTTGACATTTACTGAACTCGGTGCGACCGACTCCGCAAGTGGCATTACCTATCCTATGACAGGGCACCGCGATGCAAAAGGTTGCATCGTCAACCTCGGTCAATGGTTCTTCGTTCCGTCAGCAAAAATGGCGTCCTTGTCGGCAGGCCCGAAAGCAACGGTTATGCAACTTACATATAGTAAGACATCTGCGACTACCACATTTGTCAGCAATATGGTGAATCCAAACTTCACCACCTCATCTAACATTGCGTTGGGCTACGCAGTGCGTTGCGAGAAAATTAAGTAATTCGCACAACACGATTTTTTAACGGGCAACCGCTGCCGCAATGCGGTGGCGGTTACCGTTTATATATAACAACAATATGAAAACAATCTCCTTGGCGATATTGGCGGCACTTGCTCTCGGCAGTTGCACAAAGGACGACACTGCGCCCGTGCAGTCTGCAAAAGACAACCGCACATTGAGCGTGGTGGCGACCACCGAATCTGCCTCACGTGCTGTTCTGTACGAGGGCGAGAGCGCAGCGCAGGTTGTATGGGAGGCAGACGATAAAATCGGCGTGTTCACCATGAGCAACAAGGCGACCGCACCCAACAACTGCCTGCATATAGTGCAGGGCGGCTCGACCACGGCACGCTTTGCAGGACAGATGCAGAACGAGGTACAGCACAATGACTCCTACTTTGCCTACTATCCATACGATGGACGCACCGAATTCTACTACGACAGCGACCAGTCCATCGTCCTCAACGCCCCGCGCGTGCAATACCGCCGAAGCGAGGGCTTCGATGCCCGCAGTTGCGGATTTATGGTTGCCAAGAGTAAAACGGGCATTCTCTACGGCGATGAACCGGAGTTCGCTTTCAAAAACCTGTTCGCCATACTGAAATTCACCCTCACGGGCGCGGGCGAAAGGCTCTACCGCATCAACGTTTTCGACAACAACGGCGGGCAGATGTCGGGACAGTTTTTTGTAAGCATGACCGATGCCAATCTTGCCGACCCCACACCGACATTCGAGGGTGGCGGCTTCTACACCGCACCGTTCGACTCGGAGTACGTTACGCTCGAATGCAACACTGTACTCTCCGACACTCCGCAATCGTTCTATGTCGCCGTACCGCCACGCTACTACACCTACGGCTATTCGGTCGAGTTCGAGACCTCGGCGGGCGCGATGTTCCGCTCCAACGGCACACTCACGGGCAAAACGCTCAAACGCAACACGATTTACCGCCACCCGCAGGAAAAATTCGCTGCCGACTACGACATCACGCTCCGCGCTACGGCAGACTATCTGTGGCAGAGCAGTGCAAATACGCTCTCGAATATCGCCTTGCGACACGGCGCGGCAGGTACCGATTTGAGCCTTGCCGAAAACGCCAACTGCTACATAGTAGACAAGGCAGGCGACTACTCGTTCCGTGCCTCGCGCCCCGACGGGGTTGCGTTGTGGGGAGCATCGGCTGACGCATACATATCGTTCAGCATCAGCGAAGAGACCATACAGAAAGGCGGCAACGCTCTGATTGCGCTGTTCGACGACGAGGGCAATGTGATGTGGAGTTGGCACATCTGGATTCCGCGCGAGAATTCGTGCGCAGCCCTGCACTCGGCAGGCGGTACGCACTCGCTTATGAGCCTCAACCTCGGCGCGTTGTGCAGTGATGTCGATTCGGCGGACTCCTACGGATTTTACTATCAGTGGGGTCGCAAAGACCCGTTTGTCGGCAACGGCTCGGCAGGCGAAACCGCATCGGGCTACCGCGAAACGACACCGTTCGAGACAGTCGCCTGCGTCATAAATCCGAAGTATGCCGACCGCTACTCGTTCCGCACCATCGCCAACAACGACAGCGCGATAGCCACGGGCAAGAGTACCGAGTACGCCACCGCACATCCGACCACATTCATATATTATAACGCGAATGTACGCAACGGCGATTCATCGGGCGAGGATACGGCGCACCTTCAAAGCGGTTCGGGCACATGGTTCAACTCCTACTACGCCAAATTCGTATCGCTATGGGGCTACGAGCATGGCACGCGCCTCAACCGCAAGACCATCTACGACCCTTGTCCTGCGGGTTACCGCGTGCCCGACTGCGTCGAAAGCACCTGGACGGGCATGAAAGCCGGTGCAACGGTCGTCGGGTCGCTCGGCGGGCTTATGTGCGACGGTTCCTACTACCCTGCCGCAGGTTGTCGCGACGGTTGGGGCACGGCTGGCAAAGGCGGTTGCCTGCGTTATTCGGGCCACAATGCCTACTATATGACAAGCCGTC
>CALYVN010000071.1 GCA_945494785.1 uncultured Alistipes sp.
GTTCGAAGAGGTGCTCGCTTCGACCAAATCGCTGTTCCGCGAGTTGCTCCACATACCCGACAACTACAAAATTTTCTTTGTGGGTGGCGGTGCAAGTACGCAATTTTTCCATATCCCTGCCAATTTCCTCAAAACCAAAGCGGGTTACGTGCATACGGGAGTTTGGACCAAAAAGGCGATAAAAGAGGCCAAATTGTTCGGCGAGGTCGAGGTTGTGGCTTCGTCGGAAGACAAAAATTTTACATATATCCCGAAGGGTTTCGACATACCGACCGATTTGGACTACCTTTATATATGCGCCAATAACACCATATACGGTACGGAGTACAAAACCGACATCGATTCGCCCGTGCCACTCATAGCCGATATGAGTTCGGATATTTTGAGCCGCCCTGTCGATGTGTCGAAATATGCGATGATTTACGGCGGCGCACAGAAAAATCTCGCACCTGCCGGCGTTACGTTCGTAATCGTGCGCGACGATATGTTGGAGCGCGTCGTAAGGCCGCTGCCGACGATGATGAACGTGAATACCCATGTCGAAAACGATTCGATGTTCAACACGCCGCCCGTATTCCCTATTTATGTGATGAACGAGGTGTTGAAATGGCTCAAAGGCATCGGAGGTGTCGAGGAGATTTACCGCCGCAACGTCGAAAAAGCCGAGTTGCTGTATGATGAAATCGACAGAAATTCGCTCTTCCGTCCGACCGTCGCTCGCGAAGACCGCTCGCTGATGAACATCTGCTTCGTTATGACGGAGGGCAACGAGGATTTGGCTCCCGAGTTCCTCGAATTTGCCAAAGCACGCGGTATGGTCGGCATAAAGGGTCATCGCTTGGTCGGCGGTTTCCGCGCATCGTGCTACAACGCCTGCCCGAAGGAGGCTGTCGAGGCTCTGATTGCCTGCATGCGCGATTTCGAGGCGCTTAAAAAATAGCGGGTATGCCTACGATAGTGCCTTATACTTTCGAGAAGAAGGAGGAAAAAGCAATTTATTTTACATCATTGATTAAAGGTATGAAAGTTTTGATAGCAACCGAAAAGCCGTTCGCAAAAGCGGCTGTCGAGGGAATAAAGAGCATTTTGGAGGCAGCGAATTACGAGGTCGCCCTGCTCGAAAAATATACCGACCGTGCGCAGTTGCTCGATGCAGTGCGCGATGCCGATGCGCTTATTGTCCGAAGCGACAAAATCACGGCAGAGGTCATGGAGGCTGCGCCGAATCTGAAAATAGTGGTACGCGCGGGTGCAGGATACGACAATGTCGATACGGCTGCGGCAAAGGCTCGCGGGATTGTCGTAATGAATACCCCGGGACAGAATTCGAACGCTGTTGCCGAACTCGCCATTGCGTTGATGATTTACATCTCGCGCAACAAATTTACGGCAGGTACAGGCGCGGAAATTCAAGGCAAAACACTTGCCATTCACGCTTACGGCAATGTCGGACGATTGGTTGCCCGCAAAGGCGAGGCGTTGGGAATGAATGTTATCGCCTACGACCCGTTCATCGCCGATGCGCAAGTGTTTGCCGCAGACGGTGTCGAGCAAGCCGGCTCGGTTGCCGAACTCTATTCGCGTGCCGATTTTCTGTCGCTGCATATTCCTGCTACCGACCAGACCCGCAAATCAATCGGTTACGACTTGCTGAAATCGATGCCGAAGGGCGCAACGCTCGTCAATACCGCCCGCAAGGAGGTTATCGACGAGGATGGCCTTATCGCTGCCCTGACCGAGCGCGAGGATTTGAAATACATTACCGACATCGCGCCGGATGCCAATGAAGAGATGGCAGAGCGATTCGGCAAACGATATTTCGCAACGCCGAAAAAGATGGGTGCCGAGACTGCCGAAGCAAATATGAATGCGGGATTGGCTGCCGCTCGGCAGATAGTCGATTATTTCGTAAACGGTACAACCCGTTTTCAGGTCAATAAATAGTGTATAATCTGCGGGTGCGCCGTTTTTGGACACGCACCCGCGCTTTTTTTCGATAAATATGGTAAGAATCAAACCTTTCCGTGCAATCCGACCACCGCGCGAGTATGCTGCCGAAGTAGCATCGCGCCCGTATGATGTTCTCAATTCCGAAGAGGCAAAAGCCGAAGCAACCGAGCGTTCGTTGTTGCACATAATCAAACCGGAAATCGATTTCGACCCGATTGCCGACGAACATTCGCAAGAGGTTTACGACAAGGCTGTCAAGAATTTCCGCCTGTGGCGTGAACGCGGTTGGCTACGGCAGGACGACAAGGAGTGTTATTATGTTTATGCTCAGACGATGAACGGTCGCACGCAATACGGCTTGGCGATGTGCTGCCATTTCGAGGACTATCTGTGTGGCGCAATCAAAAAACACGAACTCACTCGTCCCGACAAGGAGGAAGACCGCATGAAACATGTCCGCAATCAGCGTGCGAACATCGAGCCCGTATTTTTCGCCTATCCCGACAATGCCGAGATAGATGCGATTGTCGCTGCTGTCATTGCACGTCCTGCCGAGTACGATTTTGTTGCAGAGGATGGTTTCGGTCATAAAATGTGGGTTATAGACGACGATGCCGATATTCGACGCATAACCGAGATATTTGCTTCGGTACCTGCGCTTTATGTTGCTGACGGGCATCATCGCACAGCCGCTGCCGCTCGTGTGGGACAGGAGATGATGGCGAAGAATCCGAACCATCGTGGCGATGAGGAGTATTGCTATTTTCTCGCGGTTACATTCCCGGAATCGCAGTTGCGCATAATCGATTACAATCGTGTGGTAAAGGATTTGAACGGTTTGAGCGATGCCGAATTTTTGAAGGCATTGGAGCAGAATTTTGTGGTCGAGCGCAAAGGTGTCGCGATTTACAAACCGACCGCTCTGCACAACTTCTCAATGTATCTCGGTGGCGAGTGGTACAGTCTGACCGCGAAGCAGGGTACATACAACGATGACGACCCTATCGGAGTACTCGATGTTACGGTGCTGTCCGATTTGGTGTTGAATAAGATTTTGGGTATAGGCGATTTGCGCACTTCGAAGCGTATCGATTTCGTGGGAGGAATACGCGGCTTGGAAGAACTCCAACGCCGTGTCGATAGCGGCGAGATGAAGGTGGCGTTTGCGCTCTACCCTGTCTCGATGCGGCAACTTATCGACATCGCCGATACGGGCAATATCATGCCGCCGAAGACCACTTGGTTCGAGCCGAAACTGCGTTCGGGTATCGTTATTCACTCCTTTGCCGAATAAGTTTCCCGCGCGATTTGCATAGGTTGCGGTGTGTCAATGGTACAAATTGCCGCGTTGTTTATAGAAAAGTGGGCGCAGTCGTTTACGTCGAGTAAATTGCTGTTGCCCTCTTTCTTAGTGCCTTGCATCTTGCCAACTCTTGCATGCCTTGAATTGGTCGGCCAAAGTCGGCACTTTGGTACAATCCCGTTTTTTTGTCCGGCGAGGAGTGCCATTTCTGTCAGATTGCCACTACCCTGCCGACCGGCGAAACAAAATTTTAATTTTGAGCGGTATTGTGCATAAAAAACACTATCTTTGTTACGAATTTTTGCATTTGGCTCCCAAAAAGAGATAAAAAGCAAACAAAACAGCAGTAAAAGCAAACAAACAATATTAAACAAAAATCATTATGACACGTCAAGAACTTATGACCAAGGCTTTGGCATTGGCCAAACAAACGAAGGCAGTAGAGACGGGCGTCGGTGTGCTGAACCGAGTTCCTGAACTCTTTAAGCAGTTCTTTCCTAACGAGAAAGCGATTATAATCGCCGATAACAACACTTGGAAGGCTGCCGGTGAAGAAGTTTACAAGCACATTAACGATGCCGGCATAAATTGCGCAAAATTCATCATTCCGGACGAGGAGTTCCATGCCGAATGGAAATATATCGAGATGATTGATGAGGTGCTCAAATCGACCGGTGCGATTGCCGTATCGGTTGGCTCGGGCGTTATTAACGATATATGCAAACTCTCGTCGCACCACCAGAATCGTCGTTATCTGTCGGTTGCAACGGCCGCTTCGGTCGATGGCTATTCGTCGTTCGGTGCGTCGATTGTGTATCAGAATGCCAAGCAGACCTTTGAGTGTCCTGCACCGCTCGTGTTGGTTGCCGATGTGAATGTTTTGGCTGCTGCTCCGAAGGAGATGACTGCTGCCGGTTATGCCGATTTGGCTGCCAAAATCCCTGCCGGTGCGGAGTGGATGATTGCCGATTTGTTCGGCACGGAGCCTATCATTCCGGACGCATGGCACGTGTTGCAGGATGTTTTGGACGATATGCTCTCCGACCCTCAGGGTATCGCCGAAGGTAAGCCGAGCGCGATTGCCGCTCTGTTCGACGGATTGACTTTGTCGGGTATTGCCATGCAGATTGCAAATTCGAGCCGTCCTGCATCGTGCACCGACCATCTGTTCAACCATATTCTCGATATGACGCACCACCGCTTCAACGGCAAATTGCAGTCGCATGGTTTCCAAGTGGCTGTCGGTACGCTGACCATGTGTGCATTCTTCGACGAGTTCTTCAAGTTGGACATGTCCAAAATCGATGTGGATAAATGCGTAGCCGATTGGCCGTCGCTCGAATCGGAGCAGGCTCGCGCTTTGGAGTTGTTCAAAGATTTCCCTGCACCTAAATTGGGATATACCGAGATTACCGCAAAGTGGCAGGATAAGGATGCCGTGCGTGCGCAATTGACCAATGTCAAGGAGAATTGGAACGAAATCAAGGCGAAGTTGCAGAAACAATGCTACACCTTCGAAAAAATGCAGCACTTGTTCAAATTGGCCGGCGCACCTACCGATCCGTCGCAAATCGGCGTTACCCGCCAACATTTGCGCGATATGGTGCCGTTTACGCAACTTATGCGTCGCCGCATCAATCTGCTCGACCTTGCCAAACGTGCCGAAATTTACGATACGCTCGTTGAGCGCGTATTCGGCAAAGGCGGCGCATGGGAGATACAATAGCAGCGCGATTGCGGATAGTTATTCCGGCCGGCATTTCAAATGCCGGCCGGATTGGTTTTTGTCAATCGTTATCTTTCGCTCCGTTCGAGAATGACGGGCAGTGGTGTGCCATGACTTTATAATAAACCACCAC
>CALYVN010000072.1 GCA_945494785.1 uncultured Alistipes sp.
GACTGAACGTGGCATAATTAAAAGTTTTTGATGGAGTTGATAGCGGTACGATTCTCTCGCACTCTTTGGGGCTATGTCGCTCCGGTTAATAAATAATGTTTACCGCCCGCAGATTATTTAACCAACAGGCTCTTGATTTTGGCTTCATCAGCCGACGAAACGACACTCGAATAGCAGAGATTACGTTTCTGTTTTTTAGTCTTTTTGGTCAGGATGTGACTGTGATAAGCGTGTTTGCGCTTAATCTTACCTGTGCCGGTGAAAGTAAAACGCTTCTTTGCAGCGGCATTTGTTTTCATTTTTGGCATAATTGTAAAATGTTTTGGTTAAATATAGCTCGCAAAGATAACTTTTTTTTCGTTATCGTGCAACAAATAGGCAATTTTTCGACCGAAGCCGTTTGCCGACCGAGATTCTTCGCTTCGCTAGGAATGACGAATAAGGTTGGTGCGTATGACGGGCAACTTATCAAGTGCGGCTTATATAGGAGCCCTAAGAGTTCTAAGAGAACTATGATAAGCAGCAAGGTCTTTGTTTTTCTATCCGCTGTATGCCCTCGTAGAACTCTTAGTTCTCTTAGTTCTCCTATAAACGTCGGCAAGCAACAACCTCGCCGTTATACCCGAGACCAAAAGCCCTTAAACCTTTTAACCCCCTGAAACCTCTTAAACTCTCAACCCCTCAAACTTTGAAACCAATTATTTTATTATCTTTGCAAGAGCAACAAAAAAAACCGACCGAAACAATGGATAAATTGAGCAAATTCGCACTCTGCACTGCCGTACCTGCGGTTGCTGCTGTGCCGGCTTCGGCCGCCGACAAGGCCGACAAACCGCGCGAGGACGGTCGTCCGAACATAATTTTTATACTTATGGACGATGCGGGCTTGGGCGATTTCGGCTGTTATGGCCAGACCAAGACCGAAACTCCCAACATCGATGCTTTGGCCGAGCGCGGAATCCGCTTTACCGATATGTACACTGCCGCGCCCGTATCGTCGCCGTCGCGTGCCTGTCTGCTGACGGGCGTACATTCGGGACACTCGCAGATTCGCGACAACGAGGAGGCGGGCGAAGGCGACCCGCGCGTGTGGAACTACGACGAGATTTACATGGACCCGACCATCGAAGGGCAGTATCCGCTCAAAGCCGGTACGCCGACACTCGGCTCGGTAATGCAGCAGGCGGGCTACCGTACGGGCATGGTCGGCAAATGGGGCGTAGGCGGTCCGGCGAACGAGAGCAAGCCGTGGACGATGGGCTTCGATTTCTACTACGGTTGCATCTGTCAGCGCATGGCGCACAACTACTATGCGCCCTACATGTGGCACAACGACAGCAAGGAGTACATCAACAAAGAGGTCGTAAACCCCGGTACGCCGCTCGATAAGGGTGCCGATGCACGCGACATACACAGTTACGACAAATACTCGGCGGGCAAGGTCTATTCGCCCGACGTGATGTTCGACAACGTCATCAAATTCGTGGACGAGAATGCCGAGCGTCCGTTTTTCCTGATGTGGACGACTCCGCTTCCGCACTCGCCGTTGCAGGCTCCAAAGGAGTGGGTGGACAAATATGTTGCAAAATTCGGCGACGAAGAGCCGCTTGCGGGCGACATGTTCCATCTCAACGTGTGTCCGCACAACTACTATCCTTGCCGCTATCCGCATGCCACCTACGCTGCCATGATTGGTTATTTCGACCATCAGGTCGGCGAGTTGGTCAAGGAGTTGAAGCGGCTCGGCATTTATGACAATACGGTTATCATCTTTACCTCCGACAACGGTCCTGCCAACAATGCCTCGTCGCCTACCGTGTGGTTCGACAGCGCACAACCGTTCCGTTGCGGCAAAGGTTGGGGCAAACGTTCACTGTACGAAGGCGGTATCCGTATGCCGTTCATCGCGTCGTGGCCTGCCAAAATGCAAAAAGGCGGCTCGGTCAGCAATCATATAGGCGACTTTACCGACATTATGCCGACCATATGCGAGATTTCGGGCATCGAGGCTCCTGCGACCGACGGCATTTCGCTCGTGCCGCTCCTTACTGGCAAGGCCAAAAAGCAGCGGCAACACGAGTTTCTCTATTGGGAATTTCCTTCACGAGGCGGTATTCTGGCGGTGCGCTGGGGTAAATGGAAGGGTTTGGTGCAGAATGTGAACAAGGGCAACCGCACGATGGAGTTGTATGACCTGACCACGCCGAGCAAGGAGGTTGAGGATTTCCGCAACAATGTCGCACACAAACACCCCGACATAATCGAACGCATGTGGGGCTTTATCCGTGCTTCGCACGTGCCCGCCGAACACGCTCCGTTCAACATCAAATACGAGGCAAACGAATAGGCAATGGGTCGTCCTACCGAATTTACATACGAGGATTATATACGGCGCAACGAACGGCGAGGCTTTACGACGATGGTCAAGCCCGTTGGGTCGTTGTGCAACATGCGTTGCAAATACTGCTACTATCTCGACAAGGCGGCTCTGTACGATAATCGCGAGCCGCAGATGGACGACCGACTGCTCGACCTCTATATCCGTCGCAGCATCGAGGGCAACGCCTCGCCCGTGCTGTCGTTCGCATGGCATGGTGGCGAGCCGTTGTTGGCGGGCTTGGATTTTTATCGTCGGGCTGTCGCATTGCAACGCAAATATGCCGAAGGGCGCAAAATCGACAATTCGATTCAAACCAACGGACTGCTCGTAAACCGCGAGTGGTGCGAATTTTTCCGCGATAACGGCTTTTTGGTCGGCATCTCCATAGATGGCCCCGAGCGGATTCACGATGCCCACCGATTGGATGCGGGTGGCCGACCGACATTCGCACGGGTGATGCAGGCGGTGGAACTGATGTATCGGACGGGAGTGGAGTACAACACCCTCTCCACAATCAACATCCATAGCGAGGGACACGGAGGCGAGGTGTACGATTTCTTGCGCGGCATTTCGCAATTCATGCAGTTTCTGCCCGTAGCCGAACTGCTCGACGACGGTCGCATACAGTCGCCTGACAACGAACAGGCGCAAACAGCCCCTTGGTCGGTTTCGGCTCTCGGATTCGGACAATTCATGTGCGATGTGTTCGACCGCTGGATAGTCGGCGACGTGGGACAGCGATATGTGCAACTTTTCGATTCCACTTTGGCCAACTATGTCGGGGTGCAGCCCTCCGTCTGCTCGCTGTGCGAAACCTGCGGAACAGGCCTGACTGTCGAACACAACGGCGATGTCTATTCGTGCGACCACTTCGTATATCCCGAATACCGGCTCGGCAACATCCACACCGAATCGTTGAGCGATTTGGCATACTGCGACCGCCAATTCGAATTCGGAGTGCGCAAACGTGCGACATTGCCCAACCAATGCAGACGTTGCCGCTACTATTCGCTTTGTCGTGGCGAATGCCCGAAACATCGCTTTGCGACCGACCGAACGGGCGAATACGGGCTGAATGCGCTGTGCGAAGGCTACAAGATGTTTTTCGAGCATTCGGCACCCTACATGGAGCGCATGCGCGATTTGTTGCTTGCCAAGCAGTCGCCCGCGTTGGTTATGTCGTGGGCAAGAGAGCGGATGAAATAGACAAACAGGAGCATCGATTTTGACGCTCCTGTTTGTTTGTTCTTTTGTTGCCACCCGTTACAATATGCCCTTGCCATAGCACTCGAACCACGGGTTGTGCAAATCCTCCTTGTTGTATTGCAGCGGTTGGTGGTCGGGCAGCGAACGGGTCAGACCTCCTGCCTCTTTGAGTATCAGTTCGGCTGCCGCCGTATCCCATTCGCTCGTATGGGTGGTGCGCGGATAGTAGTCTATCGCACCCTCCGCAAGCAGACAGAATTTGTACGAACTCCCCTGCTCGACGATTTCGGCGTCGGGATGCAGGTGGCGCATCTTCTCGACGAACTCTGCGGTCTCGGGCGTCTGATGCGAGCGCGAAACTGCGATACGGAAGGGGCGCGGTGCACTCTGCGCCAACGGCAACCGCACACGGCCGGTGCAAATTTCGTCGTAAGTGTAGTCGGCTTCGGCATCGGGCGCAATATCGGTCAGCAGATAGGCTCCGAGATTCTGCTCGGCTACATAGGCCTTGCGCAGATAGGGTACATATATCACCGCACCTATGCCGACATTGTCCGACATAAGTGCGATATTGACCGTAAATTCGTTGTTGCCCTTGATGAACTCGATTGTGCCGTCGAGCGGATCGACCAACCAGAAAAGTTCCCAATTCCGTCGCTCGTCGTAGCGCATCTCGCGACCCTCCTCGCTCAAAATCGGGATGCGTGTCTGTCCCAATACCTCTTTGATTTTGTCGTGCGCAACACGGTCTGCCATTATCAGCGGCGTCTTGTCGCTCTTGACCGTTATGTCGCAGTCGTTACGGCTTTTATAGACCTTCATAATCTCGGCACCCGCACGGACTGCCGCATTGAACGCGCGCGGAAGCAGATAGGCTCTGATGTCGTCGGTAAGCATCTTTCGGTATAGTGTTATCGGTTGAGTAAAAATAACATTTTTTTTCGATAACGCAAAA
>CALYVN010000073.1 GCA_945494785.1 uncultured Alistipes sp.
GTTGCTCCGTCGCAGTTGTTTGCGCTTTTGGCCACCTTCGTTATGGCATTGGCTTCGGCATGCAATACATAAGGCTTGGTTTGCCCCATATCATCCTCGCAGATGTTTTCAAATCCCGACGGAGTGCCGTTGTATCCGTCCGAGATTATCATCTTGTCCTTGACGATGAGCGCACCGACCTGACGACGTACGCAATATGAGTTTTCCGCCCATATCCTCGCCATTTTCAGGTATCTTATATCCAACTGCCTCTGTTTCTCTTCGGCGTATGCTCCCATATTCGTTCAGTGGTTAAAGTCCGCGTCCGTGGCAATTTTTGTATTTCTTGCCGCTGCCGCACGGACAAGGGTCGTTTCGCCCGATTTTCTTTTCCGTATGTATCGGTGCAGGTTTGCTCTTGTCGGCTTGGCCTGCTGCCGCAGCGGCAGCGAGTCGCGAAGCCTGCAATTTGTTTACATCCACCTTTGCCCGTTGTTGGCGTTCGCGCTGAATCGACTCCGCATTCTGCTCCTTGACCGGGATATAGGCCTTGTTGAGTATCGCAAGGACGTTGCGATTGACCTGTTCGAGCATCTTCGAGAAGAGGTTGTACGACTCGAACTTGTAAATCAACAACGGGTCTTTCTGCTCGTACGAAGCGTTCTGCACGCTTTGGCGCAAATCGTCCATTTCGCGCAGATGTTCGCGCCAAGCGTCGTCGATGGTGGTAAACATCACCACTTTCGAGAATACTTTGTAAATCTCTGCGCCATCGCTGTCCTTGCAGCGTTGCAGATTGACCGGAATGTTATAGCCGAGATGCCCGTTTGTGAGAGGGAAGTAGATGTTGCCGTCCATCTGCTCCTTTCTCTCCTCGTATATGCGCTGCATCACGGGGCGCACGGTATCGGCAACCGCCTTTGCATGCCGCTGATATACCGTCTGCAAATCCTTGACGATTAACTCTACCAACTCCTCGTGCTTTGCCTTTTCGTAAGTCGCTTCGTCGAACGAAGGCTGTGTGCCGACCTCGCGAATCAACTCGAACGACAACTCCTCGAACGAACAACCCTCGTGTCCGTTCAGAAATACTTCGGCGTAGTCGTACATGATGTTGTTCAGATCTATCTCGATGCGTTCGCCGTAGAGCGCATGGCGACGGCGCGTGTAAATCACTTCGCGCTGCGAATTCATCACATCGTCGTATTCGAGCAGTCGTTTACGGATGCCGAAATTGTTCTCCTCTACCTTGCGTTGTGCGCGTTCCACCGCTTTCGACATCATGCGCGACTGTATCGCTTCGCCCTCTTCAATGCCCATGCGGTCCATCATGGTCGCTATACGTTCCGAGCCGAACAATCGCATCAAATCATCCTCGAACGATACGAAGAATTGCGACGAACCTGGGTCGCCCTGTCGTCCTGCACGACCGCGCAACTGCCTATCGACACGGCGGCTTTCGTGGCGTTCGGTACCGATAATTGCCAAACCGCCCGCCTTTTTCACATCGTCGGTCAGTTTGATATCCGTACCACGACCTGCCATGTTGGTTGCAATCGTAACCTGTGCCGGTCTGCCGGCTTCTGCCACGATTTGAGCCTCTAATTGGTGCTGCTTGGCGTTGAGGACGTTGTGCTTGATACCGCGCAATTTGAGCATGCGGCTCAACAATTCGGATATTTCGACAGATGTCGTACCGACGAGTACCGGACGGCCTTGTTTGACCAAATTGGTAATTTCGTCGATTACGGCGTTGTATTTCTCGCGCTTGGTCTTGTAAATTATGTCGTCTTTGTCTTGGCGGATTACGGGTTTGTTGGTCGGGATAACCACAACATCCAATTTATAGATGTTCCAAAACTCCGAAGCCTCCGTTTCGGCAGTACCTGTCATACCCGCCAACTTGTGATACATGCGGAAATAGTTCTGCAACGTGATTGTGGCAAATGTTTGCGTTGCGGCCTCGACCTTGACGCGCTCCTTTGCCTCGATGGCCTGATGCAGTCCGTCCGAGTAACGGCGACCGTCCAAAATACGGCCTGTCTGCTCGTCCACAATTTTCACTTTGTTGTCCATCACCACATACTCCACGTCTTTTTCGAACATGGCGTATGCCTTCAACAATTGGATGACCGTATGTACCCGTTCCGATTTTACGGAGTATTCGTTGATGAGTTCGTCTTTCTTTTGCGCCTTCTCTTCTATCGACAGAGCCTCTTTTTCGAGGTCGGCAATCTCTGCACCGATGTCTGGCAACACGAAAAATCCGTCTTCGTTGAAATAGCGCGAGAGAACGTCATGGCCTTTGTCGGTCAATTCCACCGAGTTCAACTTCTCGTCCACCACGAAATAGAGTTCGTCCGTTATCTCCGGCATGCGGCGGTTGTTGTCGGCCATATAGGTATTCTCCGTCTTCTGCATCTGCGATTTGATGCCCTGCTCCGACAAGAATTTGATAAGCGGCTTGTATTTCGGCAGACCTTTGTGCGCCCGATACATCAATACTCCCGCCTGCTCCATTTTGCCTCCGGCGGACAAACGGCGCGATTCGGCGACAAGATTGGTAACGAACTCCTTCTGCAAGCCGTACAGATGCTCGATTGCGGGACGATATTGCTCGAACATCTGGTCATCGCCCTTCGGTACGGGTCCCGAGATGATGAGCGGAGTTCGTGCATCGTCGATTAACACCGAATCGACCTCATCGACGATTGCGAAGTGGTGTTTGCGCTGTACGAGGTCGGTAGGTGCCGATGCCATATTGTCGCGCAGGTAGTCGAAACCGTATTCGTTGTTCGTTCCGAATGTGATGTCCGCCATATAGGCTTTGCGACGGGCTTCGGAATTGGGCTGATGAATATCGATGCAATCCACCGACAATCCGTGAAATTCGTACATCGGTCCCATCCATTCGGCATCGCGTCGTGCCAAATAGTCGTTTACGGTTACCATGTGGACGCCTTTGCCGGCAAGTGCGTTGAGGAATACGGGCAGGGTAGCGACCAACGTCTTGCCTTCGCCCGTTGCCATTTCGGCTATTTTGCCTTTGTGCAACACCACGCCGCCGAACAACTGCACGTCGTAGTGTACCATGTCCCATTTGATGTCGTTGCCGCCCGCTGTCCAATGCGTTGCGTAAATCGCCTTGTCGCCGTCGATTGTAACGAAATCTTTGGTTGCTGCCAAATCGCGGTCGAAATCGGTCGCCGTAACCTCCACGCTCTCGTTCTCTGCAAATCGGCGGGCTGTGTCCTTCATTATGGCGAACGCCTCCGGCAGAATCTCGTCGAGCATCTGCTCGATTTTGTCGTCTATGCGCTTGACGGTGTTGTCGATGTCTTTCGAAATCTTTTCCTTCTCGTCTATCGACAATTCGCCGTCGTCGAGTTTTGCCTTTTGTGCGGCGATGTGCGCCTCGTCCTCGGCAATGAAATCGGCAATTTTCTTGCGCAATGCCGCACTGTGCGCACGCAGTTCGTCATTGCTCAACGTTTGTATTGACGGATATATCTCTTTGATTTTTACGAGGTAGGGCTCTACCTCCTTGCGGTCTTTGTCGGCCTTCGAGCCGAACATGAGTTTGATTAAACCGGTAAGTATCTCCATGATGAAAATTGTGTTTGCTTTATTACGCGCCAAAGGTACGAATTTTTGCGCTAAAAACCAAGCATTCCTACCATATAATATCGACTGCTGCGGTGTGTTGCGATTTGTCGCATAACGCCTTTGCGGCGAATCGCCGTGTGCGCACACCGCTTGCGTTGCGTGCAGACGCTACCTGTGTAGGACAGACGGCGTTGCTGTCGTGTACCGCCGTTGCCGCGCCCGACAAATTTTTGCTGTTTCCGTACAATATTCATATCTTTGTGGTGTCGAGCGACAACCGCCCGACGGACATATTATTAGTGAAAGTGTTTCGCTAATCCTTATCGAGAAATCTGGAAAATTTCATTGTGTCGAGGATAAAGCAACGCTCGTTACCGTGTATAGGCATGTCATTCTTTCATAGCCTATCCGGTGTGGGGTATTGTTTATTTGACACAAAGGTATTCCAGAACCTCTCGATAGATAAACGGACGACTCCACACTTTCTTATTTTAGATTTTTATCGGTTTGACTTAACCGATTGAAGAATAAACTTTTAGC
>CALYVN010000074.1 GCA_945494785.1 uncultured Alistipes sp.
AACGCTCAAACACATCGGCAATGTCGGTCCCGCCGTGCCGCTCGCAGAGAGCGGGGTGCAGTCGAGTGTGCCGCTTGCAGAAACGGCGGTATTCAACGACCCTCAACTCGGCAAGCAGTGGGATTTGATAAATACGGGCGACACGTCGCTATATTCGGGCATCATCGCGGGTGCCGACGTGAACTGCAAAGAGGCTTGGCGTCTGTGCAAGGGCGATAGGCGGGTAATCGTCGCCGTGGTTGACCATCCTGTCGATTGCTCCCATCCCGATTTGGTGGCGAATATATGGACCAACAAGGCGGAGATTCCCGACAACGGCATAGACGACGACAACAACGGCTATGTCGATGATATACATGGCTACGATTTCATCAAAAACGAGCCGTTGAAGACGGACGACACCGAGAGTCACGGTACGCATATTGCCGGCACAATCGCCGCAGTGAACAACAACGGATTGGGCGTGTGCGGCATAGCAGGAGGCTCGGGCAACGACGACGGCGTGCAGATAATGTCGTGCCAAATGTTCTATAAAAAGACGGGGGGCGATGTTGCATCGACCGCCAGAGCGGTACAGTATGCAACCGACATGGGTGCAGCGATAATCCAGTGCAGTTACGGCTATACGAGCGGCGCAATCGGCTCGGACGATGCCTTTGCACAGAATTTAAGTGCCGAAAAACAGGCAATCGACTACTTTGTCAAATACGGCGGTGGCGATGTACTCGATGGCGGTCTGCCGATTTTTGCCGCAGGCAACGATATGCGCGAGCCGTCGGCCTATCCTGCCGCATACAAGGATTACATATCGGTAACCTCCACTTCGTGCGACTATACGCCGGCATACTATACATGCTACGGTGCAGGTTGCAACATTGCAGCACCCGGTGGCGATTTGTACCAGTCGTTATTGACAACTGGTTCGTATTCGGCAGGCATACTTTCGACCTACAACAACGGTCAGTACGGTTACATGCAGGGTACGTCGATGGCTTGCCCTCATGTGTCGGGTGTGGCAGCGTTGGGTCTGTCGTATGCTGCCCAATTGGGTAAGAAATTTACGAGCAAGGAGTTTACGACGCTGTTGCTTACTTCGGTAAACGACGTGAACAAGTATTGTACGGGCGTGAAGCAGTATATAAACGATAGTGGCTATCGCTCGGTACTCGATTTGTCTCAACACAAAGGCAAGATGGGTACTGGCTGCATCGATGCATTCCAACTGCTGATGAACATACACGGAATCACCTGCATACCGATACCGACAGGCTCGATACAGGTGTTGGATATGAATCCGTACATAGGTGGCGGCAATCTGGGTCTGAAAATCGGTGCCGTGAAGATTGCGGCCGAAGATATGCAGCGGTTGGGCATCGTGTCGGAACCGAGCATATTCGGCAACAAAATCAAAATCAAATGCGACAATGCCGGCTCGGCAATCATGACAGTCACTTTGCAGGCGGGTACAAGCAATACGTCGGGCATAAGTTCGATGGTAATTACGAAGGATTTCGCCATAATCGCCCGCAAGGATTTGCCGGCTAACGGAGGTTGGTTATAAACAAAAGAGGAGAAAAAGAGTATGAAAACGATAAAATTATTGCTGATGGCCGCTGTTGCCATCGTTACAATGACCGCTTGCGGAGGAAAAAGCGAGGATGGTCCTACACCTCCGAGCCAGAACGGTACGGTTGTCGCCCAATGGCAACTGACGGCGTGGAGCGCACTGCCGACAACGGATGCCGTCGTATATGCCGAGTTCCACAAAGACGGTAAGTTCGACCTCTACCAACGTCTCTACACACCGGCATTCGTGCATCTGACGGGTACATACAAGTATTCGAAAGGCCACCTCAGCGGAACATACAGCGATGGTGTGGCTTGGTCGCATACCTATAACGTCTCCTTTGCCAACGAGGGACAGTCGATGCGCCTGACGGCAGCGGACGACGCAACGGATGTGGCAGACTACGAACAAACCGTAATCCCGACCGAAATCGTAGAGGGAACATTGTCGGAATCGCGTGCCGCAATAACCGACGCTGTGGTACGATTCCTCTAAAACATCCTTGAAGGCAAATCGGGCGGTACGCACTTACAAGGTGCGTGCCGTTCGCTTTTTGCGGGAACGATGCGACGATGTACCGCTAAAATTTTGCGGGAATATCGTACCACATAAGCGAATATTTACTAATTTTATACCGAGAAGCACGCAAACGATAGCGGAATATGCCTGCCAATTACGAATACAAGTTGTTGCAAAGGTTGTCGGATGGCGATGAAAAAGCCTTTCGGGAACTGTTCGACACCTTCTATCCGAAGGTGCTGGCGTTCGTCGGCTGCATAGTGAAGCAGACGGGTGCGGCAGAGGATATTGCGCAGGATATATTCGCCAAAATATGGGAACGTCGCGAGCAACTCGGAGATGGCAACATACAATCGTTCAACGGCTATGTCTATCGCATGGCACGCAATGCCGCGCTCAACGCCATCCGCCGCAAAAGCGACATCAACCTGTCGCAACTGCCGCAGGCGGAGGAGTCGCCCGTCTTCGATGCTTCGATTGAGGAGCAGTATTATGCCCGCGAGAAGGAGTTGTTCATCAAACTAATCGTCTGTCAGATGCCCGAGCAGCGTCGCCGCATATTCGAGATGAGCCGCTATATGGGAATGGACAACCAAACGATAGCGGACGCACTGCATCTGTCGAAAAAGACGGTCGAGAATCATCTGTCGCTCGCACTGAAACAACTGCGGAACGCTTTGGCAATATTTTCGCTGTTGTTCTTCGTGGATTGACGTCACAGGGCGACAAAGTATCCGTTTTCCCGCTTATGCCTTTGGGTGTAAGCGGGCTTTTATGTGTCTTATATATAGCAAAACCATATAACGATGTCAAGAATCAAACAAATTATCGACTCGTACATGAGTCATCTCTATCCGCAAAACGTCAGCGAGGATTTCGCCGAGTGGTTGGAGCATCCTGCCGACAAAGAGGCGAAACGCCAAGCGATGCAGGAGTATTGGGAGGCAATCGATGCCCCGATGGACCGACAAAAAATCGATACCGCATACTGTTCGACCAAGGAACACATAAGCAGACGCAATTTCGGTCGTCGTCGGTTGTCGATATTCGCCCGTGTGGCAAGGGCTGCAGCCATCATTGCGTTGCCGATTGCCGCTGCCGCACTGACATACGCAGCCGTGTCGTCGGTCATGGTGGAGCCTACGCAGTGGCAGGAGGTATATGTGCCTTATGGCGAGATGCGCCGCATCACTTTGGCCGACGGGTCGCAGATAACGCTAAATGCAGGCAGCCGACTGATTTATCCCGCCAAATTTACGGGCGACGAACGCCGCATATTCCTGTCGGGCGAAGCGTATGCCGACATCGCAAAGGATGCAGAGCGCAAATTCGTGGTCGCAGCCGACGATGTGGATATAACGGTGCATGGTACTTCGTTCAATGTACGCGCCTATACGGGCGACAGTGAAGTGGCAGTGGCACTCATCTCGGGTTCAATCGACATGCAGACAAAAAATCTCGCCGACAACCGTACGCTGCACATGCAACCCGGTTTTTTGGCGAAACTCGATAAAACCACAGGCGAAATATCGACGATGCGTTTTCCGGACGGCACATTCCACAACGGTACTGGCGACAATCTCACCTTCATCAACGCCCGTCTGTCGGATATAACAGCCCAATTGGAGCGTATATTCAACTGCAAAATCGTAATCGACGATGCGGGTTTGGCCGACGAACGATATTGGTCGGTATTCGCAAACGGCAAATCGTTGGAAGAGATTTTGTCGGCTTTGCAGACCAACGGCAACATGCGCCGTCATACGGTGGATTCCACAATCCATTTGACCCGCAAACGCTGACGACCCGTGCAGGTCGGCGTCGGAAGTCGCCGAGCGGTGCCG
>CALYVN010000075.1 GCA_945494785.1 uncultured Alistipes sp.
ACGATTTTTGCCCGCAATATCAAAATTTTATTTTTTATAAGACGATAAACGCAAACTATACCTGCCGATATTTGCATAAATCGTACATTATGACTATATTTGACCAAACAAAACATTTGCAATATGGGAAATTTGACTTTTACGATGATTAAGCCCGACGCTGTCAGGGCGCACCAAGAGGCAGCCATTCTCAAACATTTGGCCGATGCAGGCTTCCGCATCGTGGCACTGCGCATGCACCGCATGACGCGCGAAGAGACACAACGATTCTATGCCGTCCACGAGGGCAAACCGTTTTTCGAGCCGCTTGTGGAGTTTATGACCTCGGGACCGGTTGTTGCCGCCGTACTCGAAAAGGAGAATGCCGTACCCGAACTGCGCAAAACGGTAGGAGCGACAGACCCTGCCGAGGCAGCCGAAGGGACGGTGCGCCGTCTGTACGGAATGAGCAAACAGCAGAATGCGATTCATGCTTCGGACAGCGACGAGAATGCCCGCTACGAATGGGGCATACATTTTGCCGATAGCGACCTGTTCGTATAGCAACAGACAAACAACAAATCATGCTGCGACAACAAACCTGCTCGCGCAGCCTAAAATACAAAATAGGCGTGGCTTGGTGCTGTATAGCCTCTGTCAATTAAATAAAATTGTGCCGATTTTTTGTGTCGGCACAATTTTTTTGGCACAAAATACGTTATTGGTACGAAGATTGCATAACAATCTTACGACTGCGGACAGCAACCGTAGTGAGGTTTCTTCTATTTTATTTAAGTTTGGGTTAGTAGTTTAGGGGCGTCAGTCCCGGAATAGTCGGAACGTTGTGAAACGCCCGACTATTTTTTTGCGCTTTTGCCGCCGTGATGCAAAAAAGCGGATGCGGATGTGGCGAAATGGTCAAAAAAGATTATCTTTGCAGCCCGTTAAGCCCTAAACGTAAGAAAATTATGGAGAAATACGAATCGAAACAACAACAAATCCTGCGTCCCGTGTCGCAGATATATCCGCTGATATCCGACTTCTCGCTGCTGACGCCTGCCGTTGCAGACAAGGTCGAGGAGTGGCATGCCACGGCAGATACATGTTCGTTCAAGGTCAAAGGCTCTACCGTCCGACTGAAAATGGTCGAAAAGGTCGAGAATAAACATGTCAAGATTCAGAGCGACGAGGAGGGCGGCGGATTGCCTGTCGATTTTAGTTTTTGGATTCAGTTGCACGAGGTTTCGGCGACCGATACCCGCATGCGTTTGGTGCTGCATGCCGAATTGAATATGATGATGCGCATGATGATAGGCGGCAAAATCCAAAAAGGGCTCGACCAAGCAGCGGAGGGCATTGCCAAAGCGTTCAACGCGCGACCGTAAACGGCGGCATCGAATCGCCTAACGCAGTGAAAAAAAAGAAAAAAGCGCAGAGAATTTGGGATATTGGCAAATTAAATGTATATTTGTGCGCTGAAATGCCGAGAGGTGCAGGACGATTGCACGCCATCGGTGTTACGGACATAAAATTTGAGTGTTAAATACTTAATTCTTAATTTATTATGACAAAAGCAGATATCGTTAGCGAAATCGCTAAGAAAACAGGTGCGGAAAAGGTGCATATTCAGACTGTCGTAGAGGCATTCATGGAGGAGGTTAAGGATGCGTTGGCGAAGAACGAGAACGTCTATCTCCGCGGATTCGGTTCGTTTATCATCAAGAAGCGTGCGCAGAAGGTTGCCCGCAACATCTCGAAGAATACGACCATAACCATTCCGGCTCATAATATTCCGGCTTTCAAACCTGCAAAAACTTTTGTAGCAAAAATCAAGTAATATTTGCTTGATTAACCTTAAAATCTATTATAACAATGCCAAACGGAAAGAAGCATAAGCGTCACAAGATGGCTACGCACAAGCGCAAGAAGCGTCTGCGTAAGGACCGTCACAAGAAGAAGTAGTGTACAACTATTGCTTCGCATAGGTATCAAATAACGCCGAAGGGATTGTAGTACACCTCTCTTTGGCGTTACCTATTTGTTTGCATCGTTCGTCTGTGTGCCTCTCTGACAGCGGTCGGAGAGGCGGTGCATGGCGTGATTGCCGATGCCGACCGACCTTGTCGGGCGGTTGTCGGATTGCGTCGCGGGACGATTGAGCAGACAGCAACAGAGGGGAGACTGAACGTGCAACGACGATACGGGTCGGTTGTGCCGACAGTCTTTCGATAAATAATCTTACAACTCGCAAAATGAATCGAGAATTAGTAGTAAATGTAACATCGGCAGAAATAAACATCGCTCTTTGTGAAGACAAAGTGCTTGTCGAACTCAACCGCGAGCAGGCCAAAACAGGCTTTGCTGTCGGAGACATCTACCTCGGTAAAGTGCGTAAGATTATGCCCGGACTAAACGCCGCATTCGTGAATATAGGTCACGAGCGCGATGCCTTTATCCACTATCAGGATTTGGGTCAGCATTTTTCGTCGTTGGACAAAATCGTTTCGAGTTATGCGCCCGGAAAGCGCGGATTGAAACTCGAAACGCTGAAAATAGATGCGGGTATTCCGCGCGACGGTAAAATCGGCACCTTTTTGCAGGTCGGGCAGACCGTGATGGTACAGATTGTCAAAGAGGCAATCTCGACCAAAGGTCCGCGCCTGACATCGGATATTTCACTCGCAGGTCGAAATGTTGTTCTCGTGCCGTTCTCGTCGAAGGTCTTTCTGTCGCAGAAGATACGCTCGAACGAGGCGAAAAAGCGGCTTCGGCGTGTGGCTGCCAACGTGTTGCCGAAGAATTTCGGTGTCATAATCCGTACGGCTGCCGAAAATGCGACCGATATAGACGTCGAGCAGGACATACTCGCGGCTGTGGAGAAGTGGAACAAAATATGCCAGCAAATTCGTCGCCATTCGGCTCCCTCGCTCCTTATGGGCGAGATGAGCAGAGCCAATACGATAATACGCGACAATCTGGACGGGTCGTTCTCGCAAATATGCGTCGATGACGATGCAATGTACAACGAGATACGCAACTACATCCGAGCGGTCGATCCCGAAAAGGAGAAAATTGTAAAACTCTATCGCGGTACGGTGCCGATATTCGACAATTTCGACATCTCGCGCCAGATAAAATCGCTGTTTGCGAAGTATGTTTCGCTCAAACGCGGTGCCTATCTCATCATCGAATCCACAGAGGCGATGAATGTCATAGACGTAAACTCGGGTAACCGTACCAAGGCAGAAGACAATCAGGAACAAACGGCGATGGAGGTCAATCTGGCCGCTGCTGCCGAGATTGCGCGACAGTTGAGATTGCGCGATTTGGGAGGTATAGTCATCGTCGATTTTATAGATTTGCATAAGGCGCAAAACCGCCAAACGCTGTTGGAGGAGATGACGCGTCTTATGGCCAAGGATAAGGCAAGACACAAGATATTGCCGCTCACCAAATTCGGGCTGATGCAGATAACGCGACAGCGCATCCGTCCGGTAGCGGTAAAGGATATTCAGGACGTGTGCCCAACCTGCGGAGGTACGGGCAAAATACAGCCGACGGTACTGCTCGACAGAAAAATCGAGAATCAAATCTCGCTATTGACGCAGGAACGCGGTCATCGTTACATCAAACTCGTTGTCAGCCCATACGTGGCAGCATTCCTGAACAAAGGCGTGTGGTCGCTCAAATTGCGGTGGGAGTGGCGTTACAAGGCATGGATAGAGATTGTGGCCGACCAAAGCGTCGGCATCGTCGATGTCCACTACCGCGATAGACACGACAACGAATTGCTGAATACCAAACACGGCACACAGGAACGGGCTTAAATGGTCATTCGGTGCTACGACACCGGTTTGATATATGCA
>CALYVN010000076.1 GCA_945494785.1 uncultured Alistipes sp.
TATGCCTTCTACACCGAGCCGTACAAGCAGACGCACAACCCTTCGCTGCGTTGGCAACGCAACCGCAATTCGGAGGTCGGAATAGATTTGCAATGGGGAGACATGAGCATTTCGCTGACGGGCTATTTCAACAAAACGCACCTGCCATACAAACTGACGACCGAATACGCTCCGTTTACCTATCGCGTAAGCCAAAAGCCCGACGGCTACTCTTTCCCTGCCAAGCCCGAATTCGACATCGACCGCAACACCGGCATAGTACGGGTGCGCGATGCCGAGAATCCTAACGGAGGTTGGACGGAGATGACCACGCTCGTCATAAACGAGACCTTCGTCGGCACGACCAAGCAGGACAACGGCTCGGACATAGAGCGGTGCGGTGCGGAGATGGTCATCGACTTTCCGCAAATCGAGGCTATCCGCACGCAGTTCCGATTGGACGGCGCATACAACTATACCAAATATATAAATACCGACCTGTCGTGGTATTATCCAGCAGGATTGTCGCATACCTCCGTACCGAACAAATCGTATCAGTATGCCGGCATCTACGTCAATACCCCGACCACGTCTGCCACATACAACGGTCGCAAGACGCACACGCTCAGCATGAACCTGACAAGTACCACGCATATACCCGCAATCCGCATGATTATAACCCTGCGATTGGAGGCCATGCTCGTAAAGCGCATGCAGAATCTGTCGTGGTACAACGGCAGCGAATACGCCTTCAACGTCTCTGCCGACAGCAAGACCCCGATAGGCGGCAGTGTGGCTGATGGCGACAACTATACCGCAATTCGTCCGCTCTATTACATGGATACGACGGGCGCGATTCATCCGTTTACCGATGTCGAGGCAGGCAAAGCGGAGTTTTCGAATTTGATTCTGCGCTCCAACAACACCTACCAATACAACCGCGACGGATACGATCCCTATTTCTCCGCCAATTTGAGCATAACCAAGGAGTTCGGCGACCACGTTTCGCTGTCGTTCTACGCCAACAACTTTACCAATTCGCGCAAGGCTGTCCGCTCATACGCCACGGGAGTTGCGGCCATTTTTACGCCCGACTTTTATTACGGCCTTTCGCTGCGACTTAAATTTTAGAGATGAAACGAATATCGATACATATTTTGATGCCTCTTGCGACGATTGCAACGATTATCGCCCTCTGCACCGGTTGTATGGAACTCGATGCCGAGCGACAATACGACTCTTCGCTGCACACGCTGCACGTTACGGCACTCTACCCTGCCGGCTTCGAGTCGTATGCCACGGAGGGTACCGAGTTTGTGGCAATGGACGACAACATGGGTCGTTCCTATACCGCCAAAGCGGTGGTTGCCGATGCCGAGAAGGGGATGATTGCCGCCGATTTCCGTTTGTCGGAGGGCTTGTACAATGTGGCTGTGTCCGATGCTCGCGGCCGTTATACATTCAATGCCTCTGCCGACCAAGTGCGGCTTGCGAGTGGCGATGTTGCGATTGAGTTGCGCCTTGCGGAGTCGTTGGCTTCGCCGCTTATCATCAAGGAGATATATTGCGGAGGTTGTACCAAATTGCCGTTCGAAGGGACGTATGCAGTCGATAAATATATCGTCCTGCACAACAATTCGGCAGAGACATACTACCTCGACGGTTTGTGCATAGGTGTCATCGAGCCTTACAACTCGACGGCAGCGAATGTCTGGATAGAGCGCGACGAAACGACAGGCGAGACCGTTTTCCCCGATTTTCTGCCGATAGGCGAATGTATATGGCAGTTCAGTGGCAACGGCAGCGATTTCCCGATAGAAAAAGGCGAAGATGTCGTCGTGGCAATCAACGGAGCGATAAATCATACGGCGCAATATCCCAATTCGGTCAATTTGGAAAATGCCGATTTCGTGTGCTATGCGCCCGTATTTTACGGCAACACCACCTATCATCCCACACCGAGCGACAAGATACCGACCTCGCACTATCTCAACGTGGTGGTCAAGGTGGGACCTGCCAACGGTTATCCATTCTCGCAAACATCCCCCGGGGTGATACTTTTCCGTGCGCAGGAGTGTACGATACAGGAGTTCGTCGCACGCGAGGGTGTTATCGTACAGAAACCCGGTTCGACGATTATCAGCGTCGTAAAGATACCGCGTGCATGGGCAATAGATGCAGTCGAGGTCTTCGACGGCACATCGAGCCAAAACCGCAAACGTTTCGCCTCGTCACTCGATGCCGGCTATGTTTATCTCTCGAACACCTATCTCGGCCATTCGCTCATGCGCCATTATGACGAGCAGGCGAGTGCCGAAGCGGGCTTTGCGATATATGTCGATACCAACAACTCGACCAACGATTTTTACGAACGCGACAAGGCTTCGCTCAAAGACAACGAATAATGCGCAGAGGTCTGTTATACATATTGCTTTCGATTATCGCATGCTGCATCGTCGCCGGCACCAAGGTCTCGGCACAGGAGCGATACGAAACCGTCATACGCCACAATGCGTGGAATTTGGGTGGCGGTGTGGCAGGTTTGCGGCTCGACGAGCAGTCGGCTTCGTTCGTCGAAATCTATGCCTCCAAAACTGACGTAACATTCAAGCCGACCAACGCTTCGCAGGATGCTTGGAATTTCGGTGCGCAACTGCGTTCGGTCTATCATCTCAAACGGGTCTCGTTCGCGGGAGGTTTCGGTTACGACTACATGTTGGGCAACAAGATGTGCGGGTCGATGTTTACCGAGCCGTGGCAATATCCGTTCGACATTTTGGAGTTTACGGCAGGGCGCAAAAACCTCGAAACATACTCCTTTACGGGCGGCGTATCGGCAGATGTAGGGCATAACATCCTGCTCGGCGTGGCTGTCGATATTGCGGCAAAAAGTTACGCCAAACGCAAGGATTTGCGCCACAAGAACAACGCGCTCGATTTCGACATAAAACCGTCGCTGACTTGGAAATTCGCCGACGGTGCGATAGGCGCAACCTATATTTTCCGCAAGACGAGCGAGCAGATTACTGCGGGCGAATACGGCATCTCGTCCGAAAACTACTACGCCTTTTTCGACAAGGGCATCGGCTACGGTCGGCGCGAATTGTGGACAGGCAGCGGCATCCATCTCAAAGAGGCGGGAGTGTCGGGTTTTCCCGTGCGCGAACTCACCAACGGAGCGATGTTGCAGGCGCAGTGGCGCAATATCTATGCCGACGTAACCTATCGCAGCAGCAACGGACGCTCGGGCGAGAAACATACCGTTTGGCACGAATTCCGCTCCGACGCACTCGATGCACACATCGGCTTGGAGTTCGACAAACGCTGGTTTGTCCGTGCCACCTACGGTTGGTATTCGCAGACCAACGACGAGAACATCCTGACCCCCGTTACCGAAAACGGCGTAACGATAATGCGCAAATTCGGCTCCAACGAGATTTTCTCGCGCCGCCGGTGCGACATATCGGCAGAGGCGGAGTATTACACCGACACCTGGGACATCATCGTCGGTGCGCGACACAATCGGCTCAACCGCCTTTCGACGCTCGCATATCCGCAATACCGCAGCCATTCGATGGACGCCACGAGCATATTCGCGCGTGCCACGATGCGGTTTGGCGCATTCGAAATAGAGTTGTCGCTGTCGGGAGCATTCGGCAATTCGTCGGCACAAGCGGGCATAACCGACAAGGTCGAAGGTGCAGGCGACTATCCCGAACAACTTACCGATTATTTTGTTGCCGAAACCGAATGGTTTACCGCCTCGCGATTGGGTGCGGGAGCAGGTTTGAGATACAACATTCGAAAATTTTATGTAGATTTGCATGGCGAATACACTCGTGCA
>CALYVN010000077.1 GCA_945494785.1 uncultured Alistipes sp.
CCGTTACGGCAGCAGCCGCACGATTCTTTTTGATATTGCTGCGCAACAGAATCCAACCGCACAACAGCGATACGCCAATAATGGCCGCATTGCCGCCGTACATCAAAGCCAAAGCCACACAGAATGCGATAAGGAATGCGCCGAAGCCCGTAACGAACCAACCCGACACGACCGTCAAAACTCCCGAGATGCGATACACCGCACTCTCACGTCCCCAAGCCTTATCGGCAAGCGACGAACCCATCGAGACCATAAAGCATACATAGGTGGTCGATAGAGGCAGTTTGAGCGATGTGGCGATAGAGATGAGTATAGCCGAAGTCGTCAGATTGACCGTTGCACGAATCAAATCGTAGGAGCCTTCGCTGCGCTCCGTCTGCGGCAGTTTCTCGAAGCGGCTGCGGATAAGGTCGATGACGCGCTGCGGGGTTATGCGCTCCAATGCCGAATTGACATTCATCGCCATACGCACCACACCTCGCGAAGCGGGTGTCGAGGCGAAGCGACCGTCCGACTCCTCCTGCGATGAGAGCGAAATCTCGGTTTGGCTGACCGATAGCGCACGTTTCGATGTCCACAGCGTAACTATCATGATAAGTCCCGCAGCGAGCAGCAGACCAATATTTGCCGATGCGTCCGATGCCAAAGCACCCATCATCATATCCGTACCGTGTTCGCGTGCCAGCATATACGAATCGTAACCTGCCACAGGCACACCGACGAAATTGACAAGGTCGTTGCCCGCAAAGGCGAGAGCCAAAGCGAAAGTGCCTGCCAAAATATTGAGTTTGAGGATATTCACGCGGAAGATGCTCAAAAAATATAGCAACATGCTGCACACTATCCAGCAGACGAAGAGCGAAAGCAGCAGATTGTCGTCGATAAATCCGATTATCGCGCTGTCCGCCGATACGCCCTTCAACCCTTTGAACAGGGCGAAATAGACTATCGAGGTAAACGACATTCCGCACCAAAGCGGGCCGAAACGGCGGAATACCTTTATATATCGGAACGAAAATATGATGCGCGAAACGTACATTACGAACGAGCCGCACGAGAATGCGAGAATTACCGACAACAATATGCCCGCGACTATCGCCATGGCACGGGTCGAATTGATGTAGTTGCCGATTTGCGAGAGCGACAGAGCCTCGTCGGCGGTAATGACGGCAATCGATGTGGCCAATGCCGAACCCAACAGACAAAATACCAACGCAACGGTCGTCGATGTGGGCAATCCCATCGTGTTGTAGATGTCGAGCAGGATGATGTTGGCGAGCATCACCGAGAGGTAGAGTATCATCACATCGCGGAATGTGAAATTCGCAGGGTCGAACATTCCGCTGCGGGCTACCTCCATCATGCCGCTCGATGTTACGGCACCGATGACGATGCCTATCGAAGCAACGGCCATGATGACACGTATCGACGCTGCACGCGACGCTATTGCCGAGTTGAGGAAATTGGCGGCATCGTTCATCACGCCGATAAAAAGACCCGTAACGGCCAAAATGACCATTACCGCCAACATAAATGTATAGATATACTCCATAAGGCACAATTTGGCGACATGACACGCTGCATGCCGGTCGCGGGTGTCTCAATCATATAAAGCCGAAAGGGCGACCGATATTGTCGGCCACCCTTTCAACCCTTCGTGCTATTTGCACATCTCTTTTATCAACTGCTTGGCCAATACAGGGTTGTCTGTCGTGATATAATCGACGCCCTGCTCGATGCACCAACGCAAATCCTCCTCTTTGTCCACCGTCCATACATTGACAGTCAGACCGAGTTTGTGAGCCTGCTTAATCCATTTCGGATGCTTCTGCAATACGCTGTATTTGTAGTCGATGCCTGTCAGTTCCATACCTGCGACATACTCGGGCGTATAATCGCCGTTGAGGTAGGCGATTTTCGTCCCTTCGGGAGCGAGCCGTTTCAACTCTGTGCAGACGAACGGGCGGAAAGCGATATACTCCACCTGCTCCTGCAAGCCGTACTCTGCCACCGTGGCAAGCGTCTTCTCGACAATCGCGGTTTCGAGTGCGGGAGTGTTGTGCTTCTTGACCTCGATAATCAGTTTGGTCTTCTTATCCTTCTTGGCTTGAGCAAGATATTCGTCCAGCGTAGGCATCGTCTCGCCGTTTTCGAGTTTTATGGCCTGTACCTGCGCCTTGGTACTCTTTTGAATATCGACGCGCTCGATGGATTTATCTTTGTAAATGCTCTTGTCGGGGTGCATGCCGCCGTGAGCCACCAGCACCTCGCCATCCTTCGTCAGATTGATATCGCACTCCGAGCCGAATATGCCGAGTTTCTGTGCCTTTTTGAGCGATGCGATTGAGTTGCGGCACGAGCCGTCGGTTGCATGATAGCCGCGATGGGCGATAACCTGCGGTTGAGCCGATACGGCAGCCGCCAAAAGCAAACAAATTGAAAATGAAAGTAATCGTTTCATGTCGGTTGATATTTTTAAGTTTCTGTTACTCCACGATTTTGCTGCAAATGCCGCCTAAAACAGTACAAAGATAGGAAAATTTGAATAAAAAACGTATCTTTGCCATTGAAATTAAAATCCTCAAACTATGGCAAACAAAATTTCAGTATCGGTAATGTGTTCCGATTTGATGAATCTGGAACGAGACATAAAGACTTTGGAGCGCAACGGCGTGGATTGGCTGCATGTCGATATAATGGATGCACATCTGGTGCCGAATCTCACCTTCGGACCCGATTTCGCCAACGCTATGCACCGCGTAACGTCGATGCCGTTGGATATTCATTTGATGACGGAAGACCCCGAACTCATCGCCTCGAAAATCGACATCAAGGCGGGCGATACCGTTTCGACGCATGTCGAACTCGGTCGCGATTTGAGCGCACTTGCAGCAGATGTACACGGCAAGGGCGCATCGTTCGGCGTGGTAATCAATCCCGAGACCGACCCTGAGGCTTTGGCACCGCACATGGCATACTCGGATATGGTTACGGTGATGTTGGTACGCCCCGGTTTTGCCGGTGCGAAGTTAATCGACGGCATTTTGGATAAGGTCGGCACGGTACGCAAATGGCTCGACGAGCATGGTGGCGCGAAGGTACTTATCAGCGTCGATGGCAGCGTAAGTTGCGAACGCGCCAAGTTGATGGCCGGCATGGGTGCCAACGTATTCGTAGGCGGTACGGCAGGCATATATCGCAAAGGAATGTCGCTCGACGAGACGATTCCCGCATTCCGCGCCGCAATTTCGTAAGGCGGTTGTACGCACGAGTAAAGCATATCGGACAGGCTGCAAAGTCTGTCCGATATTTTATTGAAACATAGCGATAAATCGATACCGTCGGGCAGCGATATGCACCGCAAAACGGGAGAATGATACACCGGCGTTCGTATATTTTTTCAAAAAATTATTAAAAAAAAATTCGACCGAGCGGATAATTTCCCAAATAAAAATTCATAACTTTGCATCGGAATAGAATCTGTTTCCATGGTTTGGTTAGGTAAAATTTTCATAAAGAGATGATGAGCAGCCCCTATATATGCTTCGGGTGTGCATCTGTAGCGCATTCTGCTTCGGGAGGGGGATTTTACGCCTGCCATAACGGCTATTCAATAAATACATATTTATACATATCTT
>CALYVN010000078.1 GCA_945494785.1 uncultured Alistipes sp.
ATCTGCACATTCGTTGTGAGGCAGGTTTCGGTAACAGCATCCTGATCGGCGGTGTCGGTGAGGAGACCGGAGAGTGGGATGAGTAAATGTTAAACCGAGAAAAAAGAGAAAAAAGATGAAAAAGAGTTCAATTATTTTCGGTTTGGCATTGGTAATGCTGGCCGTAGGTTGCTCAAAGGATGCAACCAATGATGTTGTCATCAAAGGCAACAAAGTAGTTCTCGGCGTCTCTGTTGACGCTACACGTACATCGCTCGGCGACAAGAGCGGTGAGACTTATCCGGTGCTTTGGAGCGAAGGCGACTGCGTTGCCGTTAACGATAAGGTTTCTACCCCTATCGCTGCGGAGTTTGTAGGCTCTTCGTCGGCTTCATTCGAAGTTTCGGGCGTTTTTGCTCCTTATAAAGTGGTTTATCCTGCAGATGCTGTCGATGCACACGGACACGTTATCGTTGCCGACATCACACAGGACTATGTTGCATCGTCGTTCGGCAATCAGACTGCAACGATGGTAGGTATCTCCGAGACCGAGCAGATTTCGTTGAAGAACGTTTGCGGTTTCATCAAACTCCCTATCATAAAGGGCGACGAGAAAGAGATTCAGAAGGTTGTCGTTCGCTCCAACAATTTGGAGTCGTTGTCGGGAGCATTCGAGGTTGATTATGCTACGGGCGAACTTATCCGTCCATACGCAGGTTGCGATTTCGTTGAGGTCGAGGCAGAGGGTACCATCCCTTATGCAGAGGATGTTGCCGTTGTCGTTGCTTCGGTTGCTCCGGGTGTATATGCCAAGGGCTTTACGGTCGAGGTTATCGCATCCGATGGTGCGTATCTGACCAAGACGGCATACTCGGCAACGGGTTGCACCATCAATGCAGGCAAGGTACTCGTGATGCCTGAGATAGAGTTCTATCCTGACAAGCAGAAGACCGAGATTACCAACGCAACTCAGTTGCAGGCGTTCCTCGATGCTTGTACGGCAGGCGACTATTCGGCTTGGAAGAATGCCGACGGTGAGGTCGTTTTGGGTAGCGACATTGATTTGACGGGCGTAACCATCACTCCTGCCGCATCGTTCAACGGCGTATTCGACGGTCGCGGTTGCGCATTGTTGAATTGGGAGTCCGACGGTTCGGGTCTCTTTACACAAACAGATGCCGGCTCTGTGGTCAAAAATATCGTTATCGACAAGACCTGCTCGATGGATGTGTCGAATGCTGCTCCGGGTTACAAGGGCTTTATCGTTACTAATAACCTCGGCACTGTTTCTGGTTGCTCCAACTATGCTAACGTGGTATTCGCTCCGACCGAAGACCTTTCGGTACAATATATGATAGGTACTCTCGTAGGTATGTCGGGCTCAAAATCGGCTGCATTGGTTACCAACTGCTACAATGAGGGCAACTTTACGATTACCATCCCTTCGATGACGGCTGGTTCGTACTACTTCGGTGGTATCGTTGCCGATACAAGTGGTGTAGCAGGTTCGCCTTCGCTCTCCAACTGTATCAACAAGGGTGATGTTACCGTTGATATTGATGGTGTCAATGGTTGGAAGAACGTATATCTCGGCGGTGTGTCGGGTGCTTGCAACTCGGCAGGTATCGTAGAGAATTGTATCAACGAGGGTAAGGTAGATTTCTATCTCGACAAGGCTTACAAGGGTGCATATCCTAACGTCGGTGGTATTACGGGTTATACTGCTTGCAACATCAACTACTGCAAGAACTATGGCGATGTAAGCATCCGCACCAATACATACAAGGCTGCGGATTCGCCACAGATTACCCGTCCGGTAATCGGCGGTGTCGCAGGTTATGTCAATGGCGAGGTAACGGGTTGCGAAAACCACGGTTATATCGGCCTGTACGGTACAGAGGAGGTTAAGTTCGGTGCGACCAAATCTTACACCAGCGGTGGCGTCGGCAACATGGGTCACCCTGCAATCGGCGGTGTTTGCGGTAGCGTAGGTTATCCGAAAGAGGGTACCGTAAGCAACAAAGCCCGTACTATCAAGGATTGCCACAACTATGGTACGGTAGAGCTTTATGCTCCTGCCAGCGCAACTTGGCATCCGATTGGCGGTATCGTAGGTCTGCCTACGGGTACTGTCGAGAACTGCGTAAACGAGAAGGATGCACTTGTTACCGTTACCATGGGTGGTGCACAGACTTATCTCGGTGGCGTATATGGCTGTACGGTAGGTCCGAGCAACACCATTAAGAACTGCGCAAACTACGGTAAGGTTTGGTTCGTTGACAGCAACGTGGTTGCTCTCGGCAAAACTACGACCCGCAGTTATACGGGAGGTATCTCGGGCGGCTATCAGGCAGGTTCGGGCAACACTGCAATAGGTTGCGTCAACGAAGGCGAAGTGCTTGCAGAGGCAATGATGACCATGATTACGGGTGGTCTGTTTGCTGCACACAACGGTACTATTACCAACTGTATCAACCGCGGTCCTGTTACCATGCTGAGTGCTACTTATACCGAAAAAACCAACACCAAAACCGGAAAAGTTGAGATCTATGCGAGCGAAATCGGCGGTATCGTAGGTTATACCAACTGCCCTGATGACGACACTGTTTTGATGGACGGTTGCGAGAGCTATGGTAAAATTACCAACAACTCGGATGCCAACAACGATACGGGTGCGCTGATTGCAGCAATCGGTGGTGCAAAGACCATTCAGAACTGTATCGTGGATTGCGAAATCGAGTCTTCGGCAGATACCAACGTAGGTTTGGTTATCGGTAGTACACGTGTTGCTGCCGTTGCAGTTACCATCGGTGCAGAGGGTCTGCCTATTACCATCAAGAACACTACCACAATCAATGGCGAGGCTGTTACTGCTGCCGATATCGAGGCAGAAGGCGGTCGCTTGGTAGGTACTCTGCGTGTAGCGGAAGCATCTATCGTGGTATCCAGCGTCGTTCTCGAATAATCGCAGAACACGGCGCACAGTCGCATGACATAAGCGCACACTGCTGCGCTAATACAACAACCGCACCCATCAGGGTGCGGTTGTTGGGTTTTTGTGCGTATAACGGTACTGCTCGTAAGTGCCGACGATTCTAAGAGGACTAAGAGAACTCAGAGTTCTATGAGGGCAGGATGCGGATAGAAGAGTTTAAGAGGTTTCAGAGTTTAATGTGTTTCAGAGGGTGAAAAGGTTTCAGTGTTTAAGGGCAGATGAAATAGAATATAAGACCTTGCTGCCTATCATAGTTCTCCTAGAACACCCAGAACACCCAGAACTCCCAGAACTCTTAGGTCTCCTATATAAGCCGCATGTGATAAGCCACCCGTTATACGCAAAAACCGTTTCCGTCATTCTGAGCGCAGCGAAGAATCTGCTTTGGACGAATGCGCAATTATTTGCCCGAGATTCTTCACTGCGCTGCGCTCCGTTCAAGAATGACGGGCAACAAAACGACAATA
>CALYVN010000079.1 GCA_945494785.1 uncultured Alistipes sp.
ATGTTTAATTTGAATTTTTTTTCGCAAAAAAATTTGATAATTAGGTATATATATATATATTTGCGTCTAATAAAAACCCTTAAACTTATAGAATTATGAAAAAGTATTTTTGCTTTTTGTCGGTAATTGCAATGGCAATGCTGGCAGTATCGTGCGACAATATAGAGGGCGATAATCCGAACGAAGATGTACCCGAAATCATCGATCCGTTTTTGGGAGATATAGTTCCTAACGACTATACAACCAATCAGACAAATTTCAGCAATTTTACAAATGTTCTTCTCAATAGTTGTTATGCCAAAACAGATTGGTACGAAAAGCAATCTGATAATACATGGCTATTCCAAGCTAATTCGGATTGGGATGGTTTAGCGGGACATAAATATACGATGATTGATTCAACGACATTGTTGGAATATCTACGCAGTACAGCTATTATTAACGATGGATGGTTTAAGAAATACACCGTTGCATACGATGCCGAAACAGGAACAATCTACACAACGGAGATTTTGCCGGACGGAACCAACGGCGTAACGCATTCGGGCAAGTTGCTTGCAAGTACGCCAAATCCCGTTATCGAGGGTGCGTTCGGAACATTTAGAAATGGTAACCGCGAGGATATTCGTATATGTTTCGAAGAGTTTCCCGACAAGCGTGCCGAACTGCTTGAAAAATACGCAAAGTGGTTGAGCGAACAGGAGCAGGAGTAACCGCATGACGGTTGCAAGCATCCGCTTTCAATACAAGGGTTATGTCGGCTCGACATAACCCTTGTTATATAATAGTCATGCTCACACGCGCCATTATGCAACATATCGGAAAACAAACGGGATTGTCCGCTTGGGCAATCCCGATTGTGTCGAAAGCGTAAGGCCGACGTTACTTCTCCACCCATTTGTCGCCGCTCTCATCGCGCATGGTTTCCAGATTGAGAACATGGAAATCGCCGAGATTGTCGGTAAACTGTATCGAGTGACCGAACGAGAGCATATCGTGCAGCGCAAAGTGCATGAATTTGGTCATGACCAAAACGGCAGCCGCCAAAATCGCCACTCCGATAAGGCTCGTACCGCACAAAATCGCTACGGCATTGACGATGACCGACATTATGGTTTTGTGCAGCCGTCGTCCGCGCGGAGCCTCAATCCACGCAAAAGCGGCAAGCATCGCAAGCGTGCCTATACATATAATAACGGCATCGTGCAAGTAATCGAACAACGTTGTCGCCAATCCTGCCCATACTCCGAGCAATACCGCCACAATCAGGCTGCCGAGACCCTTTGCCTCGTAAGGTTCATCAGCCTTTACGCCCTGCACCTTGCGGTCGATTGCCGCATAATAGCGCAACAGCACAATCATTATAACGGGGAAAACAAGCGACGGACCGAAGAGATTCTTATCCAAATAGCCGAACAGTGCGCCCGTATCCAACCGCACATCGGGCAACAATACCCCAAAAACGCAAACTGCGGCTGCTGCAACGACGACAGGTAGAGCCTCGTTGCACGGATGTACATCTGCCAACTCTGCCGGCAGAGCGTAGGTCTCGCCCGCCTGCGTATAGAACAACTCCTTGATGTTGTTGATGCAACGGTGCAGGTTGTGATAGACCAAACATGCAAAGAGGAATGTCAGGTGCGACACCGTAAGATATTCGTTTACGAACGAGGTCATCGCCACCCATACAATATAAAGCACCAACACGTTGCGGGTCGTCTGCGTCAGGCGCGTGCTTCCGATGAGATTGTCGATTTTCAGCAATGCACGCAGCATACATACGCCTCCTGCCGTCAGTATTGCCGTTCTGCCTGCCTGTGCCAGCCATTGCGGAAGGGCATCGAGGACAGAAAACCATGCACCGATGCCGAACGACAACACGTACAATCCCATACCGCGCAGCACCGCGCCGACGCCTTGGTTGGGCAACGAACGTCCGCGCACCAAAAGGAATCCGCCTATGGCGAGCATAATTATTACGGGAAGAGTCGAAGCGTGTTTTCCCACCAACAAAGGACCTGCCAACATGCCGACGAGCAACAGGGTGTTATCCATGCTCTGTGGAACTTTTGCATTCATATACAGAGAGGGTTTATGATTATTTCGCACAAAATTAGATTATTTTCGGCAATCAGACAAAAAAATCGAGACTGCACGAAAGCGCAATCCCGATTCTGTCGAAACATATTCGGATGCTATTTGGCCAATGCGCCGATTTCGTAGAGCGCACCGTTCACCTTGCGTACCGCATCTGCCGATGCAGCAAACTTGTCGGCCTCCTCTTTGGTCAATTCAATCTTCACAATCTTCTCCACACCCTTCTTGCCGAGAACGACAGGAACACCTATGCAGATATCGTTCTGACCGTACTCGCCTTCGAGATATACGGAGCAAGGGATGATTGCCTTGGTGTCGTTTACGATAGCATCCACAACCGATGCTCCCGCTGCACCCGGTGCATACCAAGCCGACGTACCGAGCATCTTGGTCAGAGTAGCACCACCGACCATCGTATCGGCAGCAACCTGCTCCAACTTCTTCTTGGAAATCAGTTTGGTTACAGGCACACCCTTAATCGATGCCTTCGAAACCAACGGAATCATTGTGGTATCGCCATGACCGCCGATAACCATACCGTCGATGTCCTGAATACCTGCGCCCGAAGCCTTCGAGAGATAGCAACGGAAACGCGACGAGTCGAGCGCACCACCCATACCGATAATGCGGCGTTTAGGCACACCCGCTGCTTTGAGTGCGAGGTAGGTCATCGTATCCATAGGGTTGGAGATGATGACGAAAATAGCCTTCGGCGACCATTTGATGGCATTGGCAACCACACCCTTTACGATGTTGGCGTTGATGCCTATCAACTCCTCGCGGGTCATACCCGGTTTACGCGGAATACCCGAAGTAATAACGACTACATCCGAATTGGCGGTAGCCTTGTAACCCTCGGCATCGGTAGCGGTAACGCCTACCAATTTGGTCGTATAGCCCGAAGTGGCAGAAGCCTGAAACATATCGAGCATTTTGCCCTCGGAGAGACCCTCCTTGATATCGACCAAAACGACCTCGCTCGCGATGCTGCGGCAAGCCAATACATTGGCGCAGGTGGCACCCACCATACCTGCACCGACAACTGTTACTTTTGACATAATTTTGTAATATTTGAA
>CALYVN010000080.1 GCA_945494785.1 uncultured Alistipes sp.
GAAAAACCGTGAAATATGGAACTGTTCTCGAAAATTCCGCCATTCAAATACATCAGTCGATCCATCGAGAACTTCTTGGACAGACGCGAGACATCGCCCATGCGGAGGCAACGATTGGTCGTGCTGCTCTATTCGGTCTGCATTTTGGCGGGCATCGTGCCGATACAGATGGTTACATGCGTTGCCGTACACCCCGTTTTGGTGTGGCTCAAATTCGGTTTGTGGCTTTTCGCCGCAGTATTGATGACGCTCTATCTCTGCCGCAAACTCTCGCTCGATGCCACAATCGGCACGCTGGCACTAATCATCCAGAGCGAAAAGGCCGCCGAAATAGCCTACTGTTCGACGATAGATTCGCCCTACGCAAGTCCGCTGTTGATGGAGAACTTGTTTTTGGCGGTGGTCGTGGTGTTATTGGCGGCGATGGCCTACCTCAAACACCTGCCCTACATACTCAGCGCAATGGCTTTGAGCGCGTATTGTTACAGCATGGTGGTCATGGACAACTCGTTCATGAAGGAGTTTTGCCCCGCATTCTTCTTCATCTTTTTCATTATCTGCCTGTCGAGCAGCCGTATATACCACTGCACCGACAAACTCGAAACCGAGAACAGCGACATGCGCGAGGACGAACAGGAGATACAGTGGCTGCTGCGCATGGACAAGCAACAGGTCAAGGCATTCGTCGCGCTGTCGAAGAGCCGCGAGGGAGACGGAACGACGGGACGATTGCTCGATATGGTCGGCGAACGTGCCCGACGCAACATCATCGAGGCGGTGTCGGCTTATCAAAAGCAGCAGAGCATGACAACTGCGAGGGTAAGGCGGGCTTGTCCCGAACTGACACCCTCCGAAGCGGAGATTTGCGCGATGATTTTGCAGGACAAGCGGCAGAACGACATCTGCATACGGCTCGGCAAGAGTGCGAGCAACATCAACAGCCAGCGGTCGCACATACGCCGCAAACTCGCGCTCGCCCCTGCCGACGATTTGAAGGAGGCGCTCCTGCGGCGAATGGCCGACGCATAGCCCGCGCAACAAGGGGGGGGCAAACACGGTGTAAAAATCGGTGCCACAGCAGCGACAACCGCGCCTATACCCAACGGCAAAACAATCTGCAACGCCGACACCATGCCCCGACATCTGTCCGAAATTTGCCCGAAAAAGTCGCACGCGGATACCTATGTATAGTATAAATTTTGTAACTTTGTCGGGTGAAGACGGGCTGCAACGGGCTGTACAATGCCCCCGCAACCCGCCGAACAACAGCCCTATAAAACATTCATTACACTAAAAATAAAACGTTTATGAAGTTCCTGAAAATTTTCCTCGCCGCCCTGTTGGCAGTAGTTGTCGGCGGTGTACTCTCCACGCTGTTGTGGATTGTGGTACTGTGCGGCATAGCAGGCTCGTTCGGTTCGATGCCGACCGTCGTTACCGACAATTCGATTTTGAAAATCGACATGGCGGAAAATATCCTCGACGCTCCGTCGAGCGACCCTTTCGGCGGCATCAATCCGATGACGATGGAGCAGACCGGCTCGATAACGCTCTACAACGCGTTGAGCGCAATCGACAAAGCCAAGAGCGACGACCGTATCAAGGGCTTGTACATCAACCTGACGGGCAACGGCGGTATCTCGGGCGCAGGCATCGAGGAGTTGCGCAAGGCTGTGGTCGATTTCAAGCAGAGCGGCAAATTCGTGGTTGCCTACAACGACAACTATTCGCAGGGGGGTTACTATCTCGCTTCGGCAGCCGACAAAATCTATCTGCAACCCGAAGGCGGAGTGTCGTGGGCAGGTATGGCTACGACGCTGATGTTCTTCAAGAACGCCATGGACCGTCTCGGTCTGCACGCCGAAGTGTTCCGTCCGAGCGTCTGCAAATACAAGAGTGCTGTCGAGCCTTACATCCTCAACAAGATGTCCGACGCCAACCGCAAGCAGATGCAGGAGATGCTGGACGACATGTGGGGCGTAATCACCTCGACCGTAGGCGAGGCTCGCGGCATAGATGTCAAGGAACTCAACCGTTTGGCAGACAATTTGGAGGTGTTGTTTCCGGAGGATGCCGTAAAGCACAAGTTGGTCGATGCGCTGCTCTATGCCGACCAAATGGACAATGTGTTCGCCGATTTGGGCGTTGAGAAGAACATCGATGACGAATACAACATCGTTTCACTCGGCGAGTATTGCGCAGCCAATGTGCCGGTAGTCGATTTCTCGTCGCCGAAGGTCGGCATCGTATATGCCAACGGCGACATTTTGGACGGCGACGGCGAGGGAGACCACATCTACCCTGCCCGCCTGACCGAGACTCTCGCACGCGCCCGCAAGGACAAGGATATAAAGGCTGTCGTGCTGCGTGTCAATTCGCCGGGTGGCAGTGCTTTGGCGAGCGACGAGATATGGCGCGAGGTCGAACTGTTGAAAAAAGAGAAGCCCGTTATCGTATCAATGGGTGCCTATGCAGCCAGCGGAGGTTACTATATTTCGTGCGGTGCCGATGCCATCGTTGCCGACCGTCTGACGCTCACCGGCTCGATAGGCGTATTCGGTCTGTTCTTCGAGGGTGGCGACATGCTGCGCAACAAGGCGGGTCTGACATTCGACTGCGCCAAGACCAACCGCTCCGCCGATTTCGGACAGAGCGCGTTCGGCATGCTCAACCTGCGCAAAAGTACCCCTGCCGAACATGCCGTGCTGATTCGCAGCGTCGATAAGGTATATGCCACCTTTACGGGCAAGGTTGCCGAAGGCCGCAACATGCCGTTGGAGAAGGTACTCGAAGTGGCAGAAGGCCGCGTATGGAGCGGAGAACGCGCACTCGGTATCGGTCTGGTCGATATCAACGGCGGTTTGAAGGATGCCATCGCCATTGCAGCCGACAAGGCAGGCATAGCCGACAACTTCGCCGTTACGGAGGTGTTGGAGGAACTCTCGCCGATTGCCGCACTGATGCAGTCGGTAAGCGTGCAGGCACGCGCCCGCATCATGGGTGGCGAGGAGTTTGCCGCATGGCAGGAGTTCACCTCGCTGAAACAGGTACTCAACCGCCAAGGCGTACAGGCTTACTGTCCGGTCGAGGTGAGAATGTAAGGTTCGAATAGTTGAAGAGTTTAAGGGGTTCCAGAGGGTTTGGTCGGAGGTAT
>CALYVN010000081.1 GCA_945494785.1 uncultured Alistipes sp.
CACACCGTCATTCTGAGCGAAGCGAAGAATCTGTTGTGGACGGATGCGCAGTTTCTGCCCGTTGTTCTCTGCTCTCCGCTCTCTGCCCGAGATTCTTCACTGCGCTGCGCTCCGAAAGAGAATGACGGGCAGAAAAACGTCATGCCACACTTGCGCAGCAAGTGAGGAAAGCATCTGCTGCTGTGTGGTCGCGGGTATAACGGGACGGTCGGCACGTGCCAACTATTCTAAGAGATCTATGAGAACTAAAAGTTCTAAGAGGGCAGGAGACGGAGAAACAGCCGTGTTTAAGAGTTTCAGAATTTCAAGGCAAATTAAAAAAACTTGCTGCTATATCGTAGTTCTCATAGAACTCTTAGAACAGCCGCACTTACAAACCGTGCCGACATACCCTATTCCGAAACGGCAACGACACAAAAACAACGAGGCCGCCCGCAAGGACGACCTCGTCGATTATTCAATCTGTTGAAGATTATTCGTAAGTAACAACCATCTTGGAAACGCGGAGCGCACCATTGTTTGTACTTGCAACCGTAAAGGTAGGCTCACCGCTACCCGTCCATGTAGCCGTACCTGCGGTACTCCAATCGGAGATATCGAAAGAGCCGGCACTCGGAGTCAGCGAGCAAATACCGCTGGCTGCTTTATTCTGCTCATAGGTTATCTCAATTTTGGTAATATTACCACCTTTAACAGCACAAGTACTCTTCGGATACATACGAACCGCTGCACCTGTATTGTAGTATGCAGTGGCATTACTTGCAGTGGCTTTATCGAATGTTATCGTAATATCGTCCACGACTGCCGGAGTTGCAATTGCAACTCCGTTTGCCCAACCTAATTTACTGAACTCGAACGTTGCAGTCTTTTCTGCTGCTGCGCCCGGAGCCTTCTGCGTTACGGCGATAGTCTTGACTGCGGCAACGGCAGCATCCTTCATTACATTGACCGTAATGGTTGCGCTGCGCTCTGCGCCCGTGTTCTCCGCCACGCTTACCAAAATTGTAGAATCGTCGGCAGGCAGTACGGTAACCCAACCTGCATCCGCGCTAATGGTACCGAGAGTGCAACCCGTTGCCAAAGTAGCGGTTACGGTCTGTGCCTCAGGAGCGGAACCTGCGGTACCGTTGTTGGCGGTAAACGAGAGGCTCTCTGCGCTCAATACGCAAGCCGGAGCGAATGCTGCAAGTTGTTTAACGTCGGTATTGGTAATCTCGGCTGTGGTGTTGTAAGCCTGACCGAGACCATAGAGAGTACCCTGCTGCTTTGCAATCTTGCACGAAGCGCCTGCAGTCCAACGCGAATTGTTGAAAACAAGCAGTTCGTTGGTACCGTCGGTAAATTTGATGCTGGTGCTGTTGGCGGCTGCATAATCCTGTATAGGCTCTACATTCTCGAATGCCAGATATACGTTCTGATACTTGGCATAGTCGGCAGTATAGTCGGCGATGGTCAAAGTAACCGGAACGATGCTCCAAACTTTGTCGCTCTGAATCTCCACATCGTCGGCAGTGATACCCTTCAACTGAGGGAAACCGCCGTAAGCTGCAACAGTTGCATTGTCGAGTGCGACGATAACCTCGGCACCTACGAACAAGCCTTCGGTATCGACGGCACGGTTTGTAACCGTTGGCTGGTCAAACAACTTAACCGCGCTGCCGGCATTGCCCGAGTTGGAGGTAAGGATTAACGTACCGTTGGAGAGGGTATGCGTGTTATCGACAGCCATAGCCGAAACATAACCCTTGACGGTCTTACCCGTAAATGCGACCGTACCACCCTCGATAGCAGCATACAACTGATCGACAGTCCACTGCTCGGCAACGACTGCATCCTTGTGGAACTCGATGGTCTTGGTATTGAGTTTGCCTGCCTCGAAAGTGAGGTTGGAAGCGATGGTCTGATGGAAGGTGCAGGTTGCACCGTCGGTTGTCGAAACGAGAATCGTAATCTCGTCGCCCGCATTGAGTGCAAACGGAGCAAGCGGCATATATACGTCGAACGTACCGTCCTTCGCAATAGGAGTGGCGTTGGTTACCTCAACGGTTGCAGCATTGTAAACATAACTTGCACCCGACGAAACCAATTCGCCCGTAGCGAGGTTGATGTAGTAGGTACCGCAAATTTTGGTAGCAGTAGGCACTGCGAAGCGGAGGCTCTCGATGGTGATGTCGGCATCCTCGGCATTCTTTACGGTAAACTTCATCAAAGTAGTTGCGTGGTGGAACTGTACGGCAACACCCTCAGGCGAGATTGCGCCTTCGCTCTTCCAATACATAGGAGCGACAGCAGGCACGTGAGCCGCAGTGGCACCGTTCTGAACGACACCGGTGGTCTTGTTGTAACCTACATTGAAGTATTGAGCCGTGCGGTGAGCCGGTTTGGCCTCATCGGTGCTGAGAGTCGTATAGACTTCGAGATATTTGCCAGCATCGAGCGACGAAGGCCAAACTGCATAAAATTGGTTGGCTGCGGTAAATGTGCTGGTAGCATTCGAGAACTTGTTGCCCGAAACATAGTCGAAGCCGTACAGACGGCAGGTAGTATAAGTGGACGATTCGGCTACGCCACCGAAGGCAACCTGATCGCCCGACTCCCATACGGTCTTCATACCGTCAACAGTAGCACGTGTGCCGTCGATGTCGGCCACGAAAGAGAAACCTTTGCCGGCAGGAACAACGTTTTCCTCTGCGGCATCCTTTGCACAAGAAGTGAGAGTCAATGCAACGAACATCAAACTCATCGAAAGCAGGAACTTTTTCATAATTTTCATTTTTCTTTTAAGTTTGACATCAGTTTACCATTCCAGATTTCCATCGGTGTAATCGTCCACATCGACGCCTGTCGATGCAGCAAATCCGGATTCAAGCGAGGCCTTAACCTCTCGGATCGACGGTGCACAATACGTCGAATCCGTTGTAAACGCTTTTTTCAACATGATTGATTTAAATTAAAGTGTTTTGTTTAAGTGATTGATGTTTATCGTTTTGTAAAAATATATCGTTATCGTTTATCGTTCTGTACCCCGCAAAGAGGCGATATTGCTTACAAATCGCAACTCAAATC
>CALYVN010000082.1 GCA_945494785.1 uncultured Alistipes sp.
AATAAATATAGAATAAACACCTTGTTGCTATATCATAGTTCTCTTAGAACTCCCATAATAGCCGCACCCAAAGACAAAAAAAATGAGGTCTTCGGAGGTTTTCGACTCAGAGAGAGCACCTCTCGCGAGTCTTAGCGACCATGTGTCGCAACCTTCCGATTTCCTCAACCAACCTAAAACTACTAACCTAAATGAACCTTAAAACTTCACCCGCAAAGATAAGGCGTATTTGCTTTTCGTGCAAGTTTTTTATTAAAAAATTTCAGTAAAATTTTCATATTTTTTAACAATAATTTACAACCTATTTGTTTACAGCGATATACAGCCATATTTACTCTCTGTCCCACCACCGGCAATCGGGTGTAAAAACGGATATTCCGCATATAAAACCGCAATAAATTCGGGTATTCGTTGCGCAACCGCCAACTTTTTGCTATCTTTGTTATGGAGATGTTCGAGGATTTTACAGACTACATAGAGGCCGAACGCCGCTATTCGCCGCTGACCGTACACAACTATCGGCGCGATATGGAGAAGTTTGCGGCATGGTGTTGCGAGCGGGCATCGCTGCCGATTGAGGAGTTCGCACCCGAACGAATCGACACGGACGATGTGCGCCAGTGGATTTTGCACCGCATGGAACACGACAAAATCAAACCGGCATCGATGAATCGCGAACTCTCGTCGTTGAAGAGTTATTACAGGTTTTTGCGCAAGCGGGGCGTGGTGAACAACGATATTTTCAAACGCATCTCCTCGCTCAAAACGCCGCACAAACTCCCCACCTTCGTTCCCGAGACCCGCATGGAGACGGTACTCGAAAACGTCAGGGAGCAGAGTGAAAGCCAAGATCTGCGGCAACAGCGCAATGCATTGATTGTGGCGTTGCTTTACAGTTGCGGCATAAGACTTGCAGAGTTGTGCGGCATACGCACCACCGACTTTTCGGACGATTTTGCGACGCTGAAAGTGCGGGGCAAGGGCGACAAGGAGCGGATAATACCGATTTTGCACGAGGTAACACGGCGCATAACTGACTACATCGACCGACTGCATCGCGAGGGCATAATATCGGGCGACGATTTTCCGTTGATATTTACGGAACAGAGCATCCGCAACGGCAAGCCCATATCGCGTTCGTCGGTACAGCGGATTGTCGAACAGGAGTTGCAGGCCGCCAATGTACACGGGCGCAAAAGTCCGCATGTGCTGCGGCACACCTTCGCAACGCATCTGCTCAACCGCAATGCCGACATGCGCGACATACAGGAGTTGATGGGGCATTCGTCGCTCACGACGACCCAAAACTACACGCACAACAGCATAACGCAGTTGCAGAGCGTCTATGCCAAGGCTCACCCCCACAATCGGGCGAGGAACGACAAGTAAACAACGGTTGCATACCAACCGATAACCATAAAATCAAAGTACTATGGACGTTAAAATTCAATCAGTGAAATTCGATGCGGGCAAGCAACTGCTCGAATTTGTGGAGAAAAAGATGTCGCGTTTGGAACGCTTTGCCGACCGTCCTACGGGGGTGGATGTAATTCTGCGCCTCGACAAGGACAGCGAAAAGGGTAACAAGGTCGCTTCGGTGGCATTGCACGTCCCCGGCGGAGACATAATGGCGGAACAACGCGCAAAGACATTCGAAGAGGCTGTCGATTTGGCTCTCGACGCCCTCAAACGCCAAATCGAAAAGCGCAAAGACAGATAGGGGCATTGAGTAATTAGTGGCTAGTGGCTAATAATTTGCGGGGCTGTTGCCCCGCTAATTTTTATATACCCACGCCGTCATTCTGAGCGAAGCGAAAAATCTGTTTCGGTCGAATACGAGGTTTTTTCTGTCCGTTGTTCTTTGCTCTATGCCCTCCGTCCTATGCCCGAGATTCTTCACTACACTTCGTTCCGTTCGAGAATGACGGGCAGAAAGAGTGGTTAGTGGCTAGTGTTTTTGCGGGGCTGTTGCCCCGCAAATTATATATAAGTCATACCGCCCGCGATATTTGTGCCGAGCCCTGCGGTTAAAAGTGTTTTACGCTTTCGCCGACGATTGCCGAGAGCAGGTTGTTGGCTGCCGACGATGCTCCGATGCGGAACAAATCGGTCGTAAGCCACTCCTTGCCCAAAATACGCTCGACGATTGTGTAGTAGAGTGCGGCATCCTTAGGCGTACGCACGCCGCCCGCAGCCTTGAATCCGACCTTGCGCGAGGTCTTTTCGTAGTAATCCTTAATCGCCTGACACATCACCACAGCCGCTTCGGGAGTTGCTGCAACGTCGATTTTGCCGGTCGAGGTCTTGACGAAATCGGCACCCGCCAACATCGAGAGCAGCGAGGCCTTGCGAATCAACTCGGGAGTTTTGAGTGCACCCGACTCGATGATGACTTTCAGCACTATATCCTTGTCCATCTCCGAGCGAATCATCTCGACCTCGTTTGCCGCTTCGTCGTAGGCTCCCGTAAGCATCTTGCCGACATTCAGCACGATATCCACCTCGTCGGCTCCGTTTTCGACGGCCATTGCCACCTCCAACATCTTTACCTCCAAGAAGGTTTGCGACGAAGGGAAACCGCCTGCCACGCTCGTTATGCGCATCGGCGTACCGTCTATCGCCACTCCGACGGTCTCAACGAACGACGGATAGACACAGATGGATGCGACGTTCGGAATGTCGGGATACTTCTCGGGGAAGGTTACGGTACGTTTGGCGAAGTCGGTAACCGACTGCACCGAGTCGTTGCAGGTCAGCGTGGTAAGGTCGATGGCCGACAGACAGAATTTGTAAACCTCTTTGGTTTGGTTGGCTGTGGCAGCCTCTTTCATTTCGGCAACGATGGCGGCAATCTGTGCCTCCGATTGTGCGGACGAGTAGTCGCCCAGATGATTTGCGTACTCCATAATTTATATCGTTTTTGTTTTGTTGTCGTCAATCGCCTGCGACCTTCATACGACCGCATACGGCCTTGTTATGCAAATATA